>NZ_JBAKHX010000084.1:0-33200 GCF_036906915.1 Micromonospora sp. CPCC 206061
GTGGCTATGCGCGCGGGACTGCATCGGGAAGGTATCCTGCGAAATGCCGGTTTGATCCACGCTAGTCGGGTTGATCTCATCCTGTTCTCGCTGGTGCCCCGTGATCTCGGAGCGCCTCAACGATAGTAAGCAATCAATAGATTGAACGCACTCAACTCGGCAGATCAGTGCACTCTGATCTGCCGCAGCGTGGTCAGAGCGGTGACATCACGATCTTGACGAGGTGAGGTTCCGCTGGGTCGTCTACGTCGAACTGAAGCAACCAGCTCCCCGGCCGGAGTGCGGCCTCTTCGCTCCCGTCAGCGTCACCGATTTGGAGTCGCCAAGTGGGAACATCGAAGGCGGTTTCGTACGGCAACTCGTCGACTCGCTGAGCCTTCACCCGGATGTCAAGGGTGACGTCACCATCGCCCTCGTCGACCGTGCCGACATGAACGACTAGAACAGCGACATGGGAAGCAGTGGACAGCACCGGGTCCTCGCCCGTGTGGAAGTCGATGTCAAACCCACCTGGCACTCGGCGTCGCTGATGTTGATGCATGTCGCCGGGGGATGGGGCTTGGCGGTCGAGGTTCTGGCGCGAAGGGACGGCAGAACCTCGTTGCTGGGACGGGTTCGAGCCGGGGCCGGTTTGGGAAGCGACTGAACACGGCACCTGCCCAGCGGCCTACCGGTACGCAAACCGGGACCCGCGAAGCCACAGCCTTGCACGGAAGGGACGAGCGCGAGTCGCCGCCGGCCGGGCTGGTAGCGGTTGGTGTCGTCGATGGTTTACTGTCCGGCGTGGCCCTGAGCCCCGGCTTGCCAGATGAGTTGCACGAACTTTTCCCGGATGCGGATGCCGGCGATCGCACCTTTGTCGGTGTCGTTGCCGCCAGGACGGACCGTGCTACCCGAAATCCGGCGACGGCGACCAGCCCGCGTTGTGGGTAGGCGACGGACCGGCGTTGCCGGGTCTGTGGTCGCGGATACGTGCCGAGCACGCCCGGTCGGGTCTGTGGCCGTTGCTGGTTGACGGGCGCGCTCCGGCAGGTACTGGCCAATCTGCTGGGTAACGTACGCGCCCGTACCTTTCAGCCTCGGGTTAAAGGTGTAGTCGCGGCAGCCGCTGCCTCCCGACCATGGGGTCCGTCCAGACACGCGTCAGCGGGAGGGCCCATGTCGATACTGAGAGCGGTGTTGGTCGGTGCCCTTGTCCCGATCTCGGTGCCGGTGGCGGCCGTTGCCGCGCCGGTGGAGCACGTCTATGAAGCGGTGGTTCCGGCGGATCGCCGGGCCGTCGCGCTCGGTGAGGGCTGGGCGCGTTCGGCCGACCAGTCCTGGATCACGGCTGGTGACCAGGACGGCTTCCATCTGCTGACCGCCGACGCGTCCGACGGCTACCGGTGGCGCACCGCGGCGACGCTGAGCGAGCCGGGCATCGAGGCGGACCAGTGGATCGGCAACGCATGCGTGACCGGGTCCGGCGACCGGGCCGTCGTGGTCTACGCGCCGCGCACGTTCACCAACAACGAGGCGCTGTTCGACCGGGGCGGCTTCACCGCGGTCGTGGACCTGGGCACCGGCGCGGTGCGCAAGCTGACGGTCCGCACCAGCCTCGCCTACTTCAACCCGGGCTGCGGCGCAGGCGAGGACGCTGTGCTCACCCAGGCCACCGAGGCGGGCGGCACCAAGACCCGGCTGTTGACGGTGGACGGGCGTACCGGCGCGATGCGGGCGCCGATCACCGTCCCGGGCCAGCTCACCTCGCCGGTGCCGACCGTGAAGGGCATCGTGGCCGCCGACCGGGGCGCGGTGGTACGGGTGGACGGCGAGGGCGTGCGCCGGGTGCTAGCGCCGGCGGCGTCGGTGCCGTTCCGCCTAACCGCGGACGCCGACGGCGGCGTTGTGTACCTGGAACGCACCCGCGACGGCGCGCTCGCCCGCCGGGTCACGTTGGGCGGCACGGCGTCCACGGTGGCGCGCGGCCCGCTGACCGGCCTGGACGTGACGTCCGGCCGTGGCGGGCGCGTCTACGTCACAGGCACCGGCCGGGACGCCGGCATCGAGGACGCGCCGAGCGTCCGCACGCTCGACGTGCCGGCCGGCAGCCGGGTCTCCACCGAGGGTGCGCTCGTGGTCACGTCGGTGCTGCGGACCGGCGCGGCCGACCCGCGGGTGCCGGTCGCCCGCACGGCGCCGGACGTACGGATCGACGCGCGGTCGTTGACCACCGGTGCCGAGTTGACCTTCGCCGAGGTCGGCACGGGCGCGGTGAACGGGCGGGAGCTGAGTCCCGCGTTGCAGCCCGCAGGCGATGGCAGCGCCGGGCCGCGGGCGATAGCGTCCGACCCGGCCGATCCTGCGGACATGGCCGACCGCTACTGCTCGGTGCCCCGCAACGACCCGCGCAATCAGGCGATGCAGCCCAAGCCCCGGCAGGTGGAGTGGGCGGTAGACCAGGCCGTGCGCGGCGTGCTGAACGTGGCCCGGCCGGCGAACTGGAAGAACCTCGGCATGTCGGCCTACACGCCGCAGACGATGTTCCCGCCGGTCCCGCTGAACGGCGGCGGCGATGTCCCAGCGCAGATCATGCTGGGCATCGCGGCGCAGGAATCCAACCTGTGGCAGGCAGCCCGTTTCGCGGTGCCCGGCGTGACCGCGAACCCGCTGATCGGCAACTACTACGGCGTCAACATCTACAACGGCACCGAGACCGACGACTGGACGATCCGCTTCGACCACGCCGACTGCGGCTACGGCGTCACGCAGGTGACCGACGGCATGCGCCTGCTCGGCCGGGAGAAGGACGAGAACGACACGGCGCGGCCGTACGAGGAGCAGCGAGCGATCGCGCTGGACTTCGCCGCCAATGTCGCGGCCGGGCTGCAGATCCTGCAGAAGAAGTGGAACCAGACCCGCCAGGCCGGCCTGTACATCAACAACGGCCTGTCCTCGAAGATCGAGAACTGGTACTTCGCCGTCTGGGCGTACAACTCGGGTTTCTATCCGCAGGCGGAGGCCGCTGCCAACGACGGCGCCTGGGGTGTCGGCTGGGCCAACAACCCGGCCAACCCGAAGTATCCGGCCAACCGCGGCTCGTTCCTGGAGACCGACGAGTACCGCGTCGACTATGCCGACGCCGCGCACCCGCAGGACTGGCCCTATCCGGAGAAGGTGATGGGCTGGGCCGCGCACCCGGTCGAGGTGCTGGAGGCGCCGGACACGCTCGTCGCCGGCTACCGCGCCGCGTGGTGGAACGGCGACTCGGTCACCGCGCCGCGCAACCGCCACCACGTCATCCCGCCGCACGACATGTTCTGCGACTTCAGCAACAACTGCGACTTCGGGGCGACCTGGCTGCCAGACGACCCGAAGGTGATCGGCGAGCCAGCCGGGCCATGCGCCCACCGCAACGCGGCCGGACGCATCGACCTCAAGTGCTGGTACCACCGGCCGGCGGGCTGGAAACCGGACTGCGTGACCACCGACCCGGCACGGACCCCCACCTGCGGCAACGAACTGCTGCGGTTCGACCCTGGCTACGCCTACCAGGAGGACGGCACGGCCTACCCGCCCCGCTGTGATCTCTCCGGCCTGCCGGCCGGCGCGCGGGTGGTCGACAACCTGGCGTCCTGGATCCCGTCGGTGCGCCCGAACTGTCCCCGCACCGCGAACGCGGGCAGCTTCGGGTTCCACTTCACCGAGAACGCGGCTGGACAGCGACCTGGCAAGATCGACACACACCAGTTGGGGATGGGCTTCGGCGGCCACTTCTGGATGTCCAACGCCCGCACGTCGACCGCACTCGAGGCGACCGGGCGATGGACGTTCGACCAGACGTTCAGCGGCCTTGCCAAGATCTATGTCCACCTGCCACAACTGCACAACGGCACCACCCAGGCCCGCTACCACATCAAGACCCAGTTCGGGATACGGCAAAGCGTCGTGCGCCAGCAAGGTGACGGTAACCGGTGGATCCCGATCGGCACGTACATGTTCAACAACGTTCCCGAGGTCAGCCTCAGCACGGTCACCCTCGACGGCAACGGCGCGGAGCGCGTCGCCTGGGACGCGGTCGCGCTGGTCCCCGCAGCCAGCATGAAGACCGTGAAGATGCTCGACTGGAACGTCGCCGGCGCCGCCGACCACTTCGGCGACACGACCGTAATCGACCGGCTGGTGACCGAGGTACTCGACCGGCAGCCGGAGGTCCTCACGCTCAACGAGGTCTGCCAGAACCAGTACAACTACCTCCTCGACCGGCTCACCGACGTCGGCTACCAGATGGCCGGCACCTTCGCTCCCGCCGAGGCCGGCAACCTCTGGTGCGCGCCCGGAGACCCGACGGCACTGCTCAACGTCGGCAATGTCGTCCTCATCCGAGGCACCGTCACCCGCACACAAAAGTTCATCTTCGGCCTCGACAACAAGCTCGCCGAGGACGGGCTCCCGATCCCCGAGATCACGAAACGGTCGGTCGCGTGCGTGACGGGGCGTCTGCCCGGCGCCGACCGGGACACCAAATTCTGCGCGACCCACCTGGAGAAGGGCTACCCGGCCAACCAGGAGGCCGCGGTGCAAGCTCGCGAGCTCGCCCGCGTCTTCGGGCCGGAGGCACGCCAGATGCCACTGGTCATCGCCGGCGACACGAACATACCCACACCACCGACCGACGCCGGCCTCGGACCGCTCTACGGCGCACCGCTGGGCACCGGCGACTTCTGGGAAGTCGAACAGGAACGGGTCTGCATCTCCCTCCCCACCTGCGAACTCTTCCAAGGCGGCCAAGCGACCTACAGCGACCGCAAGCTCGACTACGTCTTCGCCAGCCGCTGGCACCTGTACGTCCCGATCGGCCGGGTCGTCGTCAACCGCGACGTCGGCACTTGCGATGACATCCCCTGCTCCGACCACTACCTCGTGCACAGCCAGGTCATCCTCCCGACCCCCTGAAAGGAGTGGAACCATGAAAGCCGTTTCCCCGTCCGCCGGCTCCCCCGGACATGAGAAAGACAAGGACCTGGCAAGGGCTCGCCGGCCGCCTGCTGGTGGCGGTGACCGCGCTGCTGCTCGCGGCGGCGCCGACCCCGGCGCGGGCGGTCGGACGAGATCGGCTGTGGCTGGGAGCCGTACAAATACCGGATGGTCGGACTGGAGGACATCAACGGGGACGACAACGGCGACCTGGTCGCGCGGGACATCGCGGGCTTCGTCTACGCCTGGTACGGCCTCGGCGCCGGCGGCTTCACGGCCGCCCACCTGGTCAACGGGATCATCCTGGACAACCGGGTCCTGGTCGGCTGACCGCCAGCACCAACTCTGCGAGATTCATAGACATCGAGCTACCGCGACGTCCGTCGCGATCCCGACCGTAGCTCCCGCGGCCTCACCCTCCATATCCCCACGACCAACCCGCGGGGGTTGACCGTGCATCGCGGACGGTGAGGCCGCGGGAGCAACGGTCTCGGCCACGGCGGACATCGCGGCAGCCCTCCGCCGCGGACCGGAAGGCTCGGCTGAGCTGACAGCAGGACATCCGCACGGCCAAGGAACTCTTGTCACTTTGGGCAGCTTTGGTAGGTTCACCACTCATGGTCTCTCGTCGATCCTTGTTGCGCGGCGCCACCGGGCTCGCCGTCACTACGCCACTGGTGGTGGCGGCTGCCGGCCCGGCAGCCGCCACCAGCCCAACCGTGCCCCGAACCATGTCCGCCGCCCGGGGCACAGTCCCGGCCGGCGTCGCGGTCTCGCCGATGCTCCCGCTCACCCACCTGTCGGTCGCGGGAGCCGAGTCGGTACGGATCCGGACCGCGGACGGCCTGCAGCCCTGGCAGCCGGTGACCGACTGCCCGTGCGGCCCGGACGGCACCGCAGTGCGGCGCCGTACCCTGATCCCCGCCTCCGGCGCGCTCAGCTACGAGGTACGCGGCAATGCGGTGCGGGTAACCGAAGTAAACACCGTGGACGGCCCGGCCCGGGCGACCGCCGCCCCGGAAGCTCCCCTGCCCTTCACGGCGCCCGCCCAGTTCCGCCCCCGCTACCTGAGCCGGGCGGCCTGGGGAGCCGACGAGTCGTACCGCCTCAACCCGGACGGCACGCTGGACACCCCGCCCGCGTTCTACCCGGTGCAGACCCTCACCGTGCACCACAGCGGAGAGGCTAACCCGCCCCCGGACCCGATCCCCCACATCCGCGGCATCTACTACAACCAGGCGGTCGTCAACGACTGGGGCGACATCGGCTACCAGTTGATCATCGACGAGCACGGCCGGGTGTACGAGGGCACGTACTCCGACCCCGACTCGATTCCGGTGTTCGGGCCGACGCTCAGCACCAATGGGCTCCCGATGATGGTGAACGGCAGTCACGTCGGCGGCTTCAACGCCGGCAACATCGGTATCTGCGTGCTCGGCAACTACATGCTGGGCCCGCCCTCGGCGGCGTCGATGCGGTCGCTGACCCACGTGCTGGCGCTCCTGGCGGCGACGACCCGGCTCAACCCGCTGGGCACCACGCGCTACGTGAACCCGGTGTCCGGCGCGTCGGCGACCATCGCCACGATCGCCGGCCACCAGGACTGGCACACCGCCAACCCCGCGGCCGGTGCCACGCTGTGCCCGGGCGACCACCTGTACGCCCTGCTGCCCAGGATCCGCGCCGACGTCGACGCGCTGGTGCGACGCCTGCCCGTGAGCGCCAGGGGCTGACCCTCGCGATAGCCTTCTCCGCTGAGCACCGCCCTCTCCCCCGTGCCGCAGCCGGGTTGAAATAGGCCAGCGAGCTCTGCACCGTCGGCTTCTTCACCACACCGGTGTGCAGGTCGACCACCGCGGTGAAGCCGCCCCGGTCGAAGAAATCGGGCTTGTTGGTGAACGGCGCAGCGCATACACCACCAGGCGGCGGCCGAAGCCGGTGAGGCAGGCGTTGCCGATCCACATGTCCCTGTCGAAGCCCGGTTCGGCCAGCGAGGCCGCGGGCCTTCCAGCCGTATCCGTCCTTAGCCGCTGCGACAAGGATGTGCAGTCGAGTGCTCGCGCGGCGGGTGGGCTGAGCGCCACCGCCATCACCGTCAGCCCAGCCGCGGCCGCCGCTGTGGCGGCGCAACGCCGCCGATGCGGATCATGACGAAGCACTACTAGGCCGCGCCGGTTCGCAGGAGCCGGGCCAGGTCGACCACCGAGTCGTGCCACGGCGTCGCGCAGTGGTGCCGTACCGCGGCCTCCAGCCGTCGGCCCCGCTCCGCGCGCTCGTCCGGGCCCATCTCGATCGCGTATCGGAGCGCCTCTGCGGTCTGGGCGACGTCAAGCGGGTGCACGCCCAGCGCGGCATCCGCGAGCAGTTCGGACGATCCACACTCCTCGGACACGACTACCACTCCCGACCTCGTGTTCAGTAGAGGCCCTTCCTGTGCGACGAGGTTCATCCCCTCGCGCACCGGGTTCACCAGCAGCACGTCGTACTCCGCGAGCAGCGCGATCGCCCGATCGTAGTCATCCTCCCGATAGACGATCACCGGGGGACGCCCGTCAACGGTATGCCGCGCGTTGATGTCGCGGGCGAGCCGGTCGAGCGTGTCGGCGTGCTCCCGGTAGCCGGGGACGGACTCCCGGGTCGGCACCAGGTGGTGGACAAACACCGTGTTTCTCGCCAGGTCCGACGACTCCGTCAGGAGCAGATCGGCGGCGCGGAGCCCACGCTCGACGTTCTTCATCGGGTCGGCCCGGTCGACCCTCCCCACCAACCGGCGCCCGCCGCTGACCCGCCGGAGCGCCGAACGGTGTCGCGCCACGTCCGCCGTGCCGGCCCGGGTGTCCAGGTGGTGTATGTCGGGCCCGACTGGCGCCACGAACGAGAACGAGTCGCGAGTTTCGAGATAGTCGCGACAGCACTGCTCGAACGCGCGCTGCCAGCGGGTCGACTGGAAGCCCGCGGGCACCGCGTTCAATGAGGAGAGCACCTGCCCGGCGACCGGCCGCGCGAGCGTGCCGAGGCTGTCCGGGTAGACGAACGGGATGTGGTGGAAGTACGCCAAGGCGAGGTCCGGTCGTTGCCGCTTCAGCATGCCGGGGACGAGCATGAGCTGGTAGTCGTGTACGACGACCGCCTCCCCGGGGCGGGCCAGCACAGCGACCTCGGCGGCGACGAGACGGTTGACCTCCTGGTATCCGCGCCACGCCCGGTGGAACAGCCGGTCGTACGACGGCGCGTGGCTACGGTCGAAACCGTTGTGGAACAGCGGCCAGAGCAGCGAGTTGGCGAACAGGTCGTAGTGCAGGTGCGCGGTCTCCGGATCGACGGCGACGGGGTGGAGACGTCCCGACCCGCCGAACATCTCATCCGCGCGCCGCCGGACCTCTGCGCTCCAGCCCGGATGTCCGGTGGTGAAAAGCCAACTGGTGTCCCGACTCGCCAGCGCGGGGGCGAGCGTGTTAACGAGCCCGCCCGTCGCCCGCCTGATCACGGTGGTGTCGCCGTCGCCAGCGCTGGTGACCGGACCGCGGTACGAGACGACTATCAAGCGGGATCCTCGACGGTCGAAACGGTCGCCGGCGAGCCGTCGGACGGGCCGCTGCGGAGCTCGGCCACGACGTGCGCCAGTCCGGTGTCCAGGCTGACGCTGGGTCGCCAGTCGAGCAACGCGGCCATCAGCTCCGTGTCCGCGACCCGGACCTCCGCCCCGACCGGCTTGGCCGGATCGGACACCACCGTCGGCGAGTAGCCGACGCAGCGGGCCAGGCTCTCGGCCACCTCGCGGAAGGTGGTGCCGATCCCGGTGCCGAGATTGACGGCGGTGCCTCCGGAGATCCGGTCCAGTGCGCGCCGCGCTCCCGCCACGAGGTCGGAGACGAACAGGAAGTCCCGCTGCTGGACGCCCGGCCCCCAGACCGGGAGCGGATCCACTCGCGCGATCGCCCGTTCAGCGATCGCCGTCACCGGATACGACCGCGCCTGGCCGGGACCGTAGCCGCTGAATGGGCGCACGCACGCCACGTGGATGCCCGCCTTGGCGGAGACGTTGCGGGCCAGGAACTCGCCGGTGAGCTTGGACCAGCCGTACACGCCGTCCGTACCCATGCCCGAATGCTGGTCGACAAGTGCCTCGTGGAGCGCCGCGTTGCCTCCAAAACGCTGCATTTCGACGGGATAGGTCGCGCTGGAGCTCATGTAGAGCACGCGGCCGATGGAATCGGTGTGCTCGGCGACCCAGGAGAAGAATGCGGCGTCGATGGCGAGATTTTCCGCGATGAACAGTGGCCGTCTGTCCATCGTTAGCCTTCCGCCCACACGAGCGGCCAGATGGTAGACGTCGTCGAACGGGCCCCAGTGTCGAGCCCAGTGCGCTCCGGGCAGTTTTCGCAGGCCAACACGTACGTCGGTGCGGAGAATCCAAATCTCCGCCCCCGCGTCCGTCTCGTATTTCCCGACGGTGTCCTCGGGGCGGTCGACCAATCCGGCATCGAGCCACGTCACCGGGTTGGCACCGGCCGAAAGGTCGTCGATGATGCAGATAATCCCCGCGCCGTCGGCCAATAGGTCCTTGACGAGATTTCGCCCTACGAAGCCGCAGCCGCCCGTTATCAACGTCGCCGCCACGTGGCCACCTCCTGCTTCGGCGGGACCGCGCGACCGTGCGGGTTCGGCCCGCCCGCCGGATCGCACTCGATGGGATAACCCCGGCTAATGATGCGTCCTGCCAGTTGCCGACGTCAATTGATTCCCATCGAATATTCGACATCTGCGTACCCTTTGGACAGGCGCCCAGGAATTGTCGATCAGAGGATCTGACCGTATGAGGGGTCGACCCAGGGCCGGGAAACGCGAGATGCTTGGGGCGCGTGCCCAGCGCTTCTGACACGGGCGGTGATTCGTATGTCCGGGAGCACCGGACCGGTGGACGAGCCGAGGAGCGAGCGCTCGGTAAGGATCGTCGGGTCGTACGGGGTCCAGATCGGTGACCACAACACACAGACCAATGTGTTCGCACCGGACCGGTCGCTGGTGCCGCCGCCGGACGCCGTGGTCCCGCCGGCCGGCACGCACAACCTTCCCGCACCCGCGGCCGTTTTCGTCGGCCGCGACCTGGAGGCCCTCGATCAGCTGCTCAGCCGGGGGCACGGCGCGATCGGTCAGGTCGTGCACGGCCTCGGCGGCATCGGCAAGACCGAGCTGGCCATCCACTACGCGCGCCGCTACGCGCACCGGTACACCTTCGTCTGGTGGATCACGGCGGACACCCCGGAGCGGGTCACGCTCGGCCTCGCCGACCTGACGACGAGGCTGCATCCGATGCCGAACCTCGCCCAGGCCACGACCTGGGCGATCGGCTGGCTGCAGAGCCACCCGGGCTGGCTTCTGGTCCTCGACAACGTCGAAGACCCAGCCGACGTCGGCGACCTGTTTGGCGCGTTGCACGGCCGGGGTCACATCCTGGTCACCACCCGCCGGGACCTCGGCGACGCGCGCTGGGCGAGGCTGAGCCTGGCGACGCTTCACCTCGGCGTGCTGGACCGCGCCGCGAGCGTCCAGCTCCTCACGCGCCTGACGCGCCGTACCGACGAGGCCGCCTTCCAGCTGCTCGCCGCCGATCTGGGCGATCTGCCGTTGGCGCTGGAGCAGGCCGCCGCGTACATCACCCAGCACCAGGTGACCCCTGCCGACTATCGGGCCCTACTGGCCAGGCACCCGGCGCGAATGTACGACGCCGCCGGCGAAGGCGGAAACCAGGATCGCACGGTCCGTCGGGTGTGGACGGTTACCATGAACGCGGTCGCCGCCCGCTCGACGCTGGCGGCACGACTGCTGCGCGTGCTGGCCTACCTGGCGCCGGAGGAGCTGCCGGACGACGTGCTGGTCCCGCTGGCCGATGAGCCGCTCGACGTGTCCGAGGCTCTGGCGCTCCTCGCCTCCTACAGCATGGTGACGCGCGCCAGCGGGAGCGTCAGCGTGCACCGGTTGGTCCAGGCAATCACGCGGACGGCGGATACAACCGATCTCGCCCCGAGGTCCGCCGAGCCGCCCGTGGTGGAGCAGGCGCTGCGGCTGATCCGCGACGCACTGCCCGGCGATGTGTGGCGTGACGTCGCCGGATGGCCACGGTGGAACCTGCTGCTTCCGCACATCAACGCGATCGTCGCCCACCTGCCGCCCGAGCACCGCACGTCAGACCTTCCGTACGTCCTGGATCTGACCGGGGCGTACCTCCAAGTGCAGGGCCAGCTGGTGCAGGGCACGGCGTACCTCGCCGACGCTCTGGTCCGGTACGAGGCCCACCTGGGAGCCGACCACCCGGACGTCGTGGCGTCGCGCAACAACCTCGCGACGGCGTACGAGTCGCTGGGACGGCTCGGCGACGCGATCCCGCTGTACGAGCAGTCCCTCGACACCAGCGAGCGCCTCTTCGGCGACGACGACCCGACCACACTGGTTGTGCGCAACAATCTCGCCAGCGCCTACCGTTCCGCCGGCCGGGTGGCGGCGTCCGTGGCGCTGTTCGAGCAGGTCGTCGACCGTAACGAGCAGCTGCGTGGTGAGGAGCATCCGGATACGTTGACCTCCCGGAACAACCTGGCCTACGGGTACCGGTCGATGGGGCGCGTCGCTGACGCGATCCCGCTGTTCGAGCGGAACCTGCGGGACCGGGAGCGCATTCTAGGCCCGAAACATCCCGACACGCTCACCTCCCGGGGCAACCTCGCGGGGGCGTATGAGGCGATCGGCCGGTTGGCGGAGGCGATCTCGCTGTACGAAAGGGCCGCCACGGAACGCCGGGACGTCCTCGGCAGCGAGCATCCGCACACGCTGGCGGCCGCCAGCAACCTCGCCTGCGTGTACCTGTCGGCGGGCGAGGCGGACCGGGCCCTGGCCGTTTTGGAGGACAACCACGTCCAACGTGAGCGCGTGTCAGGTCCTGACCATCCGGACACGATCGCCTGCCGCAACAACCTCGCCAACGCGTACCTCGCCAAGGGCCGGCTCGGCGACGCCCTCGCACTCTACGAGCAGAACGCCGAGCGGTGCCCACAGGTCCTCGGTGCGGAGCATCCGTACTCACTCACGGCCCGCAACAACCTCGCGTACGCCTACCGCTCCATCGGCCGGATCGACGAGGCCGTCGCGATGTTCGAGCGCAACCTCGCGGACCGCCGGAGGGTGTTGGACGCCGCGCATCCCGACACGCTGACCGCCCGCAACAACCTCGCCAGCGCCTACCGGTTGGCGGGGCGGATCGACGAGGCGGCCGCGATGTTCGAGGACGTGCTCGCCGACCGGCGCCGGCTCCTCGGCGACGAACACCCGGACACGCTGGTCTCCGCGACCAACCTGGGGTCCGCGTACCGGGCGCTCGGGCGGGTCGACGACGCGATCGCGACGCTGGAGCAGAACTCCGATCGCTGCCGGAGAGTCCTAGGCCCGGCGCATCCGGCCACCCTGACTTGCCTGAACAACCTCGCACTAGGCTACGCGTGGGCGGACCGCCGCGACGATGCCGTCGCGCTGCTTCTGCAGACGCGGTCCGACGGCGAGGAGCGGTGGGGTGTCGACCACCCGCTCACCGCCATGGCGACGGCCAACCTCGCCGCGATCCGTCCGGCATGACCGGACGCCAGCTCAGTCGAAAGTGTTGGTCTGCGTGTTGTGGTCACCCACCTGGACGCCCTTGGCGCCGGACGCGTAGACCGTATACTTCCCGGCCCGTACCCCGTCCGGGTCGGCGAGCTCCAACAGCAGGCGCGCGGCGGCCAGCACGTCCGCGTCGTCGGCCGCCCCGCTGGCGGTTAGCTCGTCGCCAAGTGCCACCTGCCAGTGGGCAGGCTCGGTCTCCCGTGCATCGAGGGCCGCCTGTGCCCGCGGACGCCCCGCGAGCCGGGTCCGCAGTTGACGCTTCAGCGTGTCGTAGGCATCGGTGAGCGCGGCCTTCGCCACGTCGGTCGTGCCGGTGGCGACACCTGCCACGAGCGCGGCGATGATCAGCTCGACATCAGTCACTGCGGCCACCTTTCGTGACGGACAATAGGCGATTCTGTCACAGACATCACAGACACCCGGCCTTAATATCGTCCAGGGGCGGCGATGGACTTGTCCTGCCCGTTCACCGATCATGAACCTCATGGAGGACCAGCAGGCGCCGCAGTCGGCCGAGGGTGAGGCGAAGGTCATCACGCTCTGCGGCTCGACCAAGTTTGAGGCTGAGTTCGCGGAGGTCAACCAGCGGCTCACGATGGAAGGTTGCGTCGTGATCAGCCTCGGAATGTTCAGCCTCCCCGATCTGCCGGACTACGACTGGACAGTCGACAGCTCGGACCTGAGGGGGCGGCTTGGCGGCGTGCACTTCCAAAAGATTCGCATGGCTGACGAGGTGTACATCGTGGATCCGGGCGGCTACTTAGGTGAGTCAACCCGACGGGAGATTGCCTACGCGGAGTCGCTCGGCAAGCCGGTTCGGTATCTGAGTCGCGAGCGCTTGGCGCGAATGGGAGACGGCCCCCAAGAGTGAGTCCGACCGGCGGTCCGCTCATCGGCAGTTGCGGTAAGTAAGCAACCAACCAACCAGCCGTGACGTTCCGTAGCGAGCTCCATGGCGGCATGAGAGATGCCCGGTGCCGGCCCCTCGACGCAGCGAAGCACCCGGATGCCGGGCGACGTCGTGCGGGGGGAGATCGGACTCAGCGAGCGGGAACCGGCTCGGACGACGGCCGCCACTCCCGCCTGATCAGCCCGTAGACCCACGAGTCAGAGACCTCGCCGTTCACGACGCAGTCTTCCCGCAACGTTCCTTCCCGCACGAACCCGAGCTTCTCCAGCACTCGGGCAGATGCCACGTTGCGCGTATCGGTCTCGGCCTGGACTCGATTCAGGTCCAGCGTGTCGAATGCCCACCGCAGTAAGGCGCGCGCGGCCTCCGTCGCGTAGCCATGGCCCCACGCTGCCTCGTCGAAGCAGTAGCCCAGCGATGCGCTGCGGTAGTCCGGATTCCACCGGCTCAGGCCGCACCAGCCGATGAACGCCCCGTCGGAGACACGATCCACGGCCAACCGCGCCCCGGTGCCCTCCTCTGCCATCTGCCGGCAAGCCGTGATGAACCGCTCGGCGCGCCCGCGTTCGCTCCACGGTGGCGCGTCCCAGTAGCGCAGCACGTAGGCGTTGCTGTGCAGCGCGAAGAGGGCGTTCGCATCCGCGTCGTCGAAGGGACGCAGCCGAAGGCGAGCGGTGGGCAGCGTAGGAGTGGGCAGCGACATACGCGTCATGGTCCCTCCCGTGATTGGTGGCCGATCAACCAGACATCCGGTGCCCTGCCACGTAGCTCAGCGCTTCTGCGGGCGAGGCTTCGTCGGATTAGGGGGCCTCGTCGAACGCACGCAGAGTGTGCTGGATCAGCGCGTCGAGTTCGCCGGGGTCGGGCATGCCCAGGTGGTAGACGAGCCGGTGGTAGAGAGGCCCGTAGAGCAGATCCACCGCGATGTCGAGGTTCGCGTCGGCGGCGAGTTGCCCGCTGAGCTGCGCTTGCCGCATGCGGTCCTTGAACTGGGCGATGCGGGGTGCGATCAGTCGTTTCCGAAGCTCGCCGGCTAGCTCGGTGTCCTGGAGAGCTTCGGCGATCAAACCGACGACCGCGGAGCGGTCCGGAGGCGTGAGCAGATGGATGACGGCGGTGAGTTGGGTGCGCAGGTCTGCGGCAAGGTCACCGGTGTTTGGGTAGTCAGCCACCATGGTTGCCACGTCGTCGATGGCCTCCAGTACTACCGTGCCCTTCGACGGCCACCATCGGTAGATCGTCTTCTTGCTGACGCCAGCTCTGGCGGCGATGGCCTCGATGGTGAGTCGGCCGTAACCGGACTCGGCGCAGAGCTGTAGCGCCGCGTCGAGGATGGCTCGGCGGCTCGTCTCGCTTCTGCGGTGTGGGTTCGGGGACACAGGCACGACTA
Source organism: Micromonospora sp. CPCC 206061 (assembly GCF_036906915.1). NCBI lineage: Bacteria > Bacillati > Actinomycetota > Actinomycetes > Micromonosporales > Micromonosporaceae > Micromonospora > Micromonospora sp. CPCC 206061. The sequence continues at coordinate 14,907 of NZ_JBAKHX010000084.1, forward strand.
CCACTATATCGGAAACGGCACGTGTCGTGTTGACACCTGGTCTACACGGCACGTAGCGTGTCGCCTGTCTCCGGCACACATGCCGGAGGCCGGAGCCGGGACGCCGCGACAGCAGCGGATTTCCGTCCTCACGCCGGCAAGGCTCCGAAACCAGATCCTGATCGGAGGCTTCCATGGGCAAGGTCGTTGCCGCGATGTCGATCTCAGTCGACGGGTACGTCGGCGCGAGTGACCCCGAGCAATGGTTTGCGGTGCACAATCGCGTGCACAACTGGGTGTTCGGGCTGGCCGCGTGGCGGGAGCGCCAGGGCATGGACGGCGGTGAGGACACGATCTCCTCGGAACTGGTCGGCGACGAATTCGCCAACACCGGCGCCTACGTCATGGGCCGCACCATGTTCAACTTCGGCGAAGAACCCTGGGGCGAGCAACCACCGTTCCGCGCCCCCGTCTTCGTGGTCACCCACCGGGCGCGCCAGCCGCTGCACCGGACCGGCACCAGCTTCACGTTCGTGACCGAAGGGTTGGAATCGGCCGTCAAGCAAGCCACCGAGGCCGCCGCGGGACGCGACGTGTTCCTGTCGGGTGGCGCCGGCATCGTCCAGCAGGCCATCGCCGCCGGGCTGCTCGACGAACTGCATCTGCACCAGGCCCCGGTGCTGCTTGGCACCGGAGTCCGGCTGTGGGACCACATCGGCCCTGATTGGAAGGAGCTCACCCCCATCCGCATCACACCCGGCGACGGTGTGACGCACCTGTACTACCAGTTCGTCCGCTGACCCGCGCCACTGGTCGCATGTCCACCGACGGCGTGTCAGCACGCCCAACACGCCGTCGGCGCCCAGCCTCCACTCGGCCCAGCAATCTCGCTGCCCAACCCCGGCGTGGTCAGGATCCTTTCCAGAAGGGCTACGCGCCCTGGTCGCGGGCTCATCCCACCCCGTCGGCAATACGCCCGCGACAACGACCGCGGGTGACCCTCCGACAGCAAACCAGAGCGGCGAACCCAGGCGGAAGCGGATGCACAACGCGTCACGCGGTTTTCTTAGCCGGCGCCCTCATCTCGGCCACGAGCGTGCGCAGCGGGCAGCCTGCGTGCGCGTCACGCCGCGTTACCCGCCACTGCAGGCGGACGCGCACGCTCGGCGGCAGATCCGGATGCCCCGTTTACGGTTCACCAGCGGCTGATAGAAGGCCTGCGAGGAAGCACGGCATGCGCCCTTCGATTGCGGGTTAGAGGCGGCTGCTCCAAGGTTCTTCGACGCCGGCGCGTACCGCGCTACGCCCGGGCGGTAGGTCAAGAACGTCGATCAGGCTGGGGTCCTCGTCCACGGCGTGGTGCAGGTGTCCGACCTTGCCGGCACTGCCGTCCGCGTCGGAGGCGCCGATCAGCTGCCAGATCCCGTCGTCCGCGTCATGACTGACCAGTAGGACGGGCTCGTGGCGTTCGAAGACCTCGGGGGTCTGGATGCAGGTGGTGCCCAGCAGCCAATGCCGCATCCACCAGGCTCGTCGATCGTGCTGCATGACGTGGTCGGTGACCCACCAGACGAACGGCAGGTCCTCGTGGGCGCGCGCCTGCGCCGCGGTCAGGTCCCGACCGCCCTGCGGTACCCGCTCGAACGGCTCGTCGGTGAGCGAGAACGCGTGGCCGTCCTCGTTCGCGAAGACGATCGCGTGGAACGTGCCACCGCCGGGATTGCCGGCGCCGATCCCGATCGACAGCCGGGGGCGGAGCGCTTCCATCGTGGTCTTGCCCTCGGCCAGACGGCGCTGGTAGTAGGCGCGACCCGGGGTGTCGTGCCGTAGTTGCACGACGGCCATGATGTGCAGGACTCGGTTGATGCGTCGATTGCCGGCCCGGGAGAGTCGGTGGCGTTTTTGGTCGCCGGAGGATGCCTCGATCGGGGCGGTGCCGTTCCAGGATGCGAAGTGCGCGGCGGTGGCGAACCGGGCGATGTTACCGATGTCGCCGATGAGCCGGGCGGCTCCGGAAGGGCCGATCCCGTTGAGCTCGGCCAAGGAGCTGCCGGTCGCGGTGACGAGCTGGCGCAGTCGCTTGTCCGCGGCCCGGATCTTGGTGTCGATCATGGCCAGTTCGTCGATGAGTTCGCGGGCGAGTTGGTGGCGGGTCTGGGCGAGGATGCCTACTGGCGCCGGCGCGGTGCGCAGCAGGTAGCTGGCCTGGCCGCGGGTGAGGAACTTCTTCGCCCCACCGGGGATGAGCTCGAGAATCGGCGGATAGCCGCAGGTCACGGCTCGACAAGCTGCTATCAGCCGCGAGGCCCTACAGTCGTGGTCACCGGCTGGGACGTGTCTACACTCGCCATGGACACCGATCGTTGTCCGATGGGGACGCTCGCTGTCCCGAGGAACGCCCGTTTCCGGGACACCAAACTGCAAGATCGCGGGCGGGGCTATTTCGGGGCGTGGTACCGGATGGCGAGGCCGGACTCTTTCAGGTACTCGTCCTTCAGTTTCCCGCCGACCGCCCACATGTCGCTGGTACCGGGGATGTTGGCGATGTCGTTGAACTCGTTGCTGGAGCCGGCCGGGTTGGGGACGGTCGTCCAGGCGGTGCTGTCCTTGCCTCGATGCAGGAGGTAGGCGGTCCCGCCGCTGAACTGCCGCGGGGGCAGTTTCTGTCCGACGACCCAGACGCCGCCGTGGCCGTCGGACGCGACCGCACTGAGGTGACCCCTTAGCCGGGGAACGTCCACGACAGACCATTCCACGCCGTTCCACCGGATGGCGAAGGGATGGTCGTCTGCGGCGCCGACCACCCAGACGTCGCCGGGAGTGCCGCCGACAGCCAGCAGCTCGGCGGCTGGCGTCAGTTGCGGTGGTTGGACCCGGCGCCAGGTCTGCCCGCCGGTCCACTGCGCCATCAGAGGCTCCAACGGCCTACCGTCAGCACCGCTGTAGACGGTACCCACCGCCCACACCTCGTTCGCCGCGATCACTCCCAGCCGGGTGGGCACCTTGTTCGGTGCGAAGCCCGGCATCTCGGTCCAGCACCAGCCGCCGCCGACGTGGCGCACCGCGAAGGCGTTCGCCCCACCGACACCGCTCTGCCGGACCAGAACCCACACATCGTCCGGGTTCCACGCTTCCACGTCCCAGTAGTTGCGGTTGATCGTATCCGGGCTTTCGCCCTGCCGGGCAGGGATGTCCACCGCCTCCAGACTCGTTCCGTTCCACTGCCGGATGCTACCGATCGAGCTGACCCAGACCTTGTCCGGTGCCACGGCCTCGATTCTCACGGGAACGCCGTGGGACTCCTGAAGCCACTCCCGGACCGGCTGCACGCGCCAGCTCACGCCGTCCCATCGGGCCAACGCCATCGGGTGGGAGTAGTCGGATTGGGGACGCGCTACCGCCCAGGCGTGATTCTCATCGATGACATCGATATCGGTGAAACTCAGCTCCTTCATCGACGCGGCACTCGCCTCGACGCCCCATCGCCCCGACGCTTCCGGCGACGGCGGATCCTCGATCGGCGGCTGGCCCGCCGTCGCCGCACAGGGGTCTTTTCGCTCCGGCCTGTCGTCGGAGCGGGTCGCGCCGCAACCGCTACAGCCAGCCATGACTACGCCAGCAACGCAAGCCGCGAGGGCGGACCGAGTGCGCATCCGTCAACTCCAGACACCGACGATCCTCCGCGACGCGATGGGCCGTCGCCGGGTCATCAGCCCACCAGCTTGTCCAAAGCTCGCAAACACCCGCGAAAGGGCGTTGCGGCAAACAGTCTGGTGCAAGGCAGTCGGCGAGCACAAGGCAGCGGGTACCCGGAGACCGGCCTAGTCCAACATCATTGCCCTCATCAGCCAACGCCTGGCCACACAACCCCAACGCTCCAGCCGCGAAACAAAAACGCCTGCTCAACGTCTGGCAGCTCTACCAACGCCTCTTCGACCGCCTCGCCCCCTCCACGACGACAACGCGCAGGTCCAACGAGCCTGCCACCTCGTCATCCACGCCGAGATCATCACCCGCTGGCCGGCACTGCAGCGCCACCTCTACCAAGTCGTTGACGGCCAACGCCTGCTGCAACACCTCGCCCAAGCCGCGACCGACGACAACACTTGGAAACAGGCCATCCAACTGGACGACGACCTCGCCAAACACACCAGATCGCTTAACAGCCTGCGAGAACTCTTACGCGACCATCACGGCGTCAACGTCGCGCACTTGGCACACCGCTGAGACGTACATCGGGCAGTCCGACGACTACCCAACCTGGATGAAGTCGATGTTCGGTAGTCCGGCTGCCGTGGTCGGAACCAACCGGACGGTGTTGCTGCCGGCGTTCATCACCGCGGTCAGGGTCTTGGTGGACCATCCCGTCCAGGCGCCGGTGCTCTCGAACGACACCGTCGCCACCGTGGATCCGTTGACGACCAGGTTCGCCGGCCGCGCGCCGCCGCCGTTGGCGAAGCGGACGCCGAGCGTGGCCGTGCCCGCCGCCGCCGCGTTCACCGTGAGTTGGGAGTAGGCGCCGACCGCGTTGGTGCCGTTGCAGAATCCGCTGCCGGAGAAGCCGGCGTGGTTGGAATCGATCGTGCCCTGGCACACCGCCGGCGGGGTTTCCGCCTCGTAGCGCTGCCCCGCCGGCGGCGGTGTCGTCGGCGGCTGCGTCGGGCCCAGGTTGGCTTCCCACCTGGTGTTGGAGCCGGCCGCGTCGGACGGAAGGCGGTCGCGGGCGGCGAGGTCGCCGTACATGGTCCAACGCATCCAGTCGAGCCAGGTCCTGACGGCCACGGCGTTGGTGTTGCCCCAAGTGGCGGTGTGGTCCGCACCGATGAAGGTGAGGAAGGCCTTGGCCGGGGGCAGTTCGGCGTAGGCCTGGCGGGCCGAGGAGTACTGGCAGACGGGGTCCCGGTCGCCATGCATGAACAGGACCTTGGCCTTGACCGTGCTGCTCGGGTTACCCATGTCCACGCAGGCCATCGGGACCGCCACCGTGATGCGGGAGTCGGGGAAGGCGGTGAGCAGCGCATGGGTTGTCATGCCGCCCATGGAGTAGCCGGACACGCCGACGCCGGCCGCTGTGTCGATGTGGCCGGCCAACGGGTCACTGCCGGTGTTCAGGGCCAGCGTCCGGGTGATGACTTCCGAGACGTCCCTGGGCAGGTTGCCGTTGTACGTATCGCCGATGCTGGCACTGGTGAAGACGGGGGCCGGGACGATGAAGCCCGCCGCGGCCAGCGGGCGGATGTGGTCCAGGGCGCCATTCGGGCTGGCGCCACTGCCGTGTGTGTACTCGCAGACGGGGAAGACGCCCGGGGCGACGGGTGCGTTGGTGATCGGCCTGCCGCCGGCGGAGCCGGTAGCGGGGTAGTACACCATGGTGGTTACCTGGCGGGAGCCACGCATCCAGTTGTACTGGCGCACACCCACGGCGAACGGGGTGGTCGGCGCCGTCCGCAGGGGCCGGGTTTCAGTGGCGTTCGCCTGCCAGGTACCGAGCAGGGATAAGCCTCCCAAGGTCGCCGCGCCGGCAGCGCTCATCAGAAAGGTACGTCGGCGCATCGACATGATGCCTCCTGGTGGTGGGGCGTTGTGAACGCGTGGATGTAGGTGCTGTTTGCGACCACAGCTGTCGACGGGACTAGCTGATGGTTCGGAGGGGTCGGGAGCGCTGTACGACTGAAGGACGGGACGGCGGCGGCAACAACCCTGGTGACCGAGGGCGGGTCGCGGACGCGGCGAACCTCTGCTGCCGTCGCTTCGGGCGAGGACGGAATCGTTGTCGACGGTCCGCAGCAAGTCACCAGGTAGCCGACCGATACGTAGCCGCTGGCATGGTTCGCCAGGGGGAGCGCGATCCGCCACTGTGCGTCGGTGGCCGAGCCGGCGTTCGGGCCGGTCCGCACGTAGAAGTTGAGGTGCCGCACGTACGGGTCTGGGAAGTTGTACGACCTCGGCCGGCTGATGCCCACGGTGCGGGTGCGCTACGTGGCTCCCAGAGCGTCGGACTCCGCGTGGGTGATGGGTTTGGAAGAATCCGTGGCTTTGCGGCTGGCGCCCAGCGCGTACTCGGAGCTACTGCGTAGCCGGCAAGTGTCGAGGTTTGCCGGGTTGGTCGAAATCGTGGCCCCCGGCTTGTGATCCTGGCATTCGTCCGAAGCCACCCGGCCACTGGCTGCTCCCGACTAGGTGCCGCCGCAGCGGCTGGTCGACAATGCGGGACGGAGCCGCGCTGTCGTCGATACTGACCACCGCTGCAGTCACAACGAAACGGCAAGAGCTCGCCTTCGCATGATGATCCAAACGGTCCTCGTCGCGTAGGCGCCCTCCGACCGACCCCGGTGAACGAGGGCCAGACGGACGTGGGCGAACGCGACGCGGACCTGTGAGGGCTCACAACCTGGCCCGGACATCGGGGGTCATCATCGATGAAGTCAGCGCCTCAAGCTGGTCGGTTAGGTTCATAGTCACTTGTGAGCGCTCCCAGTTCGGCCCGCGTTCGTGTCACGAGTGTGCCGACGACGCAGCGAAGTGTCAATCGATTCGTGTCGAAGTATGGGCGGAGCGACCGGTGGGTCGGTGGGTGCTCCGTGGGTGCTCCGTGGGTGCTCGGAGTGCCGGCGACCCTGGACGGATTCCATGCCGGGAATCTGGATTCTGGCTACGAGCGACCGCCGGCCGGGCGACTACGGTCGGTGACGGCCGCCCTGATCTGCTGATACTCGGCGCCCTCCGCCTGGATTGGCCAGGCAAGAATCCGGACGAAGGCACTCTAGGCGCGGTAGTGGGGACAAAGACGGCACGCCGCACGAGACCAGCGCCGCTTTTTGCTGTTCCGGGAGTCGCCAGGCGGCCACGTCCGATGCGGCGGCACGGACGACTCGGCCCGCTCCGGCCCAAGCCTCAAGCGCGCTGAAGACCGGAGGAGTCGGAAGATCGCTTGCCGTCATGGTCGACGAGACTAGCCCGAGCGCAGCGCGGGCGTACGCCGTGACATCCAGGCCACATCACACACGCTCATCGGCTACTTCCGTGCGTCGCCGGCAAGACCGAACTACATCAGCCACAACGGGCAGTAACGATGAGGTCGTCCGCGCCCCGCCGCCAAGCGATACAGCCAGACTTGATCCGAGGCTGGACCAACGAGGGACTGACCCTCTGCGTCGAGAGCTTGGCGTTCTGGTCGACCAGCGCCACGCTGACGGACGAGGGCAGGGTGAACTGGAGTCGCGGCCAGGACCGGCGGGGTATCTGGCACACGACAGTGGTCGCGCTCATCGCGGTAGCGTGCTCGGCCATTGTGGCCAGCTCAAGGCAGGGAACGAATAGGCCAGCCAGCGCAAGACCGCGCTGTCTTCTTGGGAGCGCGGCAGGTGTCGCCAACTGATCTGTGGGGTGATTCGAAACCCACACCGCCTCGGTCACCCCGGGTGTCGTTGATCTGCACCAGCCCGTGGGCGGCCGTTGAGAGAGCAGCGCCGGCCCGGCTGGCCCTCTACGATGGCCGGCATCATGGGTGAGGTTCCTGACGTGGTGGTGGCGCGGCTGGCCGCGCCGGTCGCCTCGGCGATGCGGGTAATCGTGGGCCGGATTCCGGCGACGCCTGCGGCGGTGTTGGGACGGATGGCCGCGCCGCCCGACGCAGGCCTGGGCTTAGGCTCTACTGCGCGGATGGTCCAAAGGTTGCGCCGGCCGGCGGCCAGCCGCCGCGTCCGAGCGATGCCCGCACCACCACCCGGCGCGCCCCAACCTAAGCCTGGCGCGGCATCGCCGATGCCGGCTGGCTACGTCGCCGTCCGTCCGGTTGGCGATTCGGCCACAGTGGACGCTCTTGGTACGCTGCCGACGCTGGTGGTCGAGCGCCTGCTCGGCGCGCTGGAGCTGACGGTGGCGGGCCTGAAGTACCCGGACCTCCCGGACATGTCGCCGTACGTCGGCGACCCGCCGGCGGGCCAGTTCGGCTTCATTGAGGCCAGCGAACAGAGCGACGCGGTCAAGGCCTCGTCGTTTGTGGACCGGCTGTACCCCGGCGCAGCAGACCTGGTGACATCGGTGTCCCGGCGCCTGGCCGCCGTCACCACGGTCAGTGAGCTGCTCACGGTGCGGCCGGACGCCATGGACGAGCCGACGATCGCCGCCGAGCACGGCCGGGCGTACCTGGCTTTGACGGTGACCACGGCGGGCGCGGTCCTGAGTCAGCTGAGGCTACCGCCCCTGGTCGACCGGTCAGCCGCCGTCGTAGGAGTCGCCCTCGGCGCCGCGACGTTGCTGCTGGGCGAGGCTCCGATGCCTGCCGGGTACGCGGCAGCGGTGCTGACGAAGGTACGAGCCGAGTACATGCTGCCTCGCCACACGGCTGGCTCGGTGATGGTGTCCGGGCACCGGTTCGCGCTGACCGAAGGTGCGGTTCCCGACGTGGTGAACTTCGCCGCCAACGGGTTGGCGTCCGTTGTGGACGGTGGCGTCGTCGTGCGCACCGGCGTCGAGAGCGGCAGAGTGTCGGTGATGCTTCGCGTGCTGGCCGAGCCGCCGCCCGCCGTCGAGGCGGGCTGGGAGGAGGTCGTCGAGGTCAGCTGGCGCGCGGCCGCCGGTCGTGCGTCCGTGGTCGGCGCCGACGGCGAGGCAGACGGGCGGTTCAGCAAGCAGGCACCGCCGTGGCCCGGCGAGTACCGGCTGCGGGTCAGCGCGACCGGCCGCGACGAGCAGGACGCCGCATCCGAGGCCTACGACCTGGTGGTCTGGCAGGCGACGGCCGCGCCGCAGGTGGTGCACCGGCGCACCGACCGGCTCGGTCACCGGTTGCGCGGCGAGCCCGAGCCGCCGCCGCGGCACCGGCCCGAAAAGGCCTACCGGTGGGTCCGCGACAGCACCCTGGCGGTGGCCGCGACAGTCACCGTGGTCACCGCAGCGACGGCAGAGCAGGTTCTGAAGGCGTTCGGCGCCGACCCGGCACGGCCCGAGCCGATACGTGAGATCGCCGACAACCTGCGCAACCGGGGATCCATCGATCCCTGGGTGGCCGTGCTGGACACCGCAGACGCGGTACTCGCCGTGGAGTACAACGGCTACCAGGGCGCTCAGGCGTCGGTTCTGTGCGGCGCGTCGCGGTGGGGGCGGGCGGCGAGTTGGTACTGGAACGTCAATGCTCTGACCCGGCTGTCCTTCGCAGAGGGCGGTGAGCTGCTGGCCGCGTTCGAACCCTGGGGTGCGCAGTTCGACGTGCCGGATACGGTCGCCGCCGCGCTCGACGGGCTCGACTTCGGCGAGATGGGCAGCCGTACGGGCAAGGGCCTGGTGGCGGTCGAGCGCTTCACCGGCCGTGGCATTACCGCCGACGACCTGGCCCAAATCGAGGCCGCTGACATCGGATACCGGATCACGGCAACCTGACGCCCGGTCGCTGGCCGCGGCCGCGCAGCTTGGCCAGCTCGGCTGCCTACCCGGCGTCGATGAAACGCACCGCGCTACGCAGCGGCACGACAGTGTCCCGGCAGCACTCACGGCTGCGGATGGGCTGGTGTGCTGGTGATGCAGGTGTTGGCCCAACGGTTTGCCTGCTCGGGCAGACCGTTGGGCCTTCAGGGCTCGGACAGCTTTAGCCGGTGGTGAGGGTGGTGATTGACCAGCCCATCGACATCACGAGGTCACCAGGGTTCGGGTTGGGGTACCCGTTTCTGGCCGTGTCCGCACCGCGGTCCCAGCGGTCACCGGTCCCGGCGTGGCGGGCCCTGAACCGTCGTCCGTAGCCGTCCACCAGGTCGAGGCGGTTCCTGCTGGCCAACCATTCGGCGATCGCCACCGGGTCGCTGGTGCAGTCGGCCGCTCGGGACGTCACGATCGTGTCTGGATTTGATCTTGGTGTCCTGAATGGTGTGCATAGGTCGATTGCTGGTAACGAGTTGAATCCGGCCGCGGTCTCGACGGCATGATCAGGTGGTGACTGACACGTCCATGGTGTGGTTTGCGGCCGAGACCGGTCGTAACGATCAAGAGACCGCGTTCCTGGAGGGCCTACGTCAAAGGGCCACTACTTGGCACGTCGACGGGCTGTCCCCGCAGGACACCTCATCGCAGCGGTGGCTGGCGCCGCTGTACGTCGACGTACAGGTCCCGAAGGTCACGATCCCGCGACGCACCCTTCAGATCGCCTACTGGACCGGCGGCCCGTACGGCCAGGCGTTGCACGGCGTCTGGGGCGATGACTACCTGATGGACGACCACGACGGCAACGACCCCGAAGACCTCACCGTCGTGGGTATCCAAGCGACCGCCGGGCAGTACGCAGCCTGGGCCGCCGACTGGCTGGTACGCCAACTGGAGCGTCCGGTCGTGCGGCACGAATGGTTGCGTGGCGGCCGCGTCGCGGCCACCATGTGGTGCCTACAGGACACCGGCCGGGTGTTGGGCAAGACCGGCATCAGCCCTCGTCGGCTGCTGCGCCGCCCGGCGGACCGTCTGGTCGCGATCCGATGAACGAGATGACCTGCTCACCGTGGGGCGGGGGCGCCGGTACCGAGTAACGGCGCCGCCGGCCAGCGTGCGAACGGGTCAATCGGGCAACGATCCGTCCGGGCGCATGATCTCGTCTCGGCACAGCGGCGACCACGCGGACCGGCCGCCGTCGTCGACAGCCACGACCACACGAACCCGGCCATCACCGTCATCCAGGGCGTAGCTCACCACGCTGTACCGCTTGCCGTCCTCGCCGACGACCTGCTTGTCCGGCCATGAGCCGCATCGTGATCAGGCCACGCATCCAGATCTCGATCCTGGTCACGATCTTCACCGGCCCTGCTGGGCTCTACCTACTTCACTCCCGGGCACGCGCTGGCCCAGAGCGACTGGTTCGGCATCGTGCTGGGATGCCTACCATCCCTGACCGACATCCAAAGCCGAGCGCCCGACCAGCGGCATAGAACGGACACCCGACCTTGCGGCCAGTGCCGCCGGGCGGCTGCTGCACACGTGATTATGATCAGTTCTCCGCTCGATGATCCGCTCTGGGCGCTCCCGGTACCTTCGGGCGATGCCCCACGAACGCGCGGAGTCAGCGATCCTGTCGAGGTTGTGCGCATGGCCACTGTGGACCCGGAGCCAGGTGCCGTCTCATGTAGCGGGCTAGTCGACGTCACCGATGGAGCCGCGGACGCGAACATGCCGAAGACGCAGTCGCCATCGCCGTTCCCGGTGTGGTGCGCCGTCCTGCCCGTGACGACACGCTCCACCTAGGGCTGGGTTCCTTGACGTGCAGCAACGCCCGCTCGGCGGCAGATGTGCGCATTCGGCAAAGTGGGTCGTCCGAATGCCTCGAGGAAAGGTTCGGGGCGGCGGTAAGTGGTGGGGATTTCATTCGCGCAGGTGGCTCGTCACTCAAGCCTTGGTGTGAAGGTTTTGGCCAGCGTCGGGTCGCCGAAGAGCGTGATGGCGACGATCCCGTCTTGGGCGACGGTCAGCACCGCCACGCCGTAGGGCTCGCCGTGGAACCACGCCACTGCGGCGGGCTGGCCGTTGGCCTCGGTCGCCACCATTCGCCATGCACCCGCGGGGCCCATTGACGGCGTCGCGAAGGCGAGGCATGCCTCACGACCGGCGTACGAGGTCCCCGAGCCGACCGGTTCGATGGCCGCGTCCACGCGCAGCACCTCGCGAAAGGCGTCGGCGTCGGACGTCTCCCACGCCGCCATGTACCTGGCGAGCAGTTCCCGGGCCCGGGGCGAGGTGGCGTCCAGCACGTCGTCGCGGGCCGGTGCCGCCTCGTCGAGCCGCGCCCTGGCCCGCTGCAGGGCGCTCTTCACGGCCGGCACCGACATGCCCAGCACCTCGCCGGTCTCGGCCGCGGAGAAGACCAGCACCTCCCGCAACAGCAGAACGGCACGCTGCCGGGGGGTGAGGTGCTGCAACCCGGCCACGAAGGCGAGCCGCACGCTCTCCCGCGCGGTCACCAGGTCGGCCGGGTCCGTCGGGAACGGCTCGAGCCACGGACCGAACTGGCCTTCAGCGAGATCGTCCGGAGCGAGGCCGAATGAGCGTACGCGCCGCCCGCGGCCCTCGATCACGTTCAGGCAGACGTTCGTGGCGATCCGGTAGAGCCATGTGCGCACCGACGAACGCCGCTCGAAGGTCTCCCACCCCCGCAGCGCCCGCACGTAGGTGTCCTGCACGACGTCCTCTGCTTCGTGATAGGCGCCGAGCATCCGGTACGCGTGGGCGAACAACCCCCGGCGTTCCCGCTCGAACGCCTCGGTCAGAGCTCCAGCTTCGGACGCACCCATGCGGCCAGCCTCCCGATCGCCTCGTCGGCAACCGGTGCCCGCCCGGCGGCCATCTGGAACGTATGCAGCTGCCCGTCGAAGACGTCCAGCCGGGCGCCGGTCAGCTTCGCGAGGCGCTCGCTGTCCCCCCGCCCGCTCTCGTCGCCGCCGCACTGCACGTACACCGGCGGTAGCCCGGACAGGTCGGCGTGGAAGGCGTTGACCTCCGGCGCCAGGCCGCTGATCCCCTCCGGCAGGTACTGCTGAATGAGACCCTGCACCATCGGCCGGGTGAAGAACAGGTCGGTGGCGGCGTTCTCCTCGTACGAGGTCGCAGTCTGCGCCGGGTCCATGTCGATCCACGGCGACAGCAGCAGCAGCGCGGCCGCGTCGGGCTGGCGCAGGGCGACCTGCACGGCCAGGCCGCCGCCGGAGGAATCACCGGCCAGCGCCACCGTCCGGGTGCACGCCGCCGCCCACCGGTACGCCGTGACCGCGTCCTCCATTTGCGCCGGGTAGCGGAACCGCGGGGCGAGCCGGTAGGTCGCCAGCAGCACCCGTACACCGGCCGCCTTCGCGAGGTGCCCGTACATCTTGCGATGGGTGTACAGCGACCCTCCCACGAAGCCGCCACCGTGCAGCGCAACGATCACCGCGTCCGGGTCGGCACCGTGCGGGACGAGCCACATCGCCGGCACACCGTCCGCCGACACCTCCGCGTAGTCCAGACCGCGCGGCTCGGCCGTCACGTCGCCCCACTGGTCGTCCTCGCCCATGTCCCCAGCGGCCCAACGGGCGTACATCTCCCTGATCGCATCCATGTCAGTACCGACCGCCGACGTACCCGAAAGGAATCGCGGCGCACTCCGCAGTGTGTATCGCACGCTCTCTGGGACATCGCCGCACCGGCATCGCCGGACAGTTCCCGGGTGCCCCTTAGTCTCATCGCACTGGCACTAACCGGCGCGACCGCGACCGCGACAGCGACGGCGCCTGCGACTGGGCGACGTTCACCGAACGCCTGACCCCGGCATAGCTGGCCGTGGCGTTCAGTAGCGACCGCATCGCGGCATGACAGTGCGGCGGCCCGCCGCCGCGCCGAAAGTCGCGATCGGCACAACAGCAGGGTCAGACGGCGCTCCGGTGTCATGATCGGCAATACCGCCGATGGCATGCGGCGATGGTCGGTTTTCGCGAGCCGCCGACGGGTTTGAGTAAGCGCGCACGTCGCTTCGTTGGTGTCCATGGAGTCTGGCTCGATGCGCCACCAGTTGGCCAATGGCGCCGAAGCTGGCAAGAGGCCGGCATCCCGTCCGAGGTGATCGATCACGCTGAGCGCTACCAGGCTCGGCGCCGGCGCCAGTGGCCGCAATCACTCCACGACGGCTGATCTTCTTGTCCATCGCCTGCGCGGACGCGCTCGGCGCTCAAGGTCGCCGTCAAGGACCATGTGTCGCGGTATGCGGCCGTACGCCGACCCGCGCCGCCGCCGACATCTGGGCCGCCGCCAAGGAGGCGGCCGCGCTCACGTACGACAGGATCCGGTCGTCATTGGACCGTACACAGTCGCCGTCGAGTTCGACGCCGAACAGTCCACCCAGGTCGATTAGCCGATATCTGTAGAGTCCCAGGCTTGCGTTCCCCCCGCGCGGAGTCCGTCCATGACAAGGTCCAGCAGCCAGGTGAGGCGCGGTTGCCAATCCGTGCGGTTGTCGAGGTGCCAGAGGCCGGCGACGGCGAGGAAGAGGTGGTCCGCGGTGACTCCGGGTTTGATGGTGCCGGCCTGCGCGTTGGCGCGGAGCAGCAGTTCGGCCGCGGCCGTCACCGGGGCGTGTGCCGGTTTGCCCGGGCTTCCTGGTGCGCTGGTGACCTGACGCATCGCCTCCGCGAGGCCAGCCTTGGTGACGGCGAACCGGGCAAGATGGTCCATCCACTCCCGCAGAGCCTGATCCGGCGGGCGTGTCTTCAGCAGTTCGGCGGCGCGGTCGGCGACCTGGTGCATCTCGTGGCGATAGATCTCCAGCACCAGTGTCTCCCGGTCGGGGAAGTGACGGTAGAACGTACCCTGTCCTACACCGGCCTTCTTCGCGATCACGCTCAACGGGGTGTCCGCCGAGCGGGTGAGCTCCGCCACGGCCACTTTCAGAATGCGGCTGCGATTGCGTTGCGCGTCCGAGCGCAGCGGTGCGGCCTTCTGCTCCGGCACCCTTCTCCTTCCCGAACCAACGGCCGAGCCGATCTTGCTAAGCGGACACCTGTCCGGTACGTTGGTTGACGGAGTGGACAATTGTCCGCTTGAGTCCACCATATCCTGCGGCGAGGAAGCGCATTCCATGAAGACCACCGGCAACACAATCCTGATCACCGGCGGCACTTCCGGTATCGGCCACGGCCTGGCCCTGCGCCTGCACGAGGCCGGCAACACCGTGATCGTCGCCGGCCGGCGCAAAGAACTGCTCGACAAGATCACCACCGAGCACCCTGGTATCGAGTCCCTCGTCCTGGACGTCAGCGACCCCGCCTCGATCACCGGCGCCGCCCGCAGCCTGGCGTCCACGCATCCGCAGCTCAACGTTCTGGTCAACAACGCGGGCATCATGCAGCGGGAGAACCTGCTCGATCCCGGCTGTCTGGCGATCGCGGAGGAGCACGTCACCACCAACCTGCTCGGCACGATCCGGATGACGTACGCGTTCCTGCCCCTGCTGGCGGCCCAGGAGGATGCGGTCGTCATGAACGTAACCTCCGGCCTGGCGTTCGTGCCGCTGCCGATCACCCCGACCTACAGCGCGACCAAGGCGGCGCTGCACTCGTTCACCGAGAGCCTGCGTGTCCAGCTCGCCGGCACGCCCGTGCAGGTCATTGAAGTGGCTCCGCCGGCGGTCCGAACAACCCTTCTCGGCCAGCAGGACAGCGAGTACGCCATGCCGCTGGACGAGTTCCTCACCGAGACCATGACCCTGCTGCACGCCCAGCCCGACGCCAAGGAAATCGTTGTCGAGCGTGCCAAGTCCATCCGCCATGCCGAGGCCACCGGCGCCTACGACCAGACCCTGGCTATGCTCAGCGGCTTCGGAGCCTGATCCGCCCGTGGCCCAGCACATCGCTACCAGTTCGAGCCTGGTAGACACCTCCACTGGACAGGTGTGCAGCAACGAGCGGTGATGGGGTGGTGCGCGAATCCCGCGCACCACCCCGCGTTGTGCATGCGGTTCAACGTGCCGTCGCGGGCCCAGGTTTTGAAGTAGTGGTAGACGAACTTGTGGTGAGCGAAGTCGGCGGGCAGCGCGTCCCATTGGCAGCCGGCCGGTCGAGGTAGCGGATCGCGTCCACGACGTCGCGGCGGGGGTAGGTGATCGGGCGTCCACGCCCGGTTCCGGCCGGGATGTGCGGGGCACGGATCCGCCATTCGGCGTCGGTAGTGTCGGACGGGTAGTGCCGTGGCTGGGTGGTGGGCAGGTGGTCGTAAACGGTAGCCGGAGGGGCAGGTGCGGCGACGCCGGCGACAAGGTATGCAGACAGGGTTGGGCCTTCGGTCGTGCTGGTTTAGTCGGCTTTGCTCGTATCCGAAGGCCCTTGCCCATGTCGCGCCACCACGCCGGGCACGGGCGCGTAATCGATCTCGTGCCCGCCCGCCGGCCCCCCAAACCCTTATTTACCAGGCTCTTAACTTGACAGCCCCCTTGGAATGCCCGGCTGAGGCAGGCGCTGCGTGGGTCCAGCTTGCCGGCGGTTCTGTGATCTCGTGTGAGAACAGGGTGCTGCACCGGAAGCGCGCGCTTCTGCCGATGGGCGTTTACCCCTGCTGCGCCGGCCTTCGTGGGTGAGCCTCAGCACTGTCGAAGCAGGTCCGGTACGGGAGGGTGTGCGGTGAAGCCTGCCGCGGTGTAGGTGGACACGGCACCGACGTTGGAGGTCTCGGCGCACACGATCGCGCTGGAGGAGCCCATCTGCCGCAAGGCGGAGGCTGCGGCCTCGCAGACGGCGGCACCATAGCCCTTGCCGCGGTGGTCGCGATGCACTCCCATGGGCTCGATCAGTCCGGGGCGGCCACGGCCAGCCGACCAGACGCCGGCGATGGCGACAGCCCGGCCGCCCGGGTCGAGGACGGCCAGGCTACGACCTCGCTCAGCGAACGGTCCGTCCATCATCGTCGACCACCAGTCGACGACGTCGCGCCTTTCAACGTCGCCGAACGGGGTGCCCTTGAACGCTGACCAGTGCACCTCCATCCAGGTGTCCGCGTGGTCAGGTCCGATGACCTCGACGCGCAGACCGGCCTTCGTGACAAGGGTGTCCGGCACGGGGTTGGACAGGTCATGGTGCAGGGGTGTCCACGGTTCGCCGAGCTCCCAGCCCTTGCTCAGCATCATGCGCTCCAGGGCAGCTGCCCCGCGCCCCTCGACGATCGCCTCGCCGTCGGGCAGTACACCGCGTGCCGGGTCCGTGATGTCGGAGCAGAGCTGCCGCGCAATCAGTTCGTCGTTTCGTACGTCGGGATCGACGGCCAGCCGCAGGAGACCGTCCGGACCGTCGAGCAGCCCCAGGGCGAGTAGCTCGCCGTCGCGTGACCAGGCGCGGAGCGCACGAGCCGTTGCCTCGGGGCCTCTCATGGAGTACCAGCCCAGGTCGCCCGGGTGCAGGTGGATTGGTCCGCCGTCTCGCTGCCAGGCACCCACTGCCGCGGCCAATGACCCGAGCTCGTCGCTTCCGGGCGTCCTCAGCACGATGCTCACGGTCGCTATCCAAGGCGCGTCGAGCGGATCCTGCAAGCAACTTTCTCATGAGCCGAGGTCAGGCGACGTTTGGACGAGGCGAGGCCTCCTGAGCGACTAATGCGGCACGCTCTTGCGGCTGAGCGTGCGTTCGAAGACGCAAGTAGCCGCTGTCCGTGCGCGGTTGCGATCCCGGATCAGCCAATGGGTTGCCCTGGCCGCGCAGCTGCAGCGACAAATCTCCGGCACCAAAGGCCCACGAACCCGCGAGCAAGGCCCTGACGACCGGCCGCCCCAGGCGACAAGCCGCCACGCTCCAGCCAGTAACAAACAGCTACCACGTGCCGGTGTAGGGTACCCGCCTCGAAGGCGGCTTCGATAGCTGTGACCTGGCCCTGGTGCCCGCCCTTCTGAGGGCCGTGTCGGGGAGGTTTCTCGCCGACACAGATGGCGGTTCCTCATCTGAACGCTGTGGTTGGCGCGAGGCTGAAGATCGAGCTGCCGCTTGCGACGAAGATACGGCCATCGTCCCCTGCGGCGACGGCGTTCACCACGTCGACTACGTCGACTACGAAGACGTCGTGTGTCTGGACCGCGGTGACCTGCACCGTGGCATCGTGTCCACCGCTGACCACGACGAGGTCGTCGTGAATGTAGGTGGTGGCCACACTGAGCACCTCGCCAGCTCGTTCAGCCCGGTTCATGATCCGCGATTGGGGTCCGGTTCGTGGACAGCCCAGCATCGACGGATTGCCTATGCTGGGTGCGGGTTTCGTGATCGGCAGACTGGGTAAGTTCGTCGCACGCAACAGCGGGATGGAGATCGGCATGGAGGCGGCAGGCCCTGCGACAGCTTCGCCGCCGACCCCGCCCGCCGCACCACGCTCAACACGTTCGCGTGGGCCGCGACGGATCAGCCTGGACCTGCATTCCGGCCCACGCACCGTCGATGCCCTCCTGCACCAGGTGGCCGGTGCCGACCTCGACGCCCAGGTGCGGTTGGCGCGTGAACCGTGGACAGTCGCCCTGGCCCGGCATCTCGCCGGAGGCATCCTCGCCAACGCTGGCGACGATGAACGTGAGGCCGTGCAGATCGCGATCACCGAGGCGTACAGCAACGCGGTGATCCACGCCGACCCGGCCGAGGACTACCGATTGCGTATCCGCACCGGCTCGGGATGGTGCGAGGTACAGGTCAACGAATCTCAGACCGATTTGTGACTGAACCCAGGCGGTTGACGACGCGCTTGACACGTGTTGTGAACCCCTGGGTTTTGATTCTCAGGGCAGCGCTAAGCCCTGATCCACCGATGAATTCGGGTTGTTGTGCTGCCGCGGTGTGGTGATCTTGCTGTTGT
>NZ_JBAKHX010000085.1:0-33010 GCF_036906915.1 Micromonospora sp. CPCC 206061
CCTCCCCATCACCACCACCCGAAACCCGCACCCCCGAAACGGGGTTATTCAGGAGCCTCCTAGGGCCCTGTCCTGTCGATCATTTCGACAGGACAGGGCCCTAGCGGGCGCGGGCGGTGCAGACGACGGGAGCGCGGCCTACGACCCTGGTTGAGTACACGACCGAGACGGTGAAGCAGAAGTCGGTGTCCTGGGCCAGCCCGTGCACGACGTAGCTGCTGGAGCCCGCTGGCAGGTCCTGGAACGAGCGCTGCTGCTGCCCTTCCGGTGCGCCCGCGAGGCGCACCGGTGCCTTGGCGCCTGCCGGGTACGTCCAGCTCAGCGTGATGCTGTTGCGGTTGTCGACGAGCTTCACGCTTGTTGGCGGGGTGCCGGGCCGGGCGGGGCTGGGCGTCGGCGACGGTGTCGGAGGGGCCGAGGAGGGTGCCGGGGTGCTGGAGGCTGAGGCGCTGGGTGCGGCCACCGGGCCGGTGTCGGGGTCGCGGTCCGGCTGCTGGTCCACCGCAGACAGCCCGATGATCACTGCGACCGCGCCGAGCGCCGCCGCGATCAGGGCGGCCAGTACGAGTGGTGCCGGGCCACGCCGCCTGGCGGGCGGCTCGCGGTGGCCGACCGGGACGGGCAGGTTTGGCGGCGGGTCGCTGCCGTCGTCTGTCGGCGGCCACCACGACTCGGCCACTTCGGGCGGGACGGGGTCCTCGTGCGCGACGGGTTCTGGAGCGGGCTCGGGCGGGGGAGCGTCATTTGAGGCCGCGTGGCGTGCTGGAGCCGCGGGGAGGGCGTGGCCGTTGCACAGGTGGTCGGGGTTGGCGGGAGCCCGGGACAGGGTCGCCACCTGCGCCGCCATCGGGTGCTCCGGTGGCAGGTACTGCCGGCACAGCTCTCGCGCGTGCGCCAGGTGCTGGTGCGCCTCGGTGAACTTGCCGCAGTCTCGCTCCATCGCACCGAGCCGGGCGAGCATCTTGATCCCGGCGGGGTCTGCGTCGCCGTACGCCTCGCGGGTCATGTCCCACGCCTCGGCGATCCGGGCGCGGGCGGTGTCGCAGTCACCCCGGGCGTACTCGACGGTGGCCAGGTCGGCGTGTGCGGCCAGTACCTGCCGGGACTCGGGGCCTTGCAGCGCGGTCAGCCCTTCGATCACCTCGGCGTACAGGTGGGACGACTCGCTGAAGTGGTTGAGCCGCTGGAGCACGGTGGCGAGCGTCGCCGCGGCCTGGATTGTCTGCTCGTGCCCAGGCCCGTACAGCCGGTTGGCCGCCACGTACGCGAACTGGGCCCATCCGCGCGCCGAGTGCGGCTCGCCCAGCCGGATCAGCACCCGCGAGTGCAGGCCGGCCGCGTCGGCCAGGGTTGCGGAGGCGTGCCGGGGATCGGTGTCGACGTGCGCCAGAGCGTCGGCGAGCAGTAGCTGGGCGGAGGGCAGGTCGCCGATCTCGACGAGGCTGTAGGCCCTGGCGGTCAATTCACCCAGTACTGCTGACACGTGCCTCATGGTGCTGGACCAGACACGATCAGTACAAGGGCCTCTCCGGGTCGAGATGACCTAGGAGCGCCTCGCTGATCTCACGCAGATTGGCCACCTGTTGCGGTGTGAGCTGGTCGAACAGGTGCGATCGCACCCCCTCGACGTGCCCCGGGGCGGCTGCCACCAGTACCTCGAAGCCATACTCGGTGAGGACCGCGAGCTGCCCCCGGCGATCTGTGGGGCAATCCTTGCGCCGCACCCAGCCGGACTCCTCCAGCCGCGCGACGGCGTGCGACAGCCGGCTGCGGGACGACGAGGTGGCCTCGGCCAGCTCGCTCATGCGCATGGTGCGCTCAGGCGCCTCGGAGAGGCGCACGAGGATCTCGTAATACGCGTGGGGCATCTGGGCGTCGCGCTGGAGCTCGCGGTCCAGGGTGTCGAAGAGCGCGCGCGAGCTGTGTAGAAACGCTCGCCAGGTGCGCTGCTCGTCTGCGTTCAGCCACCGGGTCACAGCACCCAGCCTACCCAAGTTGTTGAGGGCTCAACTACCGCGCTACCGTCGTAACCATGGGTGTTCACAGACTCAACCATGCCGTACTTTTCGTGCGCGACCTCCACCGCAGCGTCGCGTTCTACAGCGACGTCCTGGGTTTCCGCCAGATTGCCATGACCCCGGACGGCTTCCGGGGCGCCGCCTTCATGCAGGCGCCGGACTCCACCAACGACCACGACCTCGGCCTCTTCGAGCTCGGCCCCAACGCCGGACCCTCCGGCGCCGGCCGCACCACCGTCGGCCTCTATCACCTCGCCTGGGAGGTCGACACCCTCGACGAGCTGGAGCGGGTCGCGGTCCGGCTGTCCGAGGCGGGCGCCCTCGTCGGCACCTCCGACCACGGCACCACCAAGAGCCTCTACGGCAAGGACCCCGACGGGCTGGAGTTCGAGGTCGTGTGGCTCATCCCCGCTGACCTGCTCGATCAGGCCGCCATCGACGCCCGCAAACGCATCGGGCCGCTCGACCTGGCCAAGGAGAAGCAGCGCTACGGGGCGCAGACGGCCGGCGGGGTTGGCGTGTCGCGGTAGAAACTAAGGTATGTCCACCGCGATCGCAGGCGTCGTCAGGGAACTGCTCGTCCGATACCTCGACGCCTGGGCGCCGGTGGCGCTGCACGGTGCGCGGGGGGCAACCTTCGCGCAGGGCTGGTCCGGGGCGGTCGACGTCGATGCCGCCGAGGCGGCGCTGCGGGTGTTCGCGGAGTTCTCCGACCGATTGCGCGGGCGGCGCCTCGCCATGCTGCTCATAGCGCCAGATCCCGCCGACGCGGCGCGCCGCCTCGACGCGGTGCAGGCGGAGCTCGGCACACCTGCGGAATTGAGCGTGCACGCCGTGGCGGGCGACCCTGACGACCGGCTCGCTGTCGCGCTGAAGGCGGCGGGCGCCACCGGCGCACCGCTGCTCGCACACCTCGAAGACCCAGGCCCGCGGGCGATAGCCACCGCCGCCACGGCACGCCCCGCCGAGGTCCTTCTCGTCTCTGGTACCGGCCAGCCGCCCGACCCGCCATTTCCGTTGGCCACCCGGGTGGAGTTGGTAGACAACGGGTCAGCTCGGCTCGTCACGTTCGGCACGACGGCCGGCAAGAGCCTCGAAGCCTTCAAGAACGCGCTCTGGGCGGTCGACGAGTACGCGGGGGTGCGCTATCGCGACCCGCGCGACCCGGAGGGGCACCTGCTCGACATCTCGCTCAACCCGCACCCCGGACCGCTGCGGCGAGAGCTGCTGGCCCACCTGCGCACCGGCGGCGCGTGCACGGTCACCGACCTGCGCCGGTTCACGCTCACCGACACGGTGTACCGATCGGCCGACGCAGTGCGCGTGCTCACCGCCTTGTTGCAATCCGGAGCGGTGACCCGAGATCCCGAGCGCGGCCGCCTCTCCGGCGACGTCGTGATCGCACCAAGTCGCTAGCGAGGCTCCCAGGCGTCGGGGCGGGTCGTCAGCTTGCGAACGTGGGCGGGCATCTTGCCGCTCACCAGCTCGGCGAGGCTCACCTCGTCGACGACCTCGCGCACCGCCGCGCGCACCGCCACCCAGAGCCGGGGCAGGTTTTCCGCCGCCCCGTCGTACCTCGTCTCTTCGGGACGCAGCCCGCGTACCCCCGCCAATGGACCATCGACGGCGCGCAAGATTGATCCGATGGTGATGTCACGCGGCGGCGCGGACAACGTGTAACCGCCCTCGGCGCCGCGCTGCGCGCGGACGATGCCGGCACGGCGAAGGTCGGCGAGGACCGCCTCGAGGAACTTGCGGGGCATGTCTTGCTCGGCGGCGATGGCTTGCGCGGACATCAACGACGGGTGGGCGGACGCCAGGCTCAGCGCGGCGCGCACCGCGTAGTCTCCGCGCGCGGAGATCTGCACTCCTCCATCATGCCGTCAATGGGCTGGGCATGTGGTCGAGGGGTTCCCGTGGCCGGCGCGGCGAGGGCACCGTCGCGGCGTCGCGTGCCGTCTCGATGCGGAACCCGCCCGGGCTGTTGCCGACCTCGCGCTGGAAGAACCGGCCGAAGTTGGTCGGCTCTGCGAAGCCCAACCGCCGTCCCACCTCGGCCACCGGAAGGTCGGTGCCGGCGAGGAGCCGCTTGGCCTCCAGCGCCACCCGGTCGTCGATGATCTGCTTGGCGCTGCGCCCGGTCGCGGCCAGGCTGGCCCGGGTCAGGGTGCGCACGCAGCAGCCGAGGTCGGCGGCGTAGTCCTCGACGCGGCGGGTGCGGGCGTACCCGCGCTCCAACTCCTCCTGGAACCGGCGGAACGTCTCCGCCTCGCTCTCCGCCGGCCGTTCCCCCGTGCCGTCCAGCAGTCCGATCCGGAGCAGCAGCACGGCCAGTTGGTGGCGCAACAGGACGGCGGGTATGGCGGGCTCGTCGCCGGCACGATGCCGCTCGCAGTCGACGACGAGCTGGCTGACCTCGTTGATGACCGCGTCCTCGTTTTCGCCGGCGAGGTGCCAATGCGTCGGGCCGAGCGGGCTGTCGAGGGTGGCGGCCTGCGGGTGCAGCGGCGCGAGGATGCCCGGCTGCCAGCACACGAGCGTCGCGTCCAGTCCTGGCTGGCCACCCAGGCGCACCGCTTGCCCTGGCCGGGCCCACAGCAGCGTGCCAGGCCGGCAGGGGTAGGTCACGAAATCGATCTCGTAGGTGCCGTGACCGGTCGTGACCAGAACCAGCGCGTGATGGTCGAGAATCGACGCTCCGTCTGCGGAGAGCTCACTAAGTGTGAGGGTGCCTATCCCGGCCTGCCCGGGCGCGCATGCGGTCTCCAGCGCGCGGCCAACGGGTTGACCGAAAGCGACCATCACGAAGACCGTAACCGCCACGGGCTGATCTCGCACGTCACGAGCCCTTTTTCTGACACCTCAACGCAGTGGGACATCGATCCAGCTCGGTCCGGTCACGGTTACCGCGGCGCCGAACGCGTTCTCGTCGAGGTACAGCCCGTCTTCGGTGTCGACGACGAGCGAGAGGCGGTGGCCGGCCGGCACGTCCCACGCCGTCGCCGGCAGGGCCAGGTCGATCGCCTGAGTACCGCCCGACGTCCATGTGGCCGGGGCGTGCGCGACCAGCCTTCCCACGCCGAGGGCGTCCACGTCGTACAGGTAGGCGACGACGGTGCCGGTCGTGGCGCCCGGCCGCACGGTGAGGTGCAGGCGCGTGATGCCCCGCACCGCCGCGCCCCGCGGCAGCGGATCGGTCTCCCAGACGGCGCCGCGGCTGCGGTCGACGGCGGGCAGCCACGCCGACGGCGGGTTGCCGGTGAGCGCCTCCAGCCCGTTCGACAGCAGCACGACGCCCGCGCCGGCCACCGTGTCGCCATATGCGTGGAACGACTCGGTCCACCCCGTCGACGCCGTCGCGCTCAGCGGCCCGGTGGGGTCGTACCAGGGCGCTCCGCCGAGGTGGTATCGGGCGATCGAGCCCGTCACGTCGGCCCAGTTCCGGTACGTCTCGGTCGCCGTGGTTCCGCGTACTCGCAGGACGACCGGAGCGTCCGCGATCCCCGTGTCGGCACCCGTCAGGTACTCGTCGAACCACTGTCGCGCGCTTGTCCACACATGGTTGGGCAGACCGGCGAGGCCGGCCAGTTCGGGGATGGCGTGGTCGCCGGGCGACAGTTCCAGCCGCTTCGGGCCGGTGAGCGCCCCGAAGAAGTCGACGAGCTGGTTGGGCCCGAAGACGCTGTCGCCGTACGCGTTGGCCAGCAGGATCGCGGGCCGGTTGGCGCGGATGCCGTCCAGGTACGTCTGCGCCGAGCGCACCGCGCCCCAGGCGAGCAGAGTCGGGATGTTCCGCCTGGCGAAGTAGTCGTCGACGATCCGGTCGAACTCGTCGCTGGGCTGGCCGAGCAACTCGGCGGTCAGCTTGAGCAGCCATACCGCCTGCTGGTGACGCGTTTCGTCGGCGTACAGGGACTCGATCAGGTCGGTCCAGCCGGACAGCGCCGCGACCGCCCGGATGCGCCGGTCGTGCCCGGACGCGATGAGCCCGATCCCGGCGCCGTACGACACGCCGCCCACGCCGATCCGCGACGGGTCCGCGGCTGTGTGCGCGTCGAGCCAGTCGATGACCGCGGAGACGTCCGCGATATCGGCGGGACCGGCCGTCTCGATCCGCCCACCGGAGCTCCAGAAGCCGCGCGCCGTGTACGAGACCACCACATAACCCGCCTGGGCGAAGGCGCGCGCCTGGGCGAGGTACTCGGCGTCGTTGAGCCCCCAGCTCGAGATGAAGACGATGGCCGGGTGCGGACCGGCGGCCGTGGGCGCGATGACGTTCGCTTTGAGGACCGTGCCGTCGTGCGACGCGATGTCGACGGCGGTGAAGCTGGTGGTGGGGCTCGCGTCCGCCCGTGTCGGAGGCGCGGCCGCGACCAGGGTCAGGATGAGGATCGCAGGGGTGAGCAGCCGTCGGGTGAGCGCCATGGGAACCTCGCGGGGGATTGGCCGGACCCGGAGGACGGCCGGGTCCGGCGAGGTTTCCGAGGTGGCGCCACCGCGGCTAAGTTACCCAACGGTAAGGCACGTGTTAATGATGTTACAAGGGTCTATTTAGCGTGCTATCGCCTTTTCAGCGGCCGGCCAGCAGGCGGATGACCGCGGCGTCCACATCGAGGTGGTCGGTCTCCCTGCCGCGCGGCACCACGACGTACGTGCGCCGCAGGAAGCGCACGAGCACGCTGCGCGGCACCTCGAACAGCGCGTTGCCGTCCGGCGACGAGAGCGCCAACGCGACGAAGTCGCCGCGCGGCGTGGCCCACGGCCACACGCGCACGTCGCCGATGCCGGCGGGCTCATCCAGTCCCGTGACCAGCAACTCGCGAGCGAAGGACCAGCTCACCGCCTCGCCTCCCGCGGACTCCGCGTGGAAGAGCACATGGACGGCGTACGGGTCGGTCGGGTCGTAGCGCAGGCTGGCCCGTACTGGCAGCGCGGTCGCGTCCGGTGCGACGAGCCGCAGCGACGTCTCGACCTCTACGGTCGTCGGTCGGATGACACTCATGGACGTTCTCCCCCCGGCACCGCTGCGGGACGTACGTGCCCCGCGATTCCCATACTCAGTGGATACTCCTGATTACGCTCCGCCATACGCTGA
Source organism: Micromonospora sp. CPCC 206061 (assembly GCF_036906915.1). Lineage (NCBI taxonomy): Bacteria > Bacillati > Actinomycetota > Actinomycetes > Micromonosporales > Micromonosporaceae > Micromonospora > Micromonospora sp. CPCC 206061. The sequence continues at coordinate 7,114 of NZ_JBAKHX010000085.1, forward strand.
TCTCACCCACTAGTGGGAAGACGGCCTCGAATCACCGGTATATTGAACCGCTTTCATATAAAGTGTCCGGTTCCAATTCGATGATCGGTTCCGACCGGCGTCGGGTGTGGTTCAGACGTCGACTCACTCCGGTAACGTCCAGTCGTCCCGATGAGTGACGGGCCGCGTGAGACCGTGGGAGTGAAATGGTCACAAACCAGGCCGCAATGGGCGCGGTATCGGCGTCGTCGCCCGACGACGGCGGCCCGGTGGCTGCGCCTTCGAGTGTGTCCGCGCCTAACGGGCAGCCACCCGAGCGCCCGCGTTGGCGCGAGCGCGTCCGCCTGACCCTGGAGGTCATCCGCGCCAACCCAACCGGCAGGATCGCGCTGAAGGTCTTCGTCGCCATCGCCGGCCTCCTCGTCGTGGCGCTCGGCGCGGCACTCATCCCGCTGCCCGGCCCCGGCTGGCTCATCGTGCTCGGCGGCATCGGCATCTGGGCCATCGAGTACTCCTGGGCCCGCAAGCTGCTCCAATTCACCCGCCGCAACCTCAGGAAGTGGACCAGCTGGATCACCCGGCAGTCCTGGCCGGTACGCCTCCTGATCGGCCTGGTCGGGATGATCTTCGTTGGGGCGGTGGTGTGGCTCACGGTGCGGTTCAGCCTCGGCATCGATCTGGTGACGAGCTTCCTGAACTACATCGCGACGCACTGACCCCCGAAGATGCGGCGGTGGCGTCGCATCGGGTAGAGTTCGGTCCGCGCTGAGGGCGATTAGCTCAGCGGGAGAGCGCTTCGTTCACACCGAAGAGGTCACTGGTTCGATCCCAGTATCGCCCACACTTCCGCCGCGGGTCACAGGCCAGGTTCCTGATCTTGGGGCCTGGCCTGAAGATCATTTGACCGTCATTTGACCGTGGACGCAGCCTCAGCGGACCGCACCAGCAGTCATGCCTGGTTACCGGGCCCGCCTCGGTGGTCGTCTCGACAGGTCGTGACCTTCGCTACCGCTTCTTGCGGCCCTTGCCGAGCCACTTCCGCTGCGGCGGCTTGAACTCCAACACGTCCGCGCTGCGGTCCGGCTCAATGACGGTGTATCCGCGATTGCGCAGGGCGGCGACTGCGGTGTCCGGGTCTCGGCGGATAGCGGCGCGCAACTGTCGGCGGCGAAACTCGGCGCGAGTCTCCTCCAAGATCCGCTCCCATCCGGGCTTCGGATCAAGGATTTCTTCCGCGATCAGCGACTCCAGGATGTCCTCCAGGGCTGGCCGGTACCGCTTGCCGCCGACGGGAAGATGTAGCTTGCTGAGGCTGCCCTCTTTTTTGCCCGAGGCGATCAGCAGTTCGTCCCACGCCGCGCTGCCGGCCAACACCTGCATGTGCGCGTCCGGGTAGTCAGCCTTGTCGCGTTCATAGTCGTAGTGGAATAGCTCCGTGGCCGGGTTGCCAGCTGAAACCACGTAGGCAGACTTCGCGACGGTCAGGTATGCGTCGGAGTCAAGGAACAGGTGACCGGCAATCCGTAGCCAGCAGGGGCACGTGCCGACGGTCCGCATCCGTACGTCCTGGGCGGGCTTTCCTGGCCACATGCCGGTGCCAAACGCGACAGTCGCGTCGGGGCGTTCCACCACGCCGACGTAGGCGTCGTCGCACACCGTCTTGTTCAGCAGCGTCATGAGGTCCGACGCGAACGTCTCTGCGACGGCACGCGGGTTGCTCTTGCCGCTCACCCGATGGTCATCCAGAGGGCAAGCGCATCGGCGGACTGGAAGTCACGCTCGCGAGCTTGCCGGGCCAGTTCGTCGTAGGTGATGCCGAGCTCGTCGAGGCTGCGCTGCACGAATTGGTCCCACTCCTGCTTCGTGGGACGCCAAGTCTCAGGTTTGATGTTGTGGTCGTGCGCTACTGCCGTCATTCTGCTCGCCTTCCCAGGTGGCGGGTGGATCCTGGTTGGACGCGTCAACGGTAAGGGATGGGTCTGACAGTCGCCCGGTACCCCTACTTGGATCTCGCTCGCGGTGAGTAACGAACCTCTCAACTGGAGGTTACCGCTCTGTGTAGGTGGGTCAAGCCTCTGATCCGGTAGCGTCGATGAACGGACGTGTTTCTGGGTTCATCGGTCGGGTCGACCAATTGTCGGTTGCCTGACAGACGCTTGCCGGTGGGCACATCTGCAGCCAGCTCCTACCTCCGCTTTCCGAGGCCCGGCAAGCCGCCTGAGGTGACACGGGAAATCGATGGCGCCGACGGTGCACGCGGCGTCACCTGACGTACGGATCGAAGCACCGCCGATAGACTCGGGTCCCAATGCCGCTGTCCAGTCTGATGAAGGTATTCGATCAAGGCCTCTTCGGTCGGTTCGGGCAACGCATGGCCGTGCTGGCACAGACACTGTGCGCATACAAGGATGATCTTCCGCCCGCGCTTCAACCGGTTCGAGCGCGGTTGGAGGCGCGTCGGGTCTGTCTGCCGGTCGCACACCTCGCATCGGTCAGGGGCGGCCGACGGGGTTCGCCTTCGCGATCTTCTGGCAGCTGCGCTCGCCATCACGCGAGTCTATCGGCACACAAGGGCCCGCATCGCAGACGTTCGCGGCGAAGTCGATCATCATGGTCTGCATCGGTGTCGATGCCACATGGATGTCGAGTCACCCGCGCACAATTACTGTAGGCGCTGCAGCTGCTCGAACGGTGGGCTCATCAGCGCTAGGAAGTGTTGGACGAGTCGTTTGACGACGTGGGGGTCGTGTAGGACGACGCCAACTTCGAGGTTGTGCGACAGGGCCCGGTCGGTGAGGTTGGCGCTACTGATCAATGCGGCACGGGTGTCCGCTGCAATGATCTTCGCATGGAGGGCAGCGCGCGAGTTGCCGGTTACCGGGCGGTGCTGTGCCGGCCAGTACCAGAATCGTGCGCGATCCCGCAGCGCGGCGAAGGCGTCAGAAGCGCTGGCGTTCCCGCGCAGGGTGCCGCCGTCGGCAGCGGTTCCTTCGAGTACGAGGTCGATGCGCACGTCCCGCGCGGCTGCGTCCGCGAGCTCGCGGACGACGTCGGCGACGCCGTAGGCGGCGAAGCTGACGATCAGCAGAGAATCTCGGGCGGCTCGGACCACCTCGATGACGACTGAGCTGGTCAGGCGGACCGGAACGGATGCGCTCGTGGGTCCGCTGATTACCAGTTCGGTGCGGTCTGCGTCCGCCCGCTGCTGGAGGTTGGCCGCGGCGCGGAGCGCGAGCGCGACGCCGGCGCCGGCGAGGTCTGGGGCGTAGGAGCGCCAGGCGTCGACGAGCCGTTGTGCGTTCGTGGCGACCGCGTAGCCGGGCCGGGTATCGATGAGGGTGGCCTCGACCGCAGGCGTTGGCCTGGACGCGGTGGATAGCGCCGCGGCCCACGCCTCGATATGGCTGACCGGTAGGTCAGCGGCCACGTCGGCGAGCACTAGGGCGAGCGCGTCGTGGCTCATCGGGAGAAGAAGCCGAGGCCGGTGTCGACGAGGGTGTCGACCAGCAGAGCGCGGTCGAGGTAGTGGTTGCCACGTTCGCAGGAGGTTTCGGCGGCGAAGAGGCAAGCGTGGCAGGCGGCGGCGGACAGGCGGCCATGGACGGTGGGGTCGTGCTCGGCGCAGAGGGGGTCGGAGCTGCATAGGCGGGCGGCTTCGAGGGCGCGTTCGATGAGTGGGCCTAGCCGGTCGGTGCGGCCGAGGGAGACGAGCCCGCCGAGGGTGCCTTCGCTGTCGGGTGCGGCTGTGTAGAGAAGGACGCCGGCGGTGTTGGGTTCGCCGTGCCGGGCGTAGATGCGTTCGCCGATGCCGGCGGCGCTGTACCCGCATTCGAGGGCGAGCTCTCGGATGAGGACGTGGGAGAAGGTGTGTAGTAGCAGGTATCGCAGGCCGGGCCATCTGCCGGGTGGCAGACGCCGCTGCGCCCGCCACATCTCGTGTGCCCGGATGAGGAGTTGCTCGCGTTGCTTGACGTCGGGTTGGTGTTCCCAGGCCGTGATGCGGTCTTCGTCGAAGCGGAGGAAGATGCCTTCGCCGCGCATCTCGGCGCAGGGCACCCAGGTTGGGTCGTCGATGGATAGGGGAGCCCGGCGTAGGTCGGCGGTGTCGAGCACATCCCATTCGGGCGCGTCGATGCGGGTGAAGCCGTAGAGGGCGGCGACTTCGCGGAGGCGGGGGACGAGGACGACGCGGGCGAGCCAGTCGCGGTGGGTTCGCGGTACGCGTTCGGGCCGTGTGGTGAAGTCGGGCAGTTCGGTGCCGGTGTCGGCGGTGAACGCTCGCCATTCAGGGGTGAGCAGGTCGAGGTCGTCGTTGTCGTCGTGGCTGGCATCCGGGCCGGCTTGCGCCCGTTGCTGGATGGCTTCCCAGACCCGGTCGACGCCGTAGGGTTCGAGTTCGGGCCAGCAGGTCTGGGTGGGCATCAGCAGCTTGGCGTTGTCGGCCGGCAGGCCGGCGAGTAGTTGGAGGGTCGGCCAGTATTCGGCGACGGCTTGGTCGACGGGGTGTTCGGCGCGGGGGAGGCTGAACACGCGGAGCTGCATCGCGAACCAGCTATTGGTAGCACCCAGCGCCATGGTGCGAACGGGGGCGTCACATGGCTCATAGGTGCCGAGGTGGGGGTGCCGACCGCGGCAGGCGGGCAGGTTTTGCTCGGCGAGCATGCCGATGGCGTCGGACATCGGCCGGCGCATCTGGCATTGGTCGCAGGAGACGAAGATGTTGATAGTCTCGCCGGTGCTGCCGCGTTCGGAGAGCTGGAGGGAGTGCCCGGCTCCGGGGTCGGCGCCACGGTGGACGAAGTAGGCCCAGGGGAAGTCGTCGAGGTGGCCGTTGCCGCAGGCCATGACGAAGCGGGCGGGGACGGCAGTGGGTCGGCGGCCGCCTTGTCCGCGGCAGGAGTGCACGTAGCGCACCTTGTCGGGCAGGTACGCGTGCGGCAGCAGCTCGAAGAAGCCGGCGTCGGCGCGGGCGAGCCGGTTGCAGCGGGTGTCGGAGCAGCGCAGCCAGGTGGGAAAGAGCGCGACGGGTACGCCGACGCGGGCCCACTCGGCGAACGGGTCGGACGTCTCGGGGAGGTGGGGCGGCAGGCGGAGCGCCTGTACCTGCCGGCCGAGCCGGGCGCGTATCGCGGACAGCAGCCGCTCTTCGGTGACCAGCGGCGAGCGGGCAAGTTCCCAGTGATCCAGGCCGAGCGTCATGACGGAAAGGCTGGGCAGGTCGGCGACCGAGCCGACGCCGTAGGTGTGCAGGAGCTGGTTTGGGCGCAGTGCGCCGACCCGCATGTTGGTGCGTGGCTGGTTCATGGCGTCACCGCCGAGGCGTTCGGGTCGCGCGGTGCGAACGGTGGCGGGTTGTCTTCCGCGACGCCGTCGACGAGCAGTTGTAGTTGGATGCCGGGTTCGACGTCGCGCAGCGAGGTGGGGCTGGTCATCTGCCGCCAGCGCCCTTCCTCCGGGCGGTGCAGCAGTCCGGCGACGTCGTCGCTGCGGAACGGTCGGTCGTACGCCAGCCGCCGGGAGGGGACGGCGCGCTCGCGGGCCCACAGGTCCAGTCGTGCCTCCAGTTCGTCTTCGACGCGCTGCCGGATCGCGTTGTCGGCGGCGACGTCGCTGCGCCGTTTGAGGAACCGTACGACGTGGTCGGAGAGCTTGCCGTGCCGGTCGAACTCCTGCGCCCGTAGGTTGCCGTTGTACGTGGACTCCAGGTCACGTACCAGTGCTACGAGGACGCCAGTGAGGCCACGGTCGATCGCCCTTTCGGCGAACGGGGTGAGAGACAGCGCCTCGACCTGCCGGTAGACGTTGGCGTGGAAGTGGTCGAACTGCTCGTAGTGCGACAGGTCGCGGGGGCGTGCCCAGTTGAAGACGGTGAACACGAGCCCTGGCGCGGCCCGGCCGACCCGGCTGGTCGCCTGGATGTACTCGGCTGTCGACTTGGGCTGGTTGGCGACCACCATGACGCCCAGGCGCGGTACGTCAACGCCGACGGCGATCATGCTGGTGGCCAGGAGCACGTCGATCGGCGGTGCCGACCCCTTGGCGCGGGCGGCGCCGAACCGGACAGCGAGCTGGTCGAGCAGCGGCCGGATCGCGTCCGAGGGCATGCGGGAGGTCAGCTCTTTCAGTTCCGGGTCGTAGCGGCGGGCCAGGCCGCGCTCGTCGGCCCGGATAAGCCGGGTGGACACGTCGTCTTCGACGAGGCGTCGCATGCCGCCGAGGTCGCGCAGGCTGTTGAAGTAGCCGATCAGCGTCATGTACGGGTCGGTGACCGGGTTGCGGCCGTACATCTCGTGGAGCTTTTGGGCCGCGCCGAGCACGGACACGTACACCCGGATCAAAGTGGACTTGATGCGGATACCGTGCGCGCAGATGCCCACGTACCGGCGACCGGGGCGCTCGTTTGCGGTGCGCTGCCGCGCGAAGAAGCTGTCCGAGGCGTCCAGACCAGGTGGCGGGAAGACCTCGGTGCCCCGGTTGAACAGGGCCTCGATCTGCCGCGGCGCGCGCCGCACCGTGGCGGTCGAGGCGATCACCTTGGGCCGTGACCAGCGACCCCGCTCCGGCTCCCAACTACTAAGCCGGTCCACCGCCGTCTCGTACAGCCCGACCAGCGAGCCGAGCGGCCCGGAGATCAGGTGGAGCTCGTCCTGAATGATCAAGTCTGGCGGGCGCAGTGGCGTGCAGGCGACGATCCTGGCCGGCGGGGCGCCGCCCTTCAACCGGTGGGTGGGAGCCTCCCAGCTGGCGCGTTCGATGTCTTCGGTGAGGTAGCCGTGCCGCTCGCAACGCTTGCTGACCCGGCCGAACAGGGCTGCGGTCTCGCCCTTCCACGGGAGCTGGGCGAACTTGTCGACGGTGGCGATGAGTAGTGCCGGCGGGTGGCGGTAGATCTCCTCGTCCACCACGAGCACGGGCAGGCCCTTCTCCTCGGCTGGCGCCAGGAAGGTGCCGGTTTCGCTGAACGGGCAGTCAGCCTCCGGGCAGATCACCAACGTACGCAGGTAGATCTGCTCGACGGAGATGTCGCGGCCCGCCTCGATCCGGCTGCCGCACCACGGGCACGAGGTCAGCTGGTGCGGCGAGCCTTGCCCGCGGGTGGCCATGCCCCGGCCGCGGCGCTGTTGTGCCAGCCAGTCCTCGGCGTCCCCCGTCCGGTTTGGAGTAACGCGGCCACCGACCCATAGCCCGATCCGCATCGGCGTCTCGCCCCAGGTCTGCGGGTCGGCCCGGCGCAGTGTCTCGGCGGCGCAGATCAGCGTGGCGGCCCGTTCGAACTGCTGGATCGTCAGCAGCCGCAGGGTGTAGCGCATCAGTACCGCCAGGCCCGCCTTCGGGTCCAGGCCGCCAAGGGCCGGCTGGAGCCGGCGCACGCCAACCGTGAACGCGGTCAGCCCGAGGTATGCCTCGGTCTTGCCGCCACCGGTCGGAAACCACAGCAGGTCGGCGATCGCCTTGCGGCGGTCTTCGCTGCGCTCGGGATGCCGTGGGTCAGCCAGCGCCGGCAGGTTGAGCAGCACGAACGCCAGCTGGAACGGCCGCCATCGGTGGTTGTCAGGGTGGTCGGCCTGTGCAACGGCCTCGGCCAGTGGCTTGGTTGGCTGCTCGCGCCTGACAGCGGCCACCACGCTGTGCACGCGTTGCAGGTACATGGCCCGGTTGGCGAACCCAAACGCGCGCCGCGCATCCGCGTCAGCAGTCAGTAGGTCGATGCCGGCCTCGATCCGGTCCGCTGCCCGCCGGGCGTCCGCCATGGCCGCCCGTACCTCGTTTTGATAGCCATCGAGGCGGCGTGCGGCGTCGTCGGCGCTGGTCTCCTCGCGCTCGATCCAGGCGCGGAAACCGGTGACCAGCGGCAGCAGAGCGGCCGTCAGTGCTTCCGGCGACCCGTCGCAAAGGTCGGCCAGCCGTTTCATGTCCAGCGCCACGTCGGCTAGCTCGGGCAGGTCCTTGTCCGCCTTCGCACTCGGCACATCGGTGAACGGCAGTTCGTGCTCCGGCACGGTCCGGGTGCGGATCGTGTGCGCACGCATCAGATCGCCGGCGAGTCGCTCCGCTTTCACCGCAGCGCCGTGTCCGACCGCGAACTCTGGGTAGAAGCGGTACGTCATCGCGAGCCGCCTGCGCTCGGCCTGGTCGGAGGCGTCGCCCCCCGAGACCCGCTCCGGGCGGGGCACGAATGCCGGTGGCTCCTCGGCGCCGGTGGCCGAGAGCTCGACCTGGAAGATCCACGGTGTGGCGTCCCGCCGTTGCGGCGCCGGCTGGCGATTTTCTAGGAACAGCGAGACTAGCCATTGCCCGTCGAGCCGGCGAGCCCGCCCGCGGACCACGACCGACGGCTGCTCCTCATCGACCGCTTCGGGGCCGAGTAGTCCCTCGACAAGGGCGACCTTGACAGAGCCGCCCTGCTGCCGGCGGCGCCACACCCGCTTCCCGGCGTGCTCCGCCTGTTCGGACATGACCCGCTCGTAGCGCGCCCACTTACCGGTGACCAGCAGTGCCGTGACATCGCCGGCGACGCTGGCGGTGAAGCCGATGGCTGACGGGGACAGGCTCGGCACGTTGGGCGCGCTCGGGTCGGCCGCGCCCTCGATGATGTCCGGCGTGGCGGCCTCGGCCAGATCGTCCTGGGTGTCCGGCTCCACTGCCACGCCGTTGGGCGCCAACCGCCCAACGATGTAGCGATCGAGCGGGTCCTCCCGAAACTCCTCCTCCGGTCCACCAAGTGGCCCGAGCAGGTCAGCGAGCACGAGCCGTTGCAGCTCGTCCCGGATCGCCCGCGCATCGGGAACGGCCAGCACACTATCCGCAGCCATGACGGTCACCGTAGCGGGTCGATCGGACACTTTGCGCTCCGAAGAGGTTCGCGTCGTGCGAGTCTGGACTAACATCGTGCGCTTGGCGGGCCGCCCGGTTTCGGCCCGGGTGTCCGTACCGCCGCCCACCCCGATCCCTCGCTGAGCGCTGGAAGTGATCGTGCAGCATCTGACCGTACGCGTGGCCTGGCACGACAACGCATGGAACGGCACCGTGTGCCGCCGTCCCTCCGGCAACCCCTACTGCCTGGACCTGGACCGGATCCGGCAGGAGCGGCAGGATGCGTACGAGGACGGCATAGCCGGCAAGGCGTTTGTCGACATCGACCTGACCAAGCGCCCGCCGTGCGCCGCGGAGTCGGGCGCCTTCATGAACCCGACGCCCTGGGTGCGGCAGTTCAGGCATCCGTACGCCGAGCTGCCGAAGACCAGGCAGACCCACGGGCATCTGAGGCCGACAAACGTCACGGTGCCGCCGTACTCCACCTTCGCGGTGCCGTTCGCGTGGATGCTCCGCGAGCGCTCGGCCGAGATCGAGCACGGCCTCCCCGAGCCGCTGTCGCCCGACGTCGAGCCGCCCTTCCCATCGCCGTGGGTGTTTCCCGCTCCCCGCCAGCGCGAGCTTGTCGATGCCTGCTTCCGGCAGATCACCGAGAAACGGTCGCTGGTCATGTTCTACACCAAGTCGGGGCACCCGCTCGGTGACCACATCAACCGGTTGGTCGTGGGCATCGGCCACATCGACAAAATGGGCGGGATCAGGGAGTACGACGCATCCGCCAGCGCCCCCAGCTATCCGATGTGGGATCGCCTGATCAGCCACTCCATCCGGCCTGCCGGCACCGACGGCCTGTTGCTGCCCTACCACGCGTACCTCGAGCCGACCGGTGACCCGGAGCTGGACGCCCACCGGCGTGAGCTGCTCACTGAGATCGCCGTCGCACCCGAACCGGGCCACATCATGAAGTTCTCCTACGGCAGCGAGGTCGCCTCCAGCGACGTCACGCTGTCCGTACTCGAACGCATGCTCATCGCCGTGCGCGCCGTCATCCGTCACGGCGTGGCACCCGGCCCGTGGGCCGAGCGCGAGGAGTGGATCAACGCGCGGATCGCCGAGGCGTGGGCGGACCGCGGCGCCTTCCCCGGCGCCAGCGCCGTTCTGGAGGCGCTGGGGCTTCGCCTGGCCACCGCGCTCCTGCTGGAGCTGAGCCGCGATGGAAGCCTGCGTTCCACGCAGGATCCCTGGCCGCTGCTCGACGCCCTGATCCGCGGCCGGCAGGCAGCACCCGGCCCGACGTACGCCGCGGACCTCGCCGCCGTACGGCAGACCTGGGTCGCAATGCCAGAGCCGCGCCGCGACTTCGTCAAACTGCTCAGCCGGTTTGCGATCACTACCAAGGCCGCGCGACGCTGGCTGGAGCCCGAGGAACGCACGGCCGGCGCCCTCCGCGCGGTCTCCGATCTCGACATCATGGCCAACCCGTACCTGATCGCGACACTCGACCTCGGTGATGGCTCCGAGGACTCGCCGGTGTCTCTGACCACAGTGGACAGGGGACTGCTCCCCGACCCGACTGTCGCCGGGGCGGCCCCGGTGCCCCAGCCCAGCCGGGTCGACTCACCCGCCGATCCCCGGCGACTTGAGGCGGCCCTCGTCACCGTGCTCGGCGACGCGGCCGGCAACGGAGACGCTCTACTCACCGTCGGCGAAGCACTGGAGGCCGTCCAGGGCCTGGGGCTCACACCGGCACCGCCCATCTCCACCGACTGGGTCACCGGCCACGTGCATGACGGCCGTGCCTCGCTCCGCCTGATCGATGCCGGCGCCGCACCCCGCTGCCTCCAGCTCGCTGGCCTTGCCGACCGCGGGCGATGGCTCGCCAAGCTCCTCCGGGCCCGTGCCGAGAAGCCACTGCCCAGCCTCGGCGAAGACTGGCATCACCTACTGGTCCAGGCCATCCAGGATGGCGGCAGCACCGTCGACGAGGCCAACACCCGCCACGCGGACGCACTGAAGGAGCAGGCGGCGGCGCTCGAACGCATCACCACCCGCCGACTCGCCGTGCTCGTCGGCCGGGCCGGCACGGGCAAGACCAGCGTGGTCGGCGCCCTGCTCGCCTCGCCCAAGCTCCTCGCCGGCGAAGTCCTCCTGCTCGCCCCCACCGGCAAGGCGACCGTCAGGCTGGCGCAGAAGACCAACGCCCACGCCCAGAACATCGCGCAGTTCCTCCACGGGCTCAAGCTCTACGACGGCAAGCGGCAGCGCGTGCTCTTCACCGGCAACGGTGCTCACCGCAAAGAACGCACGGTCGTCATCGACGAATGCTCCATGCTCACCGAGGACCAGCTCTACGCGGTACTCAAGGCGCTCGACCTCGGCCACGTGCAGCGCATCATCCTGGTCGGCGACCCGCACCAACTGCCGCCGATCGGTGTCGGCCGTCCGTTCGCCGACCTCGTCGCGGAGCTCGACCGGGCCGCCGAGGCCAGCGGCCCGGCAGACGCCGCCCTCGCGGGGGCGCTCGGCCGGCTCACCGTCGAGCTTCGCACCACGACAGGCGGCCGCCCCTCCGACATCCTCCGGCTCGCCTCCCTCTTCACCACCGGCACCCAGCCCGTCGACGGCGACAGCGTGCTGGGCGAGCTGGCCGCCAACGCCGAGGCCGACGCCACCAAACCGGGCGCCGGCGGGGACGACTCCGATCTCAAGCTGATCTTCTGGCAAACGCCCGAGGAGCTACACACCAAACTGCTCGACGAGCTGGCCCTCGCCCTGGGGATGAAGCACCCTGACGACGCCGAGGGATACGCACGAGAGCTCAAGCTCACACCCGAAGGCTGGGTGCCCTTCTCGGATCACTCAGGCGCGGAACGGTTCCAGGTGCTCTCCCCGGTGCGGATGCGCGACTGGGGCACGTTCGAGCTCAACCGCTTCCTCCAGGGCCACTTCCGGGCGGCTGACCTCCGGCGTGCTCGCCGGCCCGGAGGCCGCAGCTACGGCCCTGAGGAGATCGTCCCCCGCGACAAAGTCATGCTGCTACGTAACGGGTGGTTCTACGGATACGACTTCGGCCTGAGCCAGAAGACCAGGCCCTACCTCGCGAACGGTGAGGTCGGCCTCGTCGCCCGCGAGAAGAACGGCTGGCTCAGCGTCTCGTTCGCCGAACGTGAGCGCCTCCAGGTCAGCTTCAAACTCGTCCCGGCCAGCGCCGAACGCGTCGACCTCGAGCTCGCCTATGCGCTGACCATCCACAAAGCACAAGGAAGCGAGTTCGGCGCGGTCATTGTCGTGGTGCCGGCCGAGAGCCGGCTAGTCACGCGCGAGCTGCTCTACACCGCCATCACTCGGGCCCGGCAGAAGATGGTCCTGCTCGTGCAGGGCACCAACACCGATGGGCTATACGCGCTGAGCCGGCCCGACCACAGCGAGACCGCGCGGCGCAACACCAACCTGTTCACAGCAGGGATCCGCCGCACGGACGCGGGCGTCCCGTTCGCCGAACACCTCATCCACCGAACCGTCCGCGGCGAGCTGGTCCGCTCAAAGAGCGAGGTGATCATCGCCAACCTGCTGCACGCCGCCGGCGTCGACTACCGCTACGAACGGGAGCTGCACGGCGCGGCCGAGCCAGGCGTCGTCCGGCCCGACTTCAGCTTCGTCGACTTCGCCGGGGACACGATCGTCTGGGAACACCTCGGCATGCTCGACCGCCCCGACTACCGCGACTCGTGGACCCGCCGTCGGGCATGGTACGAGGCCAACGGCTTCACTCTGGGCGTCAACCTCTTCACCTCCGAGGAGTCCGGCGCGGGTCTGGACTCCTCGGCGCTCGACAAGCAGGTCGCCCAGATCAGAGACCTCGTCATGTGACTCGACACTGTCAGAACAGCGCGTCAGGAAGCGGGAAGAGGCCGTCGTCGAACATGGCGTCCGCCGTGGTCGAGCTTTCAGTCGATCGGGTACGGGCGGGGGCCTTCCGCGGTTTGCCACGAGTACCGGAGACCGGTGCGGTGCGCTGCTCCTCGGCGTATCGCTCGTGATTGAGCTCGAGCAGGCCGTTGTGGATCTCCACATGCACCTCCGGTTTGATGGTGAAGCGGGTGCCCTGCCGGGTCTCGTGGAACCCGTGGCCGAGGTCCAGGTCCGTCCAGCCGTATGCCTCGGCCACCGCCTCGTCGATCTCGACGTGGATCTCCCGCAACCGCTGGATCTCCGAATCGGTAACGCGAGCGTCATGGACGAGGTTGTAGAGCTTCGTCAGCCCCAATTCCCGCTTCAACATCACCGACCGCCGGTAGGTATCCAGTTCCTCTCCAACTCGATCCATCCGCTCGGTCACGTCCGGCTGTGGAAAGGTCTCAAAACAGTCCGACGGTGTGTACTGAAGGTCTGTCTTGAGTGTCGAAGAGTACTTCCAAGCCCAGCGGACGTGGATTTCGGAATCCAGCAGCGCGAGCATGCCGGAACGGTCGGTCGCAAAGACGACGATCTTCTCATTCAGCACCTGTCTCGTCGGCACAAAGGTTGCCATGCCGGTTCGACTAATACGGGCGATGACGAGGACGCGATCGAGGCCCTCGATCGCCTTTCGCATGTTGGGGCGCTTGTCGGCATACTGCCACCAGCGTTGCGGGAGTGGCCGCCGAAGCACATAGGACCCGTCGGGTTTGGTTCGCTGGCGTTCGGGCTTGACCTTCTGCTCGACGATCGCGAAAACGTCCGGATACCGCTGGGCGTCCTCTTCCGACCGGTCGAAAAAGTCGATGACCCAGCGGCGGGCCGAGCAGTCTGGGCGCGAGTTCAGGTCCTCGCCGTTCAGGTAAGGAAAGACGACGTCCTTGTTGCGTGGGTCCTTGGCGCGAAGCGCTTGCGCCTCCTCCGGCTCCAGGACGAATCCCATGCCTAGCACGATTGCGCCCTGGAATGACTTGTCTGCGTTGGCGGCGAGGCGGTACGGGTTGCCGGTGATCCGGGACTGCGCATCCAGAGCTGGGGTGATAGCACGGACGGTGTGGCCGTCGAGGATGCGCTTCTCTTTCTCGCCGGGGTGGCCCACCCAGAGCAGCGACACCTCCAGCGACGCCGTGCCGGGCCACGGTTGTGACTTCTCCGCCCGGTAGATGTTCCAGCCGATGTCGACGACCTGGTCGAGCCCGACCTCGCGGGTGTCACCCTGCGCGATCGTGTTCGTCGCGATGATGCCGACCCGCGCCTGCTCGGCCACCTGGATGTTGCGGAGTAGGAAGTACGAGCAGAGATCGGCGTTGCCAGGCTTGTCGCGGGCGATCCGTTTCTTGAGGTACTCGCGCAGGTCGAGGCCGATCGCGCCACTGACGCGTTTGCCGCCGATGAAGGGTGGGTTGCCGACGACGGCGTCGAAGCCGTTCTTGTTGACGATCTCGGGGAACTCCAGCGGCCAGTGCAAGGGCCGGATGGGCTCTGGACGCCCGCCACGCAGCCAGCCCGTAACGGTTTCGGCAAGCCGCCGCCGCAGCTCTGCGTCCGCCGCGCCACTCAGCACGGCGTACATGTCGTCGCTGATCCTGGTCAGCCGGTCGTCGTACTTGGCCTCAGCGTCCGACTCGTCGCTGTCTGGCTCCCAGGGCCGATACTGCGCGCGTACCGATGTGGACAGTGCCGCGCCCACGACGGCGTCGGCGGCGAGGCGCATGTCGCCGGCGAGGTTCTCGGCCGTAGCCAACCTCGCCGACTTTTCGGCGGCGTCACGCGCGTCCTGCACCACAGTGGACTCGATCGACTCGCGTAGCTCGGCGGCCTCGCCGATTAGTTCGTGCAGCCGGTCGCTGACAGAGTTGAAGAGGCGGGCGTTGAGCACGCGACCCTCGGCAGGGTCGAGGTGAAATGTGGTGAGCTGCTCGGCGGACGTGATGCCGACAAGGGAGTCCCCGCAGCGCAGCGCGTGGTCCAGGAAGCCGAACGGCCGATCTTTCGCGAGGGTGACTAGCCACAGCGAGAGCTTGGCGAGTTCGACGGCCATGTCGTCGCGGTCGACGCCGTAGAGGCAGCGGGCGGCGACCAGCCGGCGGGCGGCGAGGAGCAGGTCGTCGCGGTTGCTGTCGGTGCCGGCCAGTTCGGCCACGTCGGCGGGCACGCCGTCGCGTTCCCAGGCGCGGACCAGCACCTCGGCGAGGTAGCGGCATGCGGAGACCAGGAACGCGCCGCTGCCCATGGCGGGGTCGAGCACCTTCAGCCGCAGCAACTCGTCGGCGCGCTTTGCACGCCAGACGCCTTCGGCGGTGACGCCCTCGGCCGGGCCGGGGGAGAAGCAGAGTGGCGCCAGGGTATGCCGCACGATCTCCTCGGCCAAGGCGCGCGGCGTGTAATGGGTGCCGGTGGCGCGGCGGTCGCCCATCTGGGTGAACAGCACCGAACCAGATGGGAAGACGGTGGGCAGGTCGCGCAGGTCGATGCGCAGCAACCCCCAGTACGGGCGTACCCGATCGGCCAGGCTGGCATCGTTGTCGCACGCCGCGTGCAGCGCGGCGAGTTGGTGCGGCGTGGGTGTCTTACCGCGCGCGGCGTCGACCTGGCGTGCGGTGAGGTCGCAGCGCTCGGCGAGCCACGCGCATAGCTCGGCCTCGCCCCGCGCGGCGGCGTCTTCCAGCTCGATCAGGGGTAGCTCCGGCTCGTTCTTACCGGCCAGCCCGACGTACGGCTCGTCAACGCGCATGCACGAGTACTCGAGCAGGCCCTCGTAGACGTGGCCGATCTGTTCGACGTCGAGGCTCTTGTAGCTGAGGCGTTCGGCGGCCTTGCTGCGGTGGCGCAGGATGAGCAGCGCGTCAAGCATCTCGTGTACGACGCGGTCGGTGATGGCGGCCTTGGCCAGCCACCTGAAGCGGGCCGTGTTGAAGAGCGAGCCGCCGTGGGCGGCGATGCGCAGGTCGGGGTGTTCGCAGCCGTCGTACACCGCGGCGAAGAGGGCGAGCAGTCGAGGCCAGGCGGCGGTGCGTCGGTCGCCGACCTCGTCGCCGTGCAGGTTGCGGACCGCGTCGAGTTCGTCGTACAGGGTGGACGCGGCGTATGCCTGCGCGTAGAGCGGTTCGCCGATTGGCAGCAGCCGCTGTTCCTCGGCGTAGAGAAGGAAGACCACGCGCATGAGCACGGTCAGCGAGCCGCGGTAGATCTCCCGCTCGGTGACACCGGCGAGCAAAGTGCCGCCGGACTCGCGGTCGAGGCGGGCGAGTTCGGCGACGAAGAGTTCGACAGCGCGGCGTACCTGCCCGCCGAGCGTGGTGGTGACCTGGGTGAGGTCGTCGGCGCTGCGGGCGAAGAGTGCGGCGAGGCTGGTCGAGGGCGTCCCGTTCGGGCCGGTGGCTGGAGCCAGCACGCGGGGGGCGGCCAGGAGTGTGGCGAACGCCCGGAGCAGTACCGGCTCTTCCAGCCAGAGGTCGGCGTCGAAGGTGGCGGTGCCGGTGGGTTCCTCGCGTCGGGCGTGGACGAGCACCCAATGCTGCCCGTTGGTGAGCAGGGCCAGTGGGGTGCGGGTGTCCCGGCAGACCTGGGCGGCCTGTTCGGACAGGGCGGGCTGCTCGCCGCGGGAGGTGGTCAGCGGGGTGTCGGCGGGGCGGCGGTAGACGTGCAGCCGGCCGGCCCGGCCGCCGCCGGGCTCGGGACCGGACATGACCAAGTCGGGCCGGAACGGGCCGACCAGGTCTGTAGGGAGTATGGCGCCGTCGGCTCGCGCGCTGGCGGGGAAGCGCAGCAGCTCGTCGAGTATCAGGTCGAGCCAGGCGGGGCCGAGCAGGTCGGGTGCGTCCTGGACCTCGGCCCACGCCCGGCGTACGCGGTCGCGGACGTCGTCGGGGATGGTGTCCAGGCCGTGGGGGAGCGTTTCGGTGAGCACCGGGACGGTGAGGAACGGGCCGTCGGGGCGCAGCAGTCCCAGCCACTCGGCGTGCTGCTCGGCGGTGCTGGTGGGGCGTGGTTGTGTGGCCCGGCCCGTCCTCGGCTTGGTGGGGGCTTGCCGGCGGGCGGGCATCAGCGGTCACCTCGCGCGAGGGATGCGGGTACCAGGAACGTGACGGCGGCGGGGAAGTAGCGAGCCGTCGGGTCGGCGTAGCGGCGACGCAGCGCCGCGGTCTCCCGTTCCCGCTGGGCAGGGATGTCGGCGAGCCGAGCGCGTAGCGCGTCGTGGTCGGTGCGGAGCTGCTCGCGTTCCATCGCGAACAGGGTGGGCTGTTCCCATTGTGGGGTGTTGTCGAGGGCGGCCCGGATCGAGGCGTCCAGCTCGGCGAGCACCGACTCGACCGCGGCGACCTCCTCGTCGCAGCGCTGCGCGAGCAGCCCGTACAAGCTGCGGGCCTTCTGGTCCGACCGGGTGGCCAGCCGCCGGCGCAAGGGCTCGGCGATGGCTGGCCACAGGGCGGCGAGGCGTTCGCGCGCCCGCGGTGCCGGCGGTTCCTCGGATGCGGCGGTCAGCCACGCTTCAAGGTCGTCCTGGCGCCCCTTGGTAAGCCTGCCGGCCTCAAGCGGGCCACCGGCGAGCACGATCTCCTCGTGTAGCCGGGTGCCCTCGGCGCCGGTGACCACGACCCGGCCGTGGGCAATGACCGCGGGCGTACGCAGTACGTCGCCGGGGACGATCCGCGCGGTGACCCGGGTCAGCTTGGCTGCCGCGCCGGCACCGTCCTGGCCGCGGGCCTGTGCCCACAGCTCGGCGCGCAGCAGCCGCAGGCACATTTGCACCAAGCGATGGCCCAGGTGCAGCAGTACGACATCGGTCCGGTCGGCCGCGGCGTCAGGGTCGAAGGTGACTGGCCGTTCCTTGCCAGTGACCGGGTGCAGTAGGCCGTCGTTGCGGGCGGCGGCCCAGGCGCCTGCCAGCTCGGGCAGCAGGAACCAGGTGCCGGTCGCGCCGGCCGGGGTTGGTGTGTCCAGCAGGTCGCGGCGGTGCGCCAGGCGCAGCCCGGTCCGGACCACCCGCTCGACGGTCGCCGGGGTGAGGTTGAGGTCTGCGCGGCTGCCGGCCAGCGCCTCGGTGAGCTTGTGCAGGTCGCGGGCGAGGTCGCGTTCGACCCGCAGCCGGGCCCGGCTGGCGCGGCGGCCGATCTCGGCATCTGTGACCTGCCAGTCGGTGCGCTTGCCGGTCATCTTCTGCTCGACCTGCGCGGCGATCACCTCGCCGGCGCTGCCCAGGTCGGTGCGGATCGCCTCTACCTTCTCCACCGCCAGCCGCAGGAACGCCAGCTCGTCCTCAAGCGAACCTGCGGCGTAGTCGGTGTCCTGCCAGCCCTTCGGTACGAAGTGGCGTACCTCGACTTCGCGTGCGCGCTGGCCGTGTCGGTCGACGCGGCCGTTGCGCTGTTCGAGCCGGTTCGGGTTCCAGGGGATCTCCCAGTGCAGTAGCCGGTGGCAGTGGCGCTGCAGGTTGATGCCCTCGCTGGCGGCGTCGGTGGCGAGCAGGATCCGTACCGGGTGCAGGTCGGGGTGTTCGGTGAAGACGTTCTTGATGTGGTCGCGTTCCTCGGCGTCCTGCCCGCCGTAGAGGAGGGCGATCGCGTCGGCTGGGTACCCGGCGGTGAGTAGGCGCTCGTGCAGCCAGCGCTGGGTGTCCCGGTATTCGGAGAAGATGATTACCCGTTGGTCTTGTTCCACGATGGGGTCGAGCCATTCCCGCAGCGCCTTGAACTTGGCGTCCGGTCGGTCCTGCGCGCTGAGGGCCCATTCGCGCAGCTCGTCGAGGAGCGCACGTTCCTGTGTCGACAGCGGGGCGGTGCTGTGGCGGACCGCCGCGAGGGCGTCGGCCTCCGCCTCCCGGTACGCCTCGTCGTCCTCGGCGGTCTCCTCCAGCCGTTCGATCATGGGTTGCAGGACGCGCTCGCTGGCGGCCCGCTCTACGCTCCTGCCAGCGCGGTCGGCCACGTCGTCGCGCGCCGTCATCGTGGCCAGGTGGGTGTCGATGGTCTCGGCGAACGCCTTGGGAGAGGAGAACAGCCGCCGCTTTAGCAGCATGGTGACGAAGTCGGCGGCGACCTGACCGCCCTTGCCCTCGGCGCTGGTGCGGCGACTGTTCGCGTACTGGGACAGCAGCTCATGCGCCCGTTGCTCGGCGGGGGAGTAGTCGACCTCAAGGTAGTCCAGTCGGCGTACCGGGAAGCGTGGGCTGCCGTCCCAGCGCGGTGGCAGTTCGCTCTTGAGCCGGCGCACCATCACCCTGGCGAGCTGCTCCTCGGCCGGCTTGACCCCGCGCGCGAAGCGCTGGTCGTCGAGCAGCTCCAGCAGTGCGGTGAACGACTCCAGGTAGCCGTTGTGCGGCGTGGCGGACAGGAACAGTCGGTGCTCGCAGTGTGGCGCCAGGGCCCGGATCGCCCGGGTGCGGTGGGAGTCGACGGCATATCGGCCCCGCCCGGATGGCGCGCAGGTGTGCACCTCGTCAACGACCAGCAGGTCGAACGCCCGCGGGTACCGCGGCGTAGCTGGCAGCACCTCGCGGAGCAGGCGCATCGGCCGGTCTCGCTTGAGCCAGTCGATGCTGACGATCAAGCGCGGGTAGTGCGTCCACGGGTTCGCGTACAGGCCGCGGGAGCGGCGTAGCTCCTTGAGCAGGTCGGAGTCGACGATCCGGAAGTCCAGGCCGAACTTGTCGCGCATCTCGTCGCGCCACTGCCGGGTCAGCCCAGCCGGACAGACGATCATCATCGTGCGGGCACGGTGACGGAGCATCAGCTCCTGCATGACAAGGCCGGCCTCGATCGTCTTGCCCAGCCCGACGTCGTCGGCGATGAGCAGATTCGTCCGCGGCATCGACAGCGCTCTCACCACAGGGTCGAGCTGGTAGTCCTCGATTTCGATGCCGGCCCGGAACGGCGCCTGCAATGCGGTCTTGTCCGCCGACGCGATGGCGCCCCACCGCACCGCGTCGAGAAAGGCGTCGAGCTGCGCCGGCTCGTCGAAGCCATTCGCCGGGTCCGGCAGGGCCGCGGCGTCGTGCACGATGCGACCAGGCTCGAGTTCCCAGACGACGCGCAGCTCCTCGTCGCGGGCGTCGTCCTCGATGCTGACCAGGCTGACCAGGTGCGGCGGCCGGCCCGTAAACACGTGCGGGTCCCCGCTGGCCACTTCGCCGCGTACGACGTCCGCGGCCACCCAACGGCGGTTACGGACCGTGACAAGCTGGCCCGGCGCCGGTACGTCCGTTTCCGGGGCCACAACGCCCGTCATCTGCTTTCTCCTGGTTTGTTCTGTTGACGCAGTGTCATAACATTGGCACGGCGCGCAGCACGGGTGATCAGAGTAATACGACCTTGGCCAGGAGGAAACGATCGTATGCCTCGGCTCGTCATCGCCAAGGACTTTCTCGGCGAATACGCCAAGCTACAAAAGCCTGTCCAGAAGGCGGTTGACGCGGCGATCGGTAAGTTCGCCGAGCACACTCACGCCGGTCTGCACCTGGAAAAACTCGCGAACGCCAAGGACTCCAAGATACGGACCATCCGTATCAACCAGTTCTATCGCGGAGTCGTGCTCGCTCCCGACACAGGTGACGAATTCCTGCTCATCACCGTCCTTCCGCACGACGACGCGAACAAGTACGCGGCCAGCCACAAGTTCACCGTGAACCAGGCCCTCGGCGTGCTCGAAGTCCGCAACCAAGAGGGCTTGGAGGTGATCGAACCAGCGTTGCGGCAGGCCGCGAAGGACAGCCCGACGTTCTTGTTCGGCACTGTCGGCGATGCCGAACTGATCAGGCTGGGTATCGATGCGGACGTGCTGCCGCTGGTGCGCCTCCTCACCACGGACGCGCACTTGGACGCGCTCGCCAACCTGCTGCCAACCGTGCAGTACGACGCGCTCGCGGGCCTCGCCGCTGGCATGACGCCCGAGCAGGTCTGGGCCGAGGTCAGTCAGCAGCTGCCGGTCGGGGCCGCAGCCGAACACGTCGACACTGACGACCTCGCGGCCGCCGCCGTCCGCACACCCGATCGGTACGTGCTGGTGTCCGGCCCCGAAGAGCTCGCGCAGATCCTGGCCCACCCGTTCGATGCCTGGCGGGTGTTCCTGCACCCGGCCCAGCGGCAGATCGCCTACCGCCCCAGCTACGCCGGGCCCGCCATGGTCACCGGTGGCGCTGGCACCGGCAAGACCGTCACCGCACTGCACCGCGCGGTGTTCCTCGCCGGTCGCGCTGGCGCCGGCCGGATCCTGTTGACCACATTCACCAGAAACCTCGCCGACGCCCTCACCAGTCAGTTGACGCTGCTCACGGACGACCCACAGGTCCGCGACCGGATCGACGTTCTCAACGTCGACCGGCTCGCATATCGGACGGTCGCCGACGCGCTCGGCCGCCAGCCGGCGCTGGTCGACGACAAGACCCTCCGCGCGCTGTGGGAGAAGGCGGCCGCGTCGACCCCCGGGTTCAGCGCGGTGTTCCTGGAACGAGAATGGGAACAGGTCATCCTCGCCCAGGGCCTGCACCAGCCAGATGAATACCTCGGGGCACGCCGGCGTGGGCGCAGCACGCCCGTGCGAGCCGACCAGCGGCTGAAGATCTGGGAAGCAATCCGCCAGGTTACCGACACGCTCCGCCAGTGGAATCAGTACACGCACTTGCGGTTGGCCGACCGAGCCGCCGGCATCCTCGCCGAACGCGCCGCGCCGCCCTACCAGCACGCCATTGTCGACGAAGGCCAGGACCTGCACCCTGCTCAGTGGCGCCTCTTGCGGGCTGCCGTCGCGGCCGGTCCCGACGACTTGTTCATCGTCGCTGACCCGCATCAGCGCATCTATGACAATCACGTCTCGCTCGCCAGCGTTGGGGTCGGTATTCGGGGCCGTAGTCACCGGCTCACTGTCAACTACCGAACCACCCAGGAGATCCTGGCATGGTCGGTACGGCTTCTCACGGGTGAAGACCCCGTCGGCCTTGACGACGAGGTCGACAATCTCACCGGCTACAGGTCACCGATGCACGGACGCCGTCCCATTACCAAGGCTGCCGCCGATCGCGATACCGAGAACGCGCAGCTCATCGAACAGGTCAACCAATGGCTCGACGCCGGAGTCGAGCCGCACGCGATCGGTGTGGCGGCGCGGACCGGTTACCTGGCGAACGCGGCTCGGGACGCGCTTTCCGCTGCCGGAATCCCGGTCAGCACACCCGCGGCAACCAAGACCAACGCCGTCCGCGTCGGCACCATGCACGCGATGAAGGGCCTGGAGTTCCGCTGCGTCGCCGCCATCGGCGTCGAGGCGAGCACGGTCCCCGCGAAGGCCGCTGTCACGTCGCAGGATGAGGACCCCGTCGCTTACCGCCACGACATGCAGCGCGAGCGCTGCCTGCTGTTCGTCGCTTGTACCCGGGCGCGCGACTCGCTTTACGTCTCGTATGCCGGCGTTGCAAGCCCGTTCTTGCATAGTGCGGGTGGCTGAGACCTCATATCGAGTTGGCGCTGCTGGACAGGTAGAGGGTCTTTCCAAGGTGCCGGGCTTCCAGCGCTGCTTTGACGCGTGGTGCGACGTTGGTCGGCAGGCGGCTGGTGGCCTCGTCGGGCGGTAGGAAGGCGCAGTCCTCGAGCTCGTCGCTGTCCAACTTGATCGAACTAAGGTCGGGCAGCGTCCCGCAGTCGAAGGTGAAGCTGATGATGGCGCGGGGCCGTGGTCCTGCTGGTGGTGCCCAGTCGAGGACGAGCAGCGGGCCGACCGGCATTTGGAGGGCGAGCTCTTCGCGTATCTCGCGGTCGCATCCTTCGTGTGGGTACTCGCCGGCTTCGATGTATCCGCCGGGGAACGCCCAGTGGTCGCGGTAGGTGGGTTTGACCAGGAGCACGTCGCCGTCGGGACTGGTGATCAGTGCGGCTGCCGAGGCGTAGAACGACGGTAGCTGTTGGTACCAGGTCTTGGGGTCGATCCAGGTGCTCACCGTCTCGACCGTAGCCGACTGCTGGTGCACCGCGTGAGATTCACGCCGCGGTTGGCATGGCGCGGAGGCGTTCGAGGAGGTCATCGGCCTTGGGAACGCGGCGGTGGGGGAGCAGGCGGTCGTGTAGTTCGGTGAATCGTTGCCGGACGCGTCGGGACTCGACCCCGTCGGCGAGGTCGACGGCCCGGGTGCCGGTCAGGCAGGCGGCGTCGAGGTCGCCGGCGTCGGCATGCGTGGTGGCCAGTAGGGCGGTGTGCAGCGCGCGGGTGCGTACGTTGTCGGTGTGCAGGTTGAGCGCCTCGTCGGCGCGTTGGAGTGCTTGCCGGTACAGGCGTAGGTCGCGGAAGCAGCGAAGCGCGGTGCCGGCGTAGTGGGCGGGGCTGAAGTAGCCGACCCATGGTGGTCCTTCGCCGTGCTTGCTGCGGTCGATGGCTTTGGCGGCTTTGCCGAGGGCGGTGGTGCAGGCGCGGCGGTCGCCGGCTACGGCGTGGGCGCAGGCTTCGGCGGTGTATAGCCGGGCGAGGACGGTGGCGGGGGCGCGGCCGGCGCCGTCGAGGGCGGCCCGTGCTAGGCGGACTGCTTCGGTGCCGTGGCCGAGGTAGGTGGCCTGGGTGGCGAGGTTGGCCAGTAGGTGCGCGCCATAGAGGCGGTCGTCGGCGGCCTTGGCCAGCCGTAGCCCGATGGTGAAGTGGCGTTGGGCTGCGCCGTGTTCGCCGGCGTCGTAGCTCATGAACGCCAGTTGACCGACGAGCGCTGCCGCGGCGCCCATGAGGTCACGTCCGACGGTGTCGGTGTATGAGCCGTGCAGCATCGGAGTGACCTGGTGGTGCAGGAAGGTGGCGAGAAGGGCGCGGGTGTGGTCGCTGCCGCCGCCGTGACGGCGATCCAGGTCGGCGAACTGGTCGGCGAACAGGCGCAGGGTCGCGACGTCCGATGTGGTCACTCGCCGGAGGCCGACGTGGCCGGTGTCGGTGTCGGCTGGGTCGTAGCGCCAGGCGAAGCCGGTCTGTAGGGCGGCGGCTGTGGCGAACGGAGCCGTGGCGAGAAGGTCGCGTCTGCGCACGATGAGCCTCCACAGCTGGGTCGCGGTGTCGATCCCGGCGGAGCGGCTGGTTGGGTAGGTGAGGCCAAGGCTCACGTCGTCGTCGCCGAATCCGAGGTCGTCGACGGTGAGCGTCCGGCCGATTTTGCGCGCTAGCACGGCTGCGATCACGATCTGGATCGCGGAATCTGGCCGGCGGCCGCGAAGCCACCAGTACACGCTCGACGCGTCGTACCGCAGCATTCCTTGGGCGCGGGCGGCGAGGTTCACCTGGCGGGCGAACGCGGCGTGGGCCTGCCCGTAGCCGGCTTCGTCCATCAGGACTTCCAGGTCGTGGTTGGTTACCGCCCGCGGCACGCCTACCTCCCAGTGTCGATGAGATTACTGGGCGTACTCAGCATAGGTGCCTGGCGATAGATGTAGAACTACGCGCAACCCCGCGCAACGTCCCGCAGTGGCGCGCCGGACCGCGCAACCCCTTCGGACTGTCCAGGACGCGGTTAGACCGGCTTCGCTGTATGGCGTCAGGTCCGACCGACGATAGGGGGAAGGTTGCCGTGGCGAGAGTTTTGATCGTCGCTCCACATCCTGACGACGAGGTTCTGGGTTGTGGAGGCTCGATCGCCATGCACGCCGAGGCTGGTCATGAGGTGGCGATCGCCTTTCTGACCTCCGGCGAGCATGGTGGTTCCGCTGAGGCCGATGACCTTGGGACGCGCCGTGAGCGGGAGGCCGTCGACGCCGCTGCGGCACTGGGCGTGCGCTCCGACCGGCTGCGCTTCTTGCGGTTTCCTGATGGTGGCATCGACCCGTACGACTGTGACCAGTTCGGCGTCGTGCTGGAGGTGCTGCGGGAGAGCCGGCCCGACCTGCTGTACCTGCCGCACCCGAAGGACGGGTCGTTCGACCACGAGGCGGCGTTCGCCTTGTGCTGGCGAGCAGCGCAGATGGCCGGGAGCTCGAACTATCCACAGTGCGGCAGCCCGCACTGGGTTTCCACGATTCTTGGGTACGAGGTGTGGACGCCGATCACCCAGCCGGCGCTGCTGCGCGACATCGCACCGGTCGTCGAGCGCAAGCTCGCCGCCTTGGGCCGATACCGTACGCAGACCGTTGGCGCGAAAGGAGCGGGCCAGTCCACGCTCGTTGGCCCCGCGTGCATGCACTTGACCGGCTTCCGCGGCGCCAGCACCACCGGCGGGCACCGGGAGGCGTTCACGGTGCTGCGATTGCGCGAGGTGATCGTATGACGGCCCGTCGGATCGCCGCCGCTGTCGGATGGGCCGGAGCGGCGGCGGTAGCCGTCCGCGGCGCCGGTGGCAGCTACCGGCTGTTGCAGTCGCTGCGCTGGCTGAGCCAAGCCAGGAACGGCCACGCCGCCGGCCAGACCCGGCGACGGCACGTGCTCATCGTGGTGCCACTGCTGCGCGAGCAGCGGCTCATCCAGCCTACGACCGCTTATCTGACCGCGATGGCCGAGCGGTGGGGGCCGGCCAGCGTCGTGCTGGCGACCACCGAGCGCGAGCACGTGGAAAGGGAGGTGGTCGCACAGCGGTTGCCCGAACTGGCGGCCGCCCTGCGACGCCGTCGTACCGGTTGCTGGCTGACGGCCCGGTTCGGTGGTGCCCTTCCCAGTGACGAGTTGATTCGTCTGGCCGGTGTGTCAGGCGATCACGCCACCGACTACCCGACCGTCGTGCGTGCCGCCTTCGACGCCACACCGTCTACACCGGACCTTGCCGCCAAGCTTGCCGCGACCAGTGATCGGGTGTTCCACCATCACGCAACAGATCCGGCAGCGACGATGGTGCATCAGATCAACGGCGCCGTGGCCGCCGAGCTTGAGCGGCTCGGTGCACAGGGCGTGGCTCCGGCCGAGGTGTGGATCGCGGTCTACAACGCAGACTCCCGCCCGCATCCACACACCTTGGACGCGCTGACAGCGGTACCTGCCGATGCGCGAGTGATACAACAGTCCGCATTATTCACCGTCGAGACGAGCAGGTCGGGGCTCTCCGGCGTGCTCTGTGACGGCGCGGCCCTGTTGCAGTCCCGATGGACCCTCGCGCGGGAGATCCCCCGATTGCGTGCCCAGGCCCGCCAGGCCCGGAGCGCTAGGAGACCGCTGAATAATGGCGGCGTGCCGGTCCACCGGTTTTGATCGGGTTTGGTCGATA
>NZ_JBAKHX010000086.1:0-32536 GCF_036906915.1 Micromonospora sp. CPCC 206061
GCGCCGCCGCCCCGCCGCGCCCCGCCGCCCCGCCCGCCGCCTCGCGCCGCCCGGCGCGGCCTCTCCCCGCCGATCAAGGGCAAATGCACGTGGTTGGATCTCAAATTCGCGTGCATTTGCCCTTGATCGATGAGAAAGGCCATGATCGCGCCTTGGACGGACGCCTGGTCTGTAGCGACCCACGGTGGGCGCGGCGGGCAGGTGGGTCGACCACGCGGTTTCGGTATCTTGCGCTATCGGACGCGGGTTGAGGGCGCGCTTTCCCCGATACCGCGGCCTCCCGCGCCTGCCGCGACGCGGACCACGACGCACCGCGTAGGACGACGCACCCCGGCCCGCCAGGCTCCGCAACGATCCGTGCACTGCCGAGCGCCGCGCCCATAGCGGGCGCCGATCAAGGCCTCAACGCCGTGGAGCTAGGGGCGGGAGCCAGGTGTCAAGGTCGTCGTTCCGCGAAGGCTGTGAACGGCCCGCGCGGCTCGCAGCGCGGAACGGGGCAATCCGGTCGGGTGAGGGCGCCGTACGGCGCCCGTCCCATCGCGGCAATCGACCGTGACGCGGCGGCGGATCGCCTAGCTCAACGGCGCCGATCAAGGAGATCTCCGTCGATCAAGGGCAAACGCACGTGGAAAAGAGATCCAACCACGTGCGTTTGCCCTTGATCGACGAGGAGAGGCCGAGCCGAGCCCGGCGCGGCGAGCCCGGCGCGGCGAGCCCGGCGCGGGCGCGGCGTGGCGTGGGACCAGGGGTCAGGGGCGGGCGAGTCGGGCTGGGATCGCCGACGCCAGCACGGCCAGCAGCAGGCATACGCCGATCACGCCGCCGACCACCGGCCACGGCACCACCAGGTCGACCGGCGCCTGCACCTGCTCGCGCAGCCCTTCCCGGATGCTCACCAGCGCGGCCACCGCCACCGCCCCACCGAGCAGCGTGCCGATCGCGACCACGAGCGCCGACTCGGCCGCCGCGGTCCGCGCCACCTGCCACCGGGTGGCCCCGGCGAGGCGCAGCACCGCGAAGTCGCGC
This sequence comes from Micromonospora sp. CPCC 206061, assembly GCF_036906915.1. Classification (NCBI taxonomy): domain Bacteria; kingdom Bacillati; phylum Actinomycetota; class Actinomycetes; order Micromonosporales; family Micromonosporaceae; genus Micromonospora; species Micromonospora sp. CPCC 206061. The sequence goes on from NZ_JBAKHX010000086.1 coordinate 1,027, forward strand.
ACCCGGTGGACCGCCGACATCAGCAGTGTGTTCGCTACGGCGAGCGCCCCGTACCCGGCCGACACGCCGACCAGCATCAGCGCGAAGATCCAGACGAGCCGGTCCTCCTCACTGTCGGCCTCTGCGGCGTACGTGGCCACGTCGACGACCCGCGCGCCCAGGCCGGCCGGTACGGGCTCGGAGTGCCGCGCCCGCGCCATCGGCGCGAGCGCGGACGGGTCGTGCGCGCGGACGAGGTCGCGCGGCAGCAGCACGTCGACCGGAGCCGGTCCACTGTCGACCACCGCCTCCACTCGCACCGGCACGGTCTCACCGTCGGCGAACACCATCGGCACGCTCTGGCCCACACTCCAGCCGTACTGGTCGGCGAGGCCGCGCGAGACAGCCGCACCCTTACGCTCCACACCGGACACCGACAGTGGACGCTCGCCACTGTATACAGTGGAGGATAGTGGGCCGCGACCCGCCGCGTCGGACAGGCCCGGCGTGCCGTCGGGCACGACGACCGCGCCCGCTTCGACGGCCGCTGCTCGGCGGGCGGCGTACGCGTCGGCGGAGGTGGCGACCATGCCGGAGATCATGATGGCGAACGCGACGGTGAGCAGCACCGGAGCGGCGGTGCCGGCGGTGCGGCCCCGCGCGGTGAGCGCCCCCTCCCTGGCGAGCATTCCGGTGGCGCCCCGCGCGCCGCGCAACGGCCAGGTGAGCAGCCGCACGACGGGCGGCACCACCGCGGGTGCGAGCGCCGCCGCGCCCAGTACGAGCGCCATCGCGCTGTAGAGCGCGAACGTGGCACCGTTCTGCGCGTCGCCGCTGGTCGCCGTGCCAACGGCCAGGGCCAGTCCCAGGGCGGTGCACGCCAGGCCCGCCGCCCACCGGACCCGCCCCATGGGCCGATCCTCCACAATGGCCTCGCGCAGCGCTTCGAGGGGCCGCGCTCGGCCCGCTCGGCGGGACGCGGACCAGACGCCCAGCAGCGCGACGACCGGTCCGGCGGCCAGCGACACCGCGACCGGCCAGGCCACGAACCGTACCCGGTAGCTGGCCGGCTCGAAGCCGGCGTCGACCAGCACGCCGCCGAGCGCCGGCGCGAGCGCGGCGCCGATCGCGAGCCCGGCCACCGACGCGGCCGCGCCGACCGCGAGCGCCTCCCCGTACAGCATCCGGCGCACCTGCCGCGGCGTGGCGCCGATCGCGCGCAGCAGCCCGAGCTCGCGGCGGCGCTGCGCCACCGTGAACGCGAACGTCGACGCCACCACGAACACGGTCACGAACCCGGTGAGCGCGGTCAGGGCGGTGAGCACCTGCATGCCGATCCAGCGGGTGCGGGCGTCGGCGCGCGGCTCCAGCGCCGAGCGGCCGTCGCCGGTCAGCACCCGGCCGTCGCCGCCGGTCACCTGCCGCGCCGCGGCGGCGACTTCGTCAGTGTCCACACCGGACGCCAAGACAAGGCCGATCGCCCGCACTCCCGGCGCGAGGCGCGCGGCTGCCGCGTCGCTGAGAAAGACGCCGGCGCCGTCGACGACGCCGGTGACCGTGTACTCCGCCGGGCCGGCCGCGGTCAGCAGCGTGACCCGGTCTCCGGGGCCTCGGCCGTGCGACCGTCCGAGCACCGCGTCCCGGTCGTCCTCGGGCTGCGCGCCGGCGACCAGCCCGGTGCCGCCGAGCCGGGCACCGGCCCAGCCCTGGCCGAGCGTGACCCGCTCGTCGGGCCGGCCGTCGAGCACCGGCTGGGCGTAGAACGTACGGTCCGCCACGGCGGCCGCCACGCCCGGGATCGCGGCGAGCCGGCCGGCAAGGGCGGTCGCCGTCGCCGACGACCACGGCCGGGATTCCGGGAACGGGTCGGCCACCGAGCTGACCGGTGGGCTCTGCACGATCACCGCAGCGGCGGCCACCCGGTCCGGCACGTGGGCCGCGCCGGAGGCGAACAGCAGCGTGCTGAGCGCGACCACGCCCACGCCCACGGCCGCCGCGACGAACGCCCCGAGCAGCGACACCCATCTACCCCGCAGGCTCAGCACGACGCCTCCAGCCGGGCCGTACGCGCGGCGATGTCCTCGGCGCTCACGTCCGTCAGATCCTCGACCATTCGCCCGTCGGCGAGGATGAGCACGCGGTCGGCGTACCCGGCGGCCATCGGGTCGTGCGTCACCATCACGACGGTCTGGCCCTCCCGGTCGACCAGCCCGCGCAGCAGGTCGAGCACCTGCCGCGACGTGGCGCTGTCCAGCGCGCCCGTCGGCTCGTCCGCGAACAGCACCGCCGGCCGGCGAAGCAGCGCCCGCGCCAGCGCGACCCGCTGCTGCTCGCCGCCGGACAGCTGGCTGGGCCGGTGGCCGGCCCGGCCGGCGAGTCCCACGGCGGCGAGCGCGGCCGCCACCTGGTCCGGATCGGGTCGGCGGCCGGCCAGGCGCACCGGCAGCGCCACGTTCTGCGCCGCGGTGAGCGAGGAGACCAGGTTGTACGCCTGGAAGACGAAGCCGATCCGGTCCCGGCGCAGCCTGGTCAGTGCGGTCTCGTCCAGGGCGTTGAGTAGCGTGCCCTCGATCGTCACGGTCCCCTCGACCGGCCGGTCCAGCCCGGCCGCGCAGTGCAGCAGGGTCGACTTGCCGGAACCGGACGGGCCCATCACCGCGGTGAACGTGCCGCCGTCGAACCCGACGGTCACCCCGTCGAGCGCGGTCACCCGGGTGGCGCCGGTGCCGTACACGGCCCGCACCTCCCGGAGCATCACTGTCGTCGTCATGCCCAAAACCCTGCCCGCCGCCGGGCCACCGGACATCGGGCCGCAGCCGGCACTTCACCGTCGCCCCTGGGCGGTACGCGGCACCGGGCCGCCGTGCCGGCGTACATCTGGAGGATGACGGGCCACGGGCGGACGCGACGGGCGCGACCAGCGGCTACGGTCGGTACGTGATCAGGCTCCTCACCCGCCGCCTGCGCCGCGCCGACCTCATCGCCCTCGACGCGGCGCTCGCGGTCGTGCTCGTCGCCATCTGCTGGTACGCGGCGAGCGAGCGACCGATGTCCGGCGGCCCGGCGGAGCCGGGGTGGCTGTCCGCGCTGGCCGGCCTGCTGGTCGGCGGCCCGCTGGCGGCGCGGCGGCGGTGGCCGGTCGCGGTCGCGGTGGCGGTGTGCGCCGCCGGAAACCTGACGGTGCTGACCGGGATCGTGCCGGACTACGCGAGCGGCGGCCCGGCGCTCGCGATCGCGGCCGCGCTGTACGTCACCGGCGTCGCCGTGCCGCCGCGCCGGTCCGTGGCCGTCCTGGCCGGCTGCCTCACCGCGACCGTGGCCACCCTGATCGCGGCCGACTCCACGGGGGCGGTCACCGACATCGGGTTCTTCTGCCTGGTGGTGGCCGGTGCGTGGCTGCTGGGTTGGCTGGTGCGCGAGCGCCGGGCGTACGCGGCGCAGGCGGCGGAGGAGTTCGCCCAGCGAGCGGTCACCGATGAGCGGCTGCGCATCGCCCGGGAGATGCACGACATCGTCGCGCACAGCATGAGCCTCATCGCGGTGAAGGCGGCGGTCGGCAACCACGTCGCCGAGGCCAGCCCCGCGCAGGCGCGCGAGGCGCTGGCGGTCATCGAGGCCACCAGCCGCGGCGCGCTGGTGGAGATGCGGCGCGCGCTGGGCGTCCTGCGGCAGGATGCCGAGTACGCGCCGGCGCCCGGCCTGGCCGAGCTGAAGGCGCTGGCCGAGCGGGCGGCGGCCGGTGGAGTCGACGTCGAGCTCGACGTCGACAAGCGCGCCGAACTGCCCGAGGCGGTCGGCCTGTCCGTGTTCCGGATCGTCCAGGAGGCACTGACCAATGTGGTCAAACACGCGGCACCGGCCCGCTGCCGGGTCGCCGTCACCGTCCACTCCGGAGAGGTGAGCATCGAGGTGACCGACGAGGGCGGTTTGGTGCAGCCGGTGCCCGCCGGGCACGGCCTGATCGGCATCCGCGAGCGGGTCACCATGTACGGCGGGGAGTTTACCGCCGGCCCGCGCCTCGAGGGCGGCTTCCGGGTCAAGGCCCGCCTGCCGTACGGGTCCGTAGCGTGATCAAGGTATTGATCGCCGACGACCAGGCGCTGCTGCGCGGCAGCTTCCGGGTACTGGTCGACCTGGCACCCGACCTCGCCACGGTGGCCGAGGCCGGCACCGGCGCGGAGGCGGTGACGCTCGCCCGCCAGCACCAGCCCGACGTGGTGCTGATGGACGTGCGCATGCCGGAGATGGACGGCATCGAGGCGACGAGGCGCATCTGCGGCGACGCGGCCACCGCGAGCGCCCGGGTGCTGATCCTGACCACGTTCGACCTCGACGAGTACGTGTACGCGGCCCTGCGCGCCGGGGCCAGCGGTTTCCTGCTCAAGGACACCCCGCCGAACGACCTGCTCGCCGCGGTGCGGGTGGTCGCGGCCGGCGAGGGCCTGCTCGCCCCGAGCGTGACCCGGCGGCTGATCGCCGAGTTCGCCCGGCGCCCGGAGCCGGCCCGACCCCTGCCGCGCCGGCTCGACGGCGTGACCGACCGCGAGCGCGAGGTGCTCACGCTTGTCGCACATGGCCTGTCCAACGTGGAGATAGCGGAGCGGCTGACGCTCAGCCTCGCCACCGTCAAGACGCACATGAGCCGGCTGCTGAGCAAGCTGCACGCCCGCGACCGGGCACAGCTGGTCATCGTGGCGTACGAGACCGGCCTGGTCTCGGCCCGCCCCTCGTCAGGGTCGTAGCCGCATCACCCGATTCATCGATGCCGGGAATCGTCAATCGATGTCGGAGGGCCCCAGGAGATCGCTGAGCGCGGCCTTTCCGCTCGGCGTGAGCCGCACCGCCCTGCCGGACCCGATTCGCGCGACCCACCCGTTGTCGAGGAGCGTCTCGCACAGCTTCGCCCCGGCGAGGCCGGCGAGGTGCTGCCGCCGCTCCGTCCAGTCGAGGCATCCGCGGGCGAGGGGGCGTTTGCCGGGCCGCAGTTCCTGTGGGTTCAGCCCGAGGGTGCCGGTCAGCCAGGCCAGACCGGCCGGGGTGATGGCGAAGCCGCCGCTCTGGTCCAGCAGCCCCGCCCGGGTCATCCCGTCGGTCACGGCGACGCCGAGCCGCCCGGCGAGGTGGTCGTAGCAGGTGCGGCCGCGGCGCAGGGCCGCGCTGGCGGTCACCGCTCGCAACCCGCGCGCGGCGACGGGGCGGGGCGCTGTCTGGGCGGACAGATCCTCGATGAGGTGCGCGACCGAGGGGCCGGCGAGCTGCACGTACCGGTGACGGCCCTGCCGGCGCTCGACGAGCAGACCACCGTCGATGAGTCGGTGGAGGTGCTCGGTCGCGGTGGAGGGCGCGACGCCGGCGTGGCGCGCGAGCTCGCCGGCGGTCCAGGCGCGGCCGTCGAGCAGCGCGAGGCACATGGCCGCGCGTGTCTCGTCGGCCAGGAGAGCCGCGAGCGAGGCCAGGTCCGAGGCTGAGGTCACCCTCTCATTGTCCGCCGCGTCCTTTCGGCCGGTACCGAAGGATCGCGGCCGTAGCGTTGCCACATGCGAGAATTCGCCGCTCTGCACCGCACCGGCGCCCCTCTGGTTCTGCCGAACGTGTGGGACGTCGCCTCTGCCCGTGCCCTGGTCGAGGCCGGGTTCCCCGCGCTCGGTACGACGAGTCTCGGCGTCGCGGCGGCCAGCGGCCTGCCCGACGGTGTCGGCGCCGCCGAGGACGCGACGTTGCGCCTCACCCGCGGCCTGGCGAAGCTCCCGGTCCACCTCACCGCCGACATCGAGACCGGCTCGGTCGGCGGTGCGGCCGCCGTGGCCGCCGCCGGCGCCGCCGGTGTGAACATGGAGGACGCCATGGGGCCGGCCGCGGCGCACGCGGCGCTGGTCCGGTCGGTGAAGCGGGAGGTGCCGCGGCTGTTCGTCAACGCGAGGACCGATACGTATTGGCAGCGCCCCGGCGACCTGGCCGAGACCCTGCGACGGGTGCGGCTCTACGCGGACGCCGGCGCCGACGGGGTGTTCGTTCCCGGCCTGTCGGAGCCCACCGACATCGCCGCCGTCGTGGCGGCGGTCGACGTGCCGGTCAACGTCCTGTTCCTGCCCGGCCGGCACACCGTCGCCGCCCTGACAGAGCTCGGCGTACGGCGGATCAGCACCGGCTCCCTGCTCTTCCGCGCCGCGCTGGCGGCGTCTGTGGACACGGCCATAGCCGTCCGCGACGGCTTGGAGGTACGGCCGGACCTTCCCTCCTACACACAGGTCAACGCCGGATACGCGGCGCCTGACGGATGACCCGGCACGAGGCCGGGTCGTCCGTTCGCGTCAGTCGTTTCGACCAGTCAGCGTGGCGTCACTGTGACATCAGTCCTGCGTTCCCCGTGAGGTCGGTGCAGTAGGCGATGCTGGCGTCGTCCCCCGCGACGGCCTGGCGGGCCTCCGCCTGGCGGACGCGACGGATGATCGCGGCGGGTCCGCTCGACGCGAGGACCGCCATGACCTCCGGCCAGCCGGCAAGCTGAAACTGGTCGACGATTCGGCTGGCCCCGTTGCTGAGCAGGGCGGCAGCGGTCAACTCGTAGGCGGGGCAGCGTCCGACGATCGCCTCGGCCGCGGCCCGGGGGTCTTCCTTGGCCACCCAGTAGCCGCCCGGCCGGTTGCGGTTGGCGCGCATCACCTCGGTGCCCTCGCGGCGGACCCGCTCGTATTCGGCGCTGCCGTCGGTGGCGGCCTCCAGCGCGGCCCGGAACGGCTGGGCGAGCGTCACCTCCCGCGGGTCGCAGACGGCGAACGGCGCGCCGGCTCGGTCGAGGACCGCGACCGAGTCGCCGAGCACAAGGTGGTCGGCGCGGCCGTCGCGAAGGCGCAGGATCGCCACGGTCGCCCACGGGCTCCGGGGATCGGTCAGGTCGCAGGTGGCCCGGTGGGCGTCCGCCACCCGCTCGATGGCCTCGCCGAGCAACTCCGGAAGGGTCCGGTCGGCGCCAAGCGACAGGAGGCCGAGCAGTTCCCCTCCGAGGCGACGCGCGTACCAGGCCACGCCGTGCCGGCACACCAGTTCCATACCGGACACACCGCCGGCGCCGTCGATCAGCACGGCCGCGGCGGGTACGGCGCCGACGAAGTCCTCGTTGACACGGCCGGGCCGAGCCGCGCCAACGCTTTCCATCGCGATGCGCACGTGTTCAGTATCGGTCGAGCAGCCACCGGCCGAGCCCGCGCATCCGGTCGGTCAGTGACGCCGGTTCGATGACGTCGAGGTCGAGGTTGAGGTAGATGAGCCAGCGGGCCGCCCAGTCGAGGTCGTCGGTGCCGAAGTGGAGTTCGCACTCGTCGCCATCCTCGACCACGGTGCCGACGCTCGCGTCGACGAGCTCGCGGACGAGGTCGGCCGACGTGTGTACCCGCACCCGGACGCGGTGCCGCCACGGCCCGTGCGCGAGCGTGTCGGACACGAACGCGGCCGCGTCGGACGGCGGCTCCGGCACCGGGAAGCGCGTCCCGAGCGGCTGGACGTGATCGATGCGGTCGAGGGCGTAGACCGTCCAGCGTTCGGCCCCGCGGGGGCAGGCGACGAGGTACCAGTAGCGGCGCAGGGTGACGAGCCGGTACGGCTGCACCTCGGTCGGTGCGGCGTGCGCGGTGTCGTGGCGGCGATGCCGGATGCGGATGGCCTCGTTCGCGCGGCAGGCGAGTGCGGCGGGTACGAGCACGTCGCGGCCGGCGCGGCGGCGGGACTGCCCGGAGGGCGCCTGCACGTCTGCGAGCGCGGCGAGCCGGGCCCGCCAGCGCGACGGTACGACCTGGGTGAGCTTGGCCAGTGCGGTGGTCGCGGCGGCGTCGAGGCCCTCGACGGCGACCGCCGCGCGCAGGCCGAGGGCGACGGCGGCCACCTCGTCCGCGTCGAGCAGCAGCGGCGGCATCGTGCGGCCGGACGCGATCCGGTAGCCACCGGCGCGGCCGGCCTCCCCGCCGATGTGGTAGCCGAGCTCGCGCAGGTGCGCCACGTCGCGCCGGGCGGTGCGCTCGGTGACGCCGAGCCGGGCCGCGAGCTGGGTGGCGGAGATGCCCGGATGCGCCTGGAGCAGGGCAAGCGTCTCAAGACGCCGGTTGGTGGTGCTCATCAGACGATGATCCGATCCATACCCTGACAGTATCTGTCCGGGTAGGGTGCCAAGCTGGAGGCATGACACAGAAAACGCTGCTCAGTCCCGAAGGACTCGTCCAATCGCCCGCTTTCAACCACGTCGCCGTGGTGCCGCCGGGCGCGACCATGATCTTCGTCGGTGGCCAGAACGCCGTCGACGGCGAAGGGGTTCTCGTCGGCGGCGACGACGTGGCCGCTCAGGTCCAACGGACGATGGCCAACCTGCACGTAGCGCTGGCCGCCGCCGGCGCAAGCGTCCATGATCTGGTAATGATGACCATCCTGCTGGTCGACGGCGTCGACCTCGCCGCGGCCTACCCGGTCGCGGCCGCGTCGATGGGCGGCGCCGCGCCGACGGTCGCGGTGGCTCGGGTGGCCGGCTTGGCGGTACCGGGAGCGCTGGTCGAGGTCAGCGCGGTCGCCGCGGTGACGCCGTGAACGCGGGATGGCGGCGCTCCGAGGTGGGACGCACCCGCGACGCCGGCTGGCAGATCGGGGTGTCGAAGACGATCGACCGGCCCGTCGAAGACGTGTGGAACTTCATCACGTCGCCCGCCGGTGTCGCGATCTGGCTGGGCGAAGGCGTCACCGTCCCGTCGGAGCGTGGCGAGGGCTACGAGACCGCGGCCGGTGTGCGGGGCGAGACCCGCAGCTTCCACGAGCTCGACCGGATCCGGCTCACCTGGCAGCCACCCGACTGGACGCATGACACGACACTGCAACTGGTGGTGACGTCCGCGGGCGAGGGGCGTACCAGGTTGGGGGTCCATCAGGAACGGCTGGCCGGCGCTGCTGAACGCGAGCAGCAGCGCCGGCACTGGCAAGCCGTCGTCACGGCGATCGTGGCGGCGCTCAGCTGAAGGCCTTCACCTCCAACAGACCGACTGAGAGGTTCGGTGCGCTCTGCAATACGACGCGCAGGCGTGTGGTATTCACCGCGGAGAAGTCGACCGTGTTGTACTGGTTGGCAGCGACGGGATACCCGCCGGCGCCTGGCACGTCCACATAGGAGCTTCCGTTCCAGTACTGGAGGCGCCACGACGCGGGCAGGTCGATGCCCTGGTTGTCGTCGAAGAAGTACACCTGCGCCTGCCGAAGGCTCTGCGCCGACGACCACGTGAGCTCGGCCCACTGCTCGCCCTGCTGCGGCCAGGTGCCCCAGCGGTTGCCCTGGTTCGGCGCGCCGATGTTCGAGCTGGCCGGGTCGCCGCCGGTGTTGATCGCCGCGCAGCTCTCCCATGACGAGGTGAACGAACACGACGTGGTCGCCTGCGTGGCGAGGTTTCCGCCGCCGGGGTTACCGCCGCCGACGGTGAGCTGGAAGGTGCGGCTCACCGGGGCGCTGGCGCTGTCGTAGTCGCGCAGCTCCACGGTGAACGAGTACGTCCCAGCCGTGCTGGGAGTGCCGCTGATCGTGCCGGTGAAGCGGTCGAGGCTCAGGCCGGCCGGCAGCGCGCCGCCGGTGACCCGCCAGTCGTAGAAGGGGACGCCTCCCTTGGCCGCCAGGGTCTGCTGGTAGGCCTGGCCGGTCGGGGCGTTCGGCAGGCTGGTGGTCACGATCGAGGGCGCCAGGAACGGCGTGAGGTTGCGATTCACCGGCCAGCCGGCGTTCTCGGCGACCAGCAGTGCCAGTTTCGTCAGCATCCACCTGCGGGTGGGGAACAGGTGAGTCCAGCCGCCGCTCTGGCCGCTGAGGCGGTCCCAGTACGGGGACGTGCCGGGGATGTGATAGCTGCTGTCCAGCGGCACGGTGCGGCCCTGGTACGCGATGACCTCCTGGTCGTTCGCGCCCTGGGTGTTGACGTAGTTGCGCATCCCGGCCCAGTCGCTGTGATAGGCGACGGCGTGCCCGTACTCGTGCATGACCAGGCCGTGCACGTCGAGCACCGAGCCCGCGATCTCCGTCCGGTACCAGTCCTCGTCGGCGAGCGAGGTGAACAGCTGCTTGCCCGCCTCGTCGTACTCGAAAATCATCGCGGTCGACCGGTGGATCGGTCCGGGCAGCTGCTGCCCGTTACGGGTGTGGTACCGGCCGTTGGCGGCTGGATAGCCGGTGGAGTACGGCGTCTGGATACCGCGGAAGTACACGTACGCGCCGTTGTAGGCCACGTTGTTGGTGACGTTGATGGTGTTCTGCCAGTCGTTGCCGGGCAGGTGGTTGGGTTCGGCTCCGGCGGCGACGGTGTCGAACGGCTGCAGGTCGAAGAAGCGGAACCAGTCCTTCACGGCTTCTTCGGCGGCGGTGCGGAAGGCCGCGTTATTGAAGTATCCGGTGATGTTGTCGTACCGGTAGTCGAAGTTGATCGGGATGGTCGGTTCGAGCGCGGTCTTCTGGTCCTGCTGGACCCGGATGGGCATGGTCTGGACGAGCGTGCTGTTGTCCGAGGCCCGGATGTTGAGCCGGAGCGTGTAGAGCTCGTCGGCGCCCGGGGCTCGCTTGGAGTGGATGGCCAGCTTGAAGGTCCTCTGTTCGGAGGCGTTCGCAAAGGTGAGCTGCTTGGTGGCTCCGGTGGCGGTGAGCTGGCTGGGCAGGTCCATCATCAGCCGGGAGGTGCCCTCGGCCTTGAGGTCGATGGTCACCGGGAATGGGCCGCTCGCTGGCGGCCGCACCGTGAGTTCGACGTACGGGTTGGCCAGATAGCCTTCCCAGTCGACGAGTTTCACGCCGTAGTCGTTGACGACGCGGCCGAACCTGTCGACCACCGTGGCCGTGCCAACGGCATGTGCCGGTGTCGCGACCAGTAGGAGCGAGGCGAGCAGCACGAGTACTGCGGGGGCGATGACGCGTTTCATGTCGGACCTCAGTTCTTGATGCCGGTGAGGGTGACCCCTTCGATGAAGTAGCGCTGCAGGAAGAAGAAGAGCGCGATGATGGGGGCGATGACGGCGGCAGACGCCGCCATGAGATAGCCCCACTGGGTGATGTAGATGCTCTGAAACGACGCCAGTCCGATGGACAGCGTGTACTTTTCCTCGTCGTTGAGGTAGAGCAGCGGTCCGAGGAAGTCGTTCCAGGTGCCGATGAACGTGAAGATGGTGACGACGACGATGGCGGGTTTCGACAGCGGCATGACGACCATCCAGAACACCCGCCATGGCGAGGCGCCGTCGATGTAGGCAGCCTCGTCCAGCTCGAACGGGATAGTCAGGAAGAACTGCCGCAGCAGGAAGACGTTGAGCACTCCCCCGCCGGCTCCGGCGAACCAGCTGGGCACCGTCAGCGGCGCGATCGTGTTGAGCAAACCGAGTTCCTGCCACATCACGAAGGTCGGGATCAGCGTCACCGCGTACGGCAGCATCACGCTACTGAGCAGCACGGCGAAGACCACGTTGCGGCCCCGCCAGCGCAGCCTGGAGAAGCTGAACGCCGCGATCGAGCAGGTCAGCACCGTGCCGAGGACGCTGATGACCGCGATGACCACTGTGTTGAGGAAGTACCGGCCGAACGGTTGCGCCGTGAGCGCGTCGGTGAAGTTCGACCACTGGAATGGGTCGGGAATCCACTGTGGAGGCGCGATGAACATCTGGGCGTCCTGCATCAGCGCGCTGCGCACCAGCCACACGAACGGCAGCAGTGTCGGCACGGCGCCGGCCACCAGTGCCAGGTACAGCAGGATCCTGCCCCTGCTCCTCATCGCCCACCCGCCATCTCGTAGTAGACCCAGCGCCGGGCGTTGCGGAACATCAGGAAGGTGACAATCATGATGATCATGAAAAGCACCCACGCCAGCGCGCTCGCGTAGCCCATCTCGCTTTCCCGGAACGCCTTACGGAACAGGTAGTAGACGTAGAACAGGGTGGCGTTGTTGGGACCTCCTTCGGTCATGACGTATGCCTGGTTGAACACCTGGAACGTGCCGATGACACCGACGACGAGGTTGTAGAAGATGGTGGGGGTCATCATCGGCACGGTCACGTGCCGAAACCGCTGCCACGGCCCACCCCCGTCCACCGACACCGCCTCGTACAGGTGCTGCGGCACCCCCTGCAACCCGGCCAGGAAAATCACCATGGTGTTTCCGAAAGCCCATGTGCTCATGACGATCAGCGAGGGAACGGCCAGGTTCTCGTCGTAGATCCACATTCCGGTCGGCAGCCCGCCCTGTCGCAGCAACGAGTTGAGCAGGCCGAAGTCCGGGTTGAAGATCCAGATCCAAAGGACCACGTTGGCGATGGCGGGCACCAGCGTCGGCAGGTAGAAGATCGTGCGCCAGACGGGCAGGCCGCGCACCCGCTGGTTGAGCAGCATGGCCACGACGAACGCGACGATCAGCGAGACCGGTACGGCGCCGAGCGTGTAATAGGTGGTGGCGCTCAGCGACTTCCAGAACAGTTCATCGTCGGCCAGCGCCGTGTAGTTCCCGGTCCCCACGAATGAGGGGGCGCCACCGACCTGCCAGTCCGTGAGGCTGAGGCCGAGCGACGCGACCATCGGCCCCGCCGTGAAGATGGCGAAGCCGAGGATCGCCGGTACGGCCATGAGCAGACCCCAGCGCCGTTCCAGGCGTCGCTGCCCGGAGAGGCGATGCTGGCCGGAGAGAGCCGCCACCGCGTCATAGCTCCTGCGTGTGGTGCCAGCCCTGCATCCGACTGGTGACCTTGGGAGCGACCTCCTTGAGCACCGCCGCGGCCGGCCGCTTCCCGGTCTCGATCTCCTGCAACGCCGGGGTGAGCACGTCGCTGTTGATGGCCGACAGGTTCTTCAGCCGCCCGCGCAGATCCGGCACCCCGTGATCCCTGGCGTAGTCCACCACCGCCGTGCGGAACTCGGACGGGTGCGAGTCGTTCTTGGTCCACGAGTCGATGGCGGCCTGATCCTCGTAGTACTTGCGCTCCTGCGGCATCCACAGGCCCTGCTCGTACAGGTCGACGTAGCGCGGGTCGATGTGGAAAGCGAACAGCTCGATCGCCTCCTCCACGTGCTTGCTGCCCGCGAAGACGGCCGAGGCGCCGGCGACCTGACTGGTCGTGAAAGGCTCGTCGTACTTGGGCAGCACGCCGATGCCGTAGTCCACTTTGCTCTCGTTCATGTCCAGCAGGCTCCAGTGACCGTCGACGATCATGGCCACCCGCTTGGTTTTCAGCAGGATGTTGGTGCCCGGCACGTCGTCCCCGGTCGCGGCGAGTTGCCCCGGACCAGGAGCCACCCGATGCTTGTAGATGAGATCCTGCAGGTTCTGGAACACCTCGATCGCCTCGGGCGTGTCGAGCAGGCACTTGGTGCCCGTCGGGTCGGCGAAGTCGGCGCCGTTGCTACGCAGAAAGCCGTACCAGGCCGCGGCGTAGGTGATGCTGCTCGAAATGCCGAACTGCCGGACCTGCCCCGCGTTGAAGCCGGACTCGTCAGGGTGCTTGCCGCTCTGGTCGACGGTGAGCTTGTAGGCGTTCTCGACGAGCTGGTCCCACGTCCACGCGCTGGACGCCTGGGCCGGAGGCGCGGAGATGCCCGCCTCGGCGACCGCTGCCTTGCTGTACCACAGCAGCTCGATCTCGTTGGCCGTCGCCACCCCGTGCAGCTGGTCCTTGCCGTACCACAGGTAGGCGTCCGGAAGGTAGCTGGCCAGCTGCGGGTACTTGTCCAAATAGGAGAATAGGTTGACCAGCTTGCCCTGCTCGGCCAGCCGGTAGGACATCGCCATCGGGACGTAGCCGACATCCGGCACGTTGCCGCTGGCCACCAACGTATTGAGCTTGACGTCGTACTCGTCCGGGGTGAACAGCGGCTTGACCTTGGTGCCCGCGTTGCTCTGCTCGAATGCCTTGAGCATCTTCTCGACGGCCTTCTGCTCGAAGGTCGAGCCCCAGTACATGAACTGAAGTTGGATGTTCTCCGCGGCGCCGTCGTCGTCGTTTCCGCATGCGGCGGCCAGTGGCACCAGACCGGCGAGCGCAAGCAGTTCCCGTCTTCTCATCACACATCCTCCGGCTTGCCTAGGCGTGGGGAGGTCGCCACGAGGCGGCAGAGGAGGCGGCAGGGCCGCGGGTCTCGGGCGACGTGGACATGGAATCCCCGGGTCGTTCGAAATCACGAACAGGGTGTGCTGCCACGCGGTCGCCCGGACCGTCGTGGGGAAAACCGTAGGGCGTTGATCGACCGCTGTCAACCTAGGCGCGGCCGGCCGCCATGCCCATCAGGTGACTCAGGACGCTCTCGCCGGAGGTGCGCAATCCGTCGTGCTCGTGCTCGTTCGTCACCCACGTACGCACGTTGCCGACCGCCGCCGCCGTCTCCAGCGACAGGCCCGCGTCCACGTACATGTCATCGGCGTAGACAGCGGCACAGACCGGGACCTCGTTGGCCGCCAAGCGGCCACGGTCGTACAGGGCCGGCCAGTCGGTGGTGCCGGCGAGGATGTCCGCGGCGGCCGCGAACGGTGTGAGCGCGGCAATCTGCTCGAACATCCACGGGTACATCATCTCGCCGGTGAACAGCAGCAGACCGGCGTCCTGCGCGAAGTCCCGATGGTGGTTCAGCGCACGGGCGGCGGCCCACGCCGACGGCGTGCCACCCTGGCCGTAGCAGTATTCCTGCAGCGCGAACAGCGGCTTGTCAACGAAGCCCGTCAACCCCATGACCTCGTACCGGAAGGTGTCCGACAGCTCAGCGCCGTGCCACGCCTCGTCGAGAAGCCAGTGCACCTGGGCGTAGCCGTAGCTCATGCCGAACAGGTTGCCGAGCAGGCGCAGCCGCTCGACGCTGAGCCGGTCGCCGTCGGGCAGGCGCACGTCCGCGCCGGAGAGGTGATCGGCTATCCGGCGGACTGCGGCGGCATCTTCGGGAAAGGCGCGGTAGAACTCGGCGTTCTTGGCGGCGACGCGCGGGTACGTGCGGGCGTACACCTCGTCAGCCGTCGCGGTCAGGCCCGGCAGGCCCCCGGTGACATAGCAGGTGCGCAGGCCCTGCGGCGCCAAGGACAGGTACGTCATGGTGACGAAGCCGCCGTAGCTCTGGCCGAGCGTGTCCCACGCGGCGCCGCCAGCGATCTTCTCGCGGAGCACCTCCGCGTCGCGGACAATACTGTCCGCGCGGAAAAGCATGAGATACGCCGCCAGCTTGTCGGCGGGCATTCCGTGTACCGTCCGGGCGGTGACCGGCGTACTGCGGCCCGTGCCCCGCTGGTCGAGCAGAAGCACGCGGTGTGTCTTCACCGCGTGCGCGATCCAACCCTCCGCCCGCAGCGGCCGAGGCGACTTCCCGCCCGGACCACCCTCCAGGTACAGCAACCACGGCAGGTCGTCACCCGCCCGGTCCGCGGCCACCACCTCGCGCGCGAACACCTCGATGGTGCCCTTACCCGGACGGCGGTGGTCCAACGGCATGTCGACGGTGTGGGAGGTGAAGCGCAGGCCCGGATGAGCGATCACCCAGCCACCCTACGGTCGATCTGGCGGGATGCGCAGGTCTCTGCCAGCCTGATACACGCGTCATGTCACCGTCCCCCTCCAGGATTACCATCAGGTACCTGACGGTGCAATGATCGTCATCGTGACCGAGTCGTTCGCCCCACTCGAACCCGAATCGCAACTCGGCTACCTCCCTCCTGCGTGCCGCCGACCAGATGGCACGCCCATGGCATGCCGCCCTGCGCGCCCACGGGATCAACCCTCGCCAGTTCAGCGTGCTGGCCACGTTGGCGCACGACCCGGATGTCAGCCAGGCCGGCTGGCGCGCCGCGTCATGGTCACCCCGCAGAGCATGAGCGAGTCATTGGCCGTGCTAGCAAACGCGGGGCTGATCGCGCGAGGAGACGTCACGCCCGGGAAGCCGGCACGACTCGCGTTGACAGACGACGGCCGGAAACTGCTCGCCGCGGCGTATCCCGTCGTCGAGGCGTTCAACCGGGATAGCTTCGCCGCGCTGACGAGGGCTGAGCACGCGGACTTCGCGCGGATGCTACGGAAACTGATCGGAGAAGAGCCGCCCGCCTGACTTTTTCGTCGGCCGGCGTGTCGCGCCAGGCGCGCCGCCTGCCGGGCAACGGTCTTCAGACGGACGCACGAGAATCAATGTGTGCGGGAAACGTTGCAGCAGTTCAGAGAGGTCGCCGGCCAGTGTGCCGGCACCCCGGTCTGGTCGTTGCCCGACACCGACCTCGTCAACGCGATCCACGCCGTGCACGACGCCGAACAGATGCTGGCGGCGATCAAGCTGCACCTGATCCGAGAGATCGACGGGCGGAACCTGCCGATCGCGCAGGAGGCCGCCAACACCGCGGTCTGGCTCCGCGGACGCCTGCACATGAGCATCCACACCGCACGGCGGATGGTCGACCTGGCCCGGGTGGTGGATCAGCGGCCGGTGCTGGACGCCGCCCTTTCTACCGCGACCCTCAACGTGGAACAGGCGCAGATCGTGGCCAAGACCATCCGCGACCTGACCGGTGAGACGTCGTCGGATGTGGTGGACCTGGCCGAGACAACCTTGGTCGAGCAGTACGCCGACTGGGAACCCGTCATCTTCCGTAAGATCGCCGCCCGCATCCTGGACCACGTCGCACCCGACATAGCCGAGGACGCGGACCGGCGGGCCACGGAACGGGACGAGAAACGCGCCCAACAGACGCGTGCGTTCACGTTGACCAACAACGGCGACGGTAGATACCGGGTCACCGGCTGGTTGGACGCGGAGGCCGCCGCCATCGTCAACGCCGCCCTCGACCCGCTATGCAAACCCGACGAGCGCACCGCAACCCAACGGCGAGCGGACGCCCTGGTCGAGGTGTGCCGGCTGGCGCTACGCACCGAAGAACTGCCGGCTAGCGGCGGGGACCGGCCGCAGATCGTGGTCACGATCCCGTATGACGTGATCCGCAACCAACTCGGCACCGGACAACTCGACACCGGGGAACGGCTCAGCCCGGAGCAGGTGCGACGGCTGGCCTGCGACGCCCACATCATCCCCATGGTCCTGGGCGGCGACGGGCAGATCCTCGACGTGGGACAGGCGCGACGACTGTTCACCGGGCCGCTTCGGCGGGCGCTCGTCGTGCGGGATGGCGGGTGTGCGTTTCCGGGCTGTGATCGGCCGCCTCGTTGGTGCGACGGGCACCACATCCAGCCGTGGACGGCCGGCGGAGCAACCGCGCTCAACAATGGCGCGTTGTTGTGTGGGTATCACCATCGACTGATCCATCGCGGGGAGTGGCAGGTGCGGCTCAGCGGAGACGGCATGCCCGAGTTCATTCCTCCGTACTATGTGGACAGTGAGCGGAAGCCTCGCCGCAACCTCTACCACCGGCGGACGTGACGGTGTCAGGTGCGCTTGAGGGGCGGCTCAGCGTCGAGCAGGTGGGCGCCCGGTCCACGGCCGGCGAGTTCGTCGCCGGGGTTCACCAAGGTGCACTCCTCGAACGACAGGCAGCCGCCCTCTGCCATCACCCGGCACCGTAGCTTGACTTCAACAATTGTTTAAGTTCGAGGCTGGCAACATGACTGATACCAAGAAGGTCCTCGTCATCGGCGCGACCGGCAACATCGGACGGCACGTGGTGGCGGGGCTCCACGCGCGCGGTGCCGCCGTACGGGCGCTGTCGCGCGTTCCCGCGCTTGCCGGGCTGCCGGACGGCGTCGAGATCGTCGCCGGTGACCTCACCCGCGCCCGACGCCCTGCGGCCCGCGCTCGCCGGCGTGGACTCCGTGTTCCTGCTGTGGCCGTTCCTGTCCGCCGAGGGCGTGCCCGCGGTCGTGCGGGCGATCACGCAGGCGGCGCAGGTGCGCGTCCTGGGCGAGGTGGCCGGCCCAGCTGGAGGAGATCTCGCCGGACGAGGCGCGCGTGGCCATGCTCAGCTGGGCCGACCCGGCCCTCGCCGACCAGGCCCTGGCCTACTGGGCGTCACTCGTCGACAGCCCCGAGCCGGTGACCGACACCGTCCCGGCGATCACCGGTGCGCCCGCCCGCACCTTCGAGCAGGGGGCCCGCGACCACGCCGGCGACCTCACGCCGCTGGTCACGCCGGCCTGACGCCGGCGGCCGGTCAGCGTTTCGGCCACTGCCATACGGGCTCGTCGAAGCGGCCGCGGCCGGCCACCCGGGTCTCGCCGAGGTCCTTGACCAGCTCGACGGCGGTCAGGTCAGCGGTGGCGGCGGCCAGGGCGTCGAGCAGGCCGCGCGCGTGGCTGACCACGACGACCTGGGTGCGGGCAGCGCCGGCGACGATCAGGCCGGCCAGCGGCCGCAGCAGGTCGGGGTGCAGGCTGGTCTCCGGCTCGTTGAGCACAAGCAGCGCCGGCGGGCGCGGGCTGAGCAGCGCCGCCACCCACAGCAGGTACCGCAGGGTGCCGTCGGACAACTCGGCGGTGGACAGCGGCCGCAGCAGTCCCGGCTGGCGCAGCCGCAGCTCGAACCGGCCGTCCCGCACGGCGATGTCGAGCTCGCTGCCGGGAAACGCGGCGTCGACCGATTCGGCGAGGGCGTCCGGCTCGCCGATCTCGGCGATGGTTTGCAGGGCGGCGGCCAGGTCGGCGCCGTCGGGGCTGAGCACGGGCGTGCGGGTGCCGATCTGCGGGCGGCGGGCGGGAGCGTCGGCGTCGGTGCGCATGTGGTCGTAGAACCGCCACGACCGGATGCGCTCGCGTACGGTCAGGAGCTCAGGGGCCTGGCGCGGGTCCGTGTACTCGCTCAGCATGCTGTCGAAAGGCCGCACCGCGTCGTGCAGCGCCAGCCACGCGCGGCCGTCGCGCACCCGCAGCGCGGTGCCGGCGCGCTCGGCGAGCAGCGTGCCGGGGCGCAGCACCGGGCCCGACCAGACGGCCTCCCGCTTGACCTCCGGGTCCAGCTCGAACGCGGACGCGGTGCCGGGCGGCGGTAGCCCGAAGTCGATCGCGTATCCGTAGTCGCCGCCCGCGAAGCCGAGCTTGAGGCTCACCGGGCCGCGCCGGACGGTGCCCTGCACCGGGTACCGGCCGGCGCGCACCGCCTTGCCGATGGTCTCCGGGCCGGCCCACAGCGTGTTGGGTAGCCCGCCCTCGCGGGCCAGGGCGGCGACCGCGCCGTTGCGGGCGGAGTCGGCGAGCAGCCGCATCGCTCGGTACAGGCTGGACTTGCCGGTGCCGTTGGCGCCCGTGACGACGGTCAGCGGGCCGAGCTCCAAAACCAGGCTGCGCAGCGATCGGTAGCTCTCCACCGCCAGGACGCTGATCACTCGCCCAGGCTACGGCGCCCGCTACCCCCACCGGGGTACGTCGGGGGTCCTCGCCGGGGGGACGTTTGGCGCGCCGGCCCGCCATAGCGTCCCTGGTCATGGGTGAGTTGCTCCGGCAGGCAGCGGGGGCGCGGCGTGCCGTCGCACTTCGACCAGGCGTGCAGCGCGGTCGTGGACGGGCTCGCGCCGGCGTGGTGAGCTGACGCCATGCACCGGCTCGCCGGGTTCGTCTCGTGGCTCAACGCCCTCCCGTCCCGCGCCGTCGACGGCGCCCTGGCCGGCGTCGCGGTGGCGATGATGCTGAGCGAGCGGCTGACCACCACGCCGTCGCTGGGCACGCGGCTGCCGGCGGCGCTCGCGCTGGCCGCGGTGATCGGCGGCAGCCTCGCCGTGCGCCGCCGGTGGCCGCTGGCCGGGTACGCGGTGGGGGCGGCGGCGCTGGCCGTCGACGCGTTGTGGCTGGACCCGTCCGGGCTTGCCCCACTGGCCAACCTGGTCGGCCTGTACTCGCTCGGCGCCCACGGCAACCCGCGGCGCGCGCTGTGGGGGCCGCCGTTGTTGCTGGTGACGATCGTGGCGTTCTTCGTGGGCGACGACGGCAGCCCGCCGGCCGCCGTGCCCGCCGTCATCGTGTTCGTGTGGTTGGGCGCTTGGACCACCGGCTATGCCGCCGCGCGCCGGCGGGAGCGGCAGGAGAGCGACCGGCGGCTGATGCGCCGGGACGCGGTCGTCGATGAACGGCACCGCATCGCCCGGGAGCTGCACGACCTGCTGGGGCACACGATGAGCGTGATGCTGGTGCAGACCGGCGCCGCGCGCGTGGTGTTGGGCAGCGACCCCGACAGGGCGGGCGCGATCCTGTCCGCTGTGGAGCGAACGGGGCGGGAGGCTCTGGACGAGCTGGACCGGGTCCTGGGTGTGCTGCGCCGCGACGACGGCGCCGACCTGCGTCCCGGCCTGGCCGCGTTGCCGCGCCTGGTGGAGCGCATGGCGGAGGCGGGGATGGCGGTGACGGTGCGCGTCGACCCGCCGGACCCGCGCCTGCCCGGCAGCCTCGACCAGTCGGCGTACAGGATCGTGCAGGAGGCGCTCACCAACGCCTTGCGGCATGGGAAAGCCACGTCCGCAACCGTCGCGGTGTGCGTCGACGGCCGGCGGGTGGAGGTCGAGGTCCGCGACGACGGCCGGGGCCCGCTGCCGGGATACCAGCCGGGCCGCGGGCTGCTGGGCATCTCCGAACGTGTGGCCGTGTTCGGGGGCGCCGTGGAGCATGGCAACGGCGCGGGCGGCGGGTTCGGTGTCCGGGCCGTGCTGCCGATACCGCGCGGAGGAGAGACGGCATGAGTGTGCGGGTACTGCTCGCCGACGACGACGCGCTCATGCGGGCGGGCCTCGGTGTCGTGCTGGACAACGCCGCAGGCATCGAGGTGGTCGGCGAGGCGGCCGACGGCCTGCGCGCCGTCGAGCTGTGCCGGACGCTGGAGCCCGACGTGGTGCTGATGGACGTGCGGATGCCCGGCGTCGACGGCATCGAGGCCACCCGGCGGATCGTCGCGGCCGAGCTCGCGACGCGGGTGCTGGTGCTCACCACGTTCCGGCACGACGAGTACGTGTGGGGGGCGCTGCGCGCGGGAGCCAGCGGGTTCCTGCTCAAGCGCGCGTCGCCGGAGCGGCTGGTCGACGCGGTCCGCACGGTGGCCGCTGGCGAAACCCTGCTGGACCCGGCGGTCACCCGGGAGCTGGTCGAGCATTTCGTGCTGCGGCCCACCGGCGGTCCGGGCGCCGCCAGCTCCGGCGAGGCACAGCGGGTCGCGGCGCTGACCCAGCGGGAGGTGCAGGTGCTGCGCCTGATCGCGCAGGGACTGTCCAATGAGGAGATAGCCGACCTGCTCGTCATCGCCGAGTCGACCGCCAAGACGCACGTGAAGCGCATCCTGGCGAAGATCGGGGCGCGCGACCGCGCCCAGGCGGTCGTGTTCGCGTACCGGGCCGGCATCACCTTGCCCGGCGCCTCCTGACCTCCCCCTTGTTCACATAGAGATGATTCGATACCCTCCCGGGCAAGCGCTTTCCTGCGCAGCAGACCCCACGAGAGGCTCTCGCATGAACCATCCCAACCCCAGACGCCGGCGGTGGCGCGCCGCAGTCCTCGCGACCGTGACGCTGGCCGCCGCGGGCGTGGTCACCACGATCGGCGTCACCGGCGCCTCCGCGGCCACCATCGACACCAACGCCTGGTACCAGCTCGTCTCCCGGCACAGCGGCAAAGCCATCGACGTGTGCGGCCAGTCCACCGCCGACCAGGCGTGCATCCAGCAGTGGGCCCGCGCCAACCAGGCCAACCAGCAGTTCCAGTTCGTCTCCTCCGGCAGCGGCTACTACCGGCTCAAGGCCCGCCACTCCGGCAAGGTCGTCGACCTGTGGGAGTGGAACACCGCCGACGGCGCCGAGTACCGCCAGTGGCCGGACACCAACGGCACCAACCAGCAGTTCCAAGTCCTGGACACGGACAGCGGATACGTCAAGCTGATCAATAGGCACAGCGGCAAAGCCTTGGACGTGTGGGAGTGGTCCACCGCGGACGGCGGGCGGATCTCCCAGTTCACCGACACCAACGGCTGGAACCAGCACTGGCAGCTGGTCAACGTCGGCGGCGGCACCTCCACGCCACCGCCGAGCGGCACGTGGCCGACCCCGACCGGGCAGGTCGCCGTCAACGGCACCATCCAGGTGCCGGCCAGTGGGCTCGACGGCGGCATGAGGCGGTACTGCTGCATCGGTGACGGCAGCCAGGAGGAGAGCCAGGACCCGATGTTCCAGCTCGCACCCGGTGCCACGCTGTCGAACGTCATCATCGGCGCCCCCGCCGGCGACGGCGTGCACTGCTCGGGTTCGTGCACGCTGCGCAACGTGTGGTGGGAAGACGTCGGCGAAGACGCGGCCACGTTCCGCGGCACCGGCTCCCCCACGTTCCTGGTGGACGGCGGCGGCGCCCGGTCGGCCAGCGACAAGGTGTTCCAGCACAACGGCGCCGGGACGCTGACGATCCAGAACTTCCAGGCCACCAACTTCGGCACGTTCTACCGGTCCTGCGGCAACTGCTCGACGCAGACCCGGCGCAACGTGGTGATCCGGAACGTGACGCTGACCCGGCCCGGCAACACGGTCGCCGGCATCAACGTCAACTACGGCGACACCGCCCGGTTCACCTCGATCACGATCGTCAACGACTCCAGCCGCGCGATGGTGATCTGCCGCAAGTACAACGGAAACAACAGCGGCGACGAGCCCACGCAAGTCGGGACGGGCGCCGACAGTACCAACTGCTTCTATTCCTCGTCCGACCTCACGTACCGGTGACGAGGGACCGCCGTGGGGCGATTCTCCCCACGGCGGTCAGCCCTCCGCCAGTACGGTGTGGACGCCGAGCACGTCGAGGACCCGCTTGGCGACGCGCGTCGCGCCACAGACCCGGTACCGGATGCCGCGGTCCCGCGCGCGGCGGCGACCGTCGATCAGTACGCCCGCCCCGGAGGCGTCCAAAAAGGACACGCCGGCGATGTCGACGACCAGTTCCGCCGGACGGAGCCCGACGCCTTGCTCGATGGCGTGCCCGAGCACGCCGGCCGACTCCAGGTCGACCTCCCCGACGGCTGTCAGGGTCACGACGCCGTCCTCGTCGGTGCAGCGCACGGTGAGGTATTTGGAGACCGGCCAGGAGCCGCTCATTGCCGCGACCTCCAACCGAGGCACGCCGACAGCTCCACCCATACCCGCTTGCCACCCTCGTGGTCCTCGACGCCCCACCTCGGCGCGAACGCCTCTATCACCGCAAGACCGCGCCCGCCGGCGTCGTCCGCCCGGCGGCGCCGCGGTACCACGGACGAACCGTCCGCGGCGCTCACGATGACCCGGTCTCCGTGCGCCTGCACGCGCAGCTCGACGCAGCCGTTGCCGTGGCGTACCGCGTTACTGATCAGCTCGCTGACGACCACCCGCGCGCCGTCCAACCAGTCTTCGTCACCGAAGCCCCAGGCGGCCAGCACCGCGCCCACCGCGCGACGGGCCATCCCGGGCGCCTGTTCACTTAGCGGCATGTCAAACCGCGCCGACAGCTCACTCACTTTGCTGACCTCCATCGGCCGTCGGCCAGCTCTTTTACCCGACGCCGGCGCCCGGCCAAACCGTCACGGTGACGCTGGAGGCGCTGATGGAGCGCGACCCCGCCGCGGCCGCCGGCCCGCTGGCGGCCGTCGGCAAGGCGTTGCGCCGCATGCACACGACGCCCGCCACCGAATACGGCCGCGTGGCCGACCTGGCCGGCGGCGCGACGCCCGCGACCCGGCCCCCGGATCGCCGTGCACCTTCGCGACCTCCGCGAGGCGGTTCCCGCGCGTACCGGCTACGGGCTCGTGCACGGCGAGCTCGGGCCCGACCACGTGCTGGTCACGGCGGATGGCGAGCCCGTGGTCATCGACTTCGAGGACCTGACGTACTTCGACGTCGAGTGGGACCACGCCTGGCTGGAGATGCGCTTCCGCGACGCCTACCCCGCGCTGTGGCCGGTACCGGTCGAACCGCACCGGATGGCGCTGTAGCGGTACGCGCAGGTGCTGTCGCTGATCGAGGGTCCACTGCGGATCGCGGACACCGACTTCCCCGAGCGGCAATGGATGCTCGACCTGGCCGACTGGAACATCGGCAAGGCGCTGGCACCGCTCCGAGGGAAATGATCAAGGGATTCGCGACCCGCCACGCCGGGTAAGGGCGAAGGCGTGCGCACGAGCGAAGCCCTGCCGCGGGTCGACAGCGCCGCGAGCCCCAACGGCTTGCGGGCCTGGCCGCTCGCGGTGGTGCTCGGCTGCGCCTCGTTCCTCGTGCTCTTCGACAGCCTGGCGCTCGCCACCGCCCTGCCCTCCATCGGCGCCGACCTCGGGCTCGGCCCGAGCGCGTTGCAGTGGGTCGTCAGCCTGTACTCGCTCAGCATCGGCGCCTTGTTGATCCTCGGCGGGCGCACCAGCGACCTGTGGGGCCGGCGCCGCGTGCTCGTCGCCAGCCTCGCCGTCACCACCGCCGCCGGGCTGCTCGCCGGCCTCGCGCCAAGCCTGCCGCTGCTGCTGGCCGGGCGGGTACTGCAAGGCGTGGCCGCCGCGTTCGCGCTTCCGGCCGCGCTGTCCATCGCCGGCACCGCCTACCCCACTGAGCCGTGGCGCAGCCGCGTGTTCGCGGTGATGGCGTTCGCGGCGTGGTCCGCCGGCCTGGCCGGCGCCATCCTGGGCGGGATCATCACCGTCCACCTTGGCTGGCGGTGGGTGTTTCTGGTGACCGTGCCCGTCGGCGCCGCGGCGTTCGCCGCCGCGCTGGCGCTGCTACCAGCCGACCCGCCGCGCCGCGACCGGTCCGAGCGGCTCGACGTCGCCGGTGCCGTACTGGCCAGCGCCGGACTGGTCGCCCTTCTCGGCGGGCTGTCGCAGCTGGGCGAGGGCGCGCACGCGGGCCGCGCCGGACTCCTGCTGTGCCTGGCGGCGGCGCTGCTCGGCGCGCTGGTCGTCGTGGAGCGGCGGGCGGCGTATCCCCTGGTGAAGCCACACCTGCTGCGCTCGCGCCGGATCGTGGGCGGCTGCCTGGCCTTCGCCGCCTACTGCGCCGGCTACACCGCCGTCATCGTGGTCGGCAGCCTTCATCTGCAGGAGGAGCACGGGCTGTCCGCCGCGCGCACCGGCATGGTGCTGTCGCCTGTGCTGCTGGGCGGCATCGTCAGCTCGGCGCTGTCGACCCGGCTGCTGCGCCGGTTCTCGTCGCGAACCGTGGTCGCCGCCTCCATCGCGCTGTGCGCCCTGACCCTCGCCATGATGGCGGCCCTGAGTGGCGGCTCGGTGGCAGCGCTCGTGCCGTGGCTGGTCCTGTGGGGAGTGTGCTCCGGACCGGTGTACGTGCGGCTGTTTCGGGAGTGCGTGACCAACGTGGCGGAGAGCGACCGCGGCACCGCGTCGGGACTGCTGGAGTCGATGAGCCACATCGGCGGCGGTATCGCGGTGGCGGCGTACCTGACGCTGCTCGGCGCCGGCGTGGGGTACGGGGTGACGAAGCTGGTGGGGGCGCTGGTCGTGGTGGCCGGCGCGGCGGTCGCGCTGTTTCTGCTCCCCCGCTCCGACGGGCAGCTCAGCCAGCCAGGTCGGTGAACACCTTTACCGCGCGGTCCAGCTCACGGTCGATTCGAGCAGCAGGTGGTCGGTCACGGCGGCGAGGGTGGTGCGGGTCATGAACGCCGCCCCCGCGTTGTCCAAATGCGTCCGGTATGCACATCCGGGCGTGTCACGCCGCAGCGCCTCGACGTCCACCTTCGATCCCCCCAATGTCTGCCTGTGCGACCCCTTCCGCACCCTCAGTGACGAACTTACATTCTGGGATGTCCAAGCTTTCGTTCCCGAGAGGAGAACACACCGTGGTGTCCCGCTCGTTACGACGACGCCTGGGCGGCGCGGCCGCCGTGGCCGTACTGCTGGGTACCTTCGCTGTCGCCAGCCCGGCCCAAGCGTCCGGCGGCAACGACGTCAAGAAGCTGACCACTTCCGTCACGCTGGCTGGCCTCCTGCGCCACCTCGTGGCGTTTCAGGCCATCGCCACCCTCAACGGGGGCAACCGCGCGTCCGGTGGACCCGGATACGACCGCAGCGCGGACTACGTCGCGACACTGATGAAGCACGCCGGATACACGGTCACCCGCCAGCCGTTCCAGTTCAACTTCTGCGAGGACACCGGCTCGTCGTTCGCGCAGAACTCCCCCACCCCGACGACGTACGTCGACCAGACCGACTACGACGTGCTGGACTGCTCGGGCAACGGCACCGCCACCGGCCTGGTCGTCCCGGTCGACCTCGCGCTCACCACGCCGAACGCCAGCTCGTCCGGCTGCGAGGCGACCGACTTCACCCCGGCGGTCAGCGGCAACATCGCGCTGCTGCAGCGCGGCACGTGCCCGTTCGGGCAGAAGGTCGCCAATGCGGAGGCCGCGGGGGCGATCGGTGCCATCCTCATGAACCAGGGCAACACCACCGGACCCGACCGCCAGGACCTGTTCTTCGGCACCCTGGGCAACCCGGTCGGCATCCCGGCCGTCTCAGTGTCGTACCCCATGGGTGTCGCGTTCGCCGGCACGCCGAACCTCAACGTCACCATCACTACGCAGACCATCGCCGAGGTACGCGAAACCGAAAACGTCTTCGCCGAGTCGCGGTGGGGTGACCCTAACGAGGTCGTCATGGTGGGCGCGCACCTGGACTCCGAGCCGGACACCGCCGGCATCAACGACAACGGCACCGGCAGTGCCGGCATCCTCGAGGTCGCGCTGCAGATGCGGAAGACGCAGACGAAGAACAAGGTGCGGTTCGCGTGGTGGGGCGCTGAGGAGTCCAACCTGTCCGGCTCGACGTTCTACGTCAACAACCTGACCGACGCGGAGCACGCCGCGATCGCCCTGTACCTCAACTTCGACATGATCGGATCGCCCAATTACACGTTCGGCGTGTACGACGGCGACGACTCGGCCGCCGAGGGCAGCGGCCCCGGCCCGGCCGGCTCGGCGCAGATCGAGGCGGTATTCCAGGCGTTCTTCGCGGCGCGCGGGGAGGCCACCGCCGCGTCGGACTTCACCGGCCGTTCCGACTACGGCCCGTTCATCGCCACCGGCATCCCGGCCGGCGGCCTGTTCACCGGCGCCGAGGTGCGAAAGACCGAGGCCGATGTCGCGCTGTGGGGCGGGGTCGCGGGTGCCCAGTACGACCCGTGCTACCACGCGCCGTGCGACAGCCTGACGCCCGAACGCGACGGCGCCGACGCCGCGCTCTACCGCCAGCTGCGGCAGGAGTACCGGCTGTTCGGCAACGTAAACACGTTCGCGTTCGACACGAACGCGGACGCCGTGGCGACGGCGGTCGCCACGTTCGCGAACGACACGTCCAGCATCCCGCCGCGCCCGGCGGCCCTGTCAGCGGCGGCTTCGACGGCCGCGCCGGCACGCGGCCAGCTGGTGGAGTAGTCAGTCAGGGGGCGGCGCGCACAGCCAGCGTGATCGGTGTGGGCGCGCCGCCCTCCGCGAACCGCCGCGTCTCCGTACCAGTCAGCGATCTCGTCGTACGCCGAGCAGCACCGTGTACGGCAGCAGCGGCAGGATGCGGCCGATCGCCGCGGCGGGGTTGGGGGCGTCGCCGGTCGCGGGCGTGCTCGCCGCCGCCGTCTCGGCCGCCGTCCGTCGCATCCGGCGCGACGTCACCCATGCCAGAGCGGCGAGAGCGGCGAACAGCGCGAGGAAGACGCCGTTCGCGCCGTCCGCCGCGTGCTGCCCAAGCCGTACCCCGAACAGTCGGCCGTCGAGCAGTGTGTTTCCTTCCCCGCCGACGGTGGACGCGGTGAACAGCCGGTACATGACGAAGAAGAACGGGGCCTGCAACAGCGCGGGCAGGCACCCGGCGAGCGGCGTCGTGCCTGCGTCCCGGTACAGCGTGGCCACCTCGGTCCGCAGCCGGGCCGGGTCGTCGCCGTGCCGCTGGCGCAGCGCGTTGAGCTTCGGCGCGAGGGCCGCCTGGCGCCGCTGGCCGCGGGCCTGTGCCCAGCTCAACGGCGCGATGACGAGGCGGACGAGGGCGGTGAACAGGACGATGGCGGCGGCCGTCGCGGCGGACCCGGCGACCGGGGCGACGAGGTCGGCGATGGCGGTGACGGCTTGGTACGCGGTGCCGGCAGCGCCGTCGATCGGAGCGAAAGCGAGCGTGGTGGAGGCAGGCATGGTGACGGCAGGCATGGTGGACCCCTCGGCAGGTGTTTGCGGATGGTGCGGCCCGGATGCCTGATCACGGGAAGGGTTTCAGCGGGGGTGCAGGACGGCGCCCACGCCCAGGCGGGCCGCGCGCTGGCCGTCGGCCACCAGTGCCGCCGCCGCGTCGCGGCCGTTCTCGCCCGTGTGCGACATGCGGGCCGCGATCAGGCCGGCCACCAACGGCGTCGAGAATGACGTGCCGCTCCACCGCGCCATCCCGGTGAACGACTCGACCCGCGGCTTGGGGACGTCGGGCGGGATGTTGGGCGCCTCCTGGTAGGTGTACGTGCCGACCGGGAACGCGTTGACCAGGTTCTCGCCGGGCGCGGAAACGTCGACCCAGCCGCCGTGGTTGCTGAACTCGGCAAGCCCGTCCCACTTGCTGTTGAGCGCGCCGACCGAGACGCTGAACGGTGAAGCCGCGGGCCAGAACGGCACCCGGCTGGCGTCGTTGCCGGCGGCGGCCACGAGCACCACGCCCTTGTGCTGGCGCAGCACCGTGCGGTTGAAGGCGTCGAACGCCAGCAGGCCCGCGTTGCGGTACGTGCGGGTGCCGGCGGAGAGGCAGATGATGTCGGGGCTCTGGGTGGCCAGCACCCGGGCCAGCTCCCGCACCACCTCGGTCTCGGCGAGCGCGCCGCCCTGCCAGAACGCGGACGTCACGTACACCTCGGCCCGCGGCGCCAGGCACCGGATGACGCCGGCGATGAACGTGCCGTGCCCCGCGTACTTGAGCAGGCCGCCCGGTGTGATGGCCGGGTCGGGCTCGCCGTCGACCCGGTCGAGCCAGCGGTGCCGCAGTGGCGCGTCAGGGTCCAGGCCGGTGTCGACGACGACCACCCGTACGCCCTGGCCGGCGGCCAGGTCGAGCGTCGGGGCGGGGTCGGGCGTAGTCGCGTCGACGGGCTCCGGCTCGACGGCCGGGCACCGCGACACGACGTCCGAAATGGACAGTATGTGCTCGGGCCCGGCCGCCCCCTCGCCGAGGCCGCCGTCGCCGTCGAGCAGGCGGTCGAGGGCGGAGCGCATCTCGGTGTTCGCGCTCAGTGGAAGCCGCCGCACCCCCGCCACGGCGGGCGCCGCCACGCGCTCGCGGTCGAACTGCCCACCGAGGATCCGGATCGCGTGGTCGGCAAGCTCCTCCCGCACCAGGATCCACCCCTTGCGGTACAGGTAGCCGCCCTCCGGATCCTCGGCCACGTCGTCGCCGAACGCCTCCAGGATGTGCCTGGTCTGGTCGCGCAGCCGGCGCGCCGCGACCCCCTCCGGATCGCGGGCGAGCGCTCTCGCGGCGGCCCGGCGCAGCCCTTCCTTGGCTTCTTGGCCCTGGTAGCGCCTGCGCCAGCGGTTCCAGAAGCTCATGGTGCCTCCATGTCTGCGATGCTTCGATCTACGATTTATCGATGCGTGCTGAGCTGGTTGGCGCTCGCCTCCGCTCGCGCGGGTCATTCACCGAGCTGCTAGCGCTGGCGCTGGCGCGGCCGATGGCGGCCCTCGCGCGCGCCGACGAGTTGCTGCGGCACGACCTCGAGCCGGCGGTCGCGTCGGTCGCGCACCAGGCGCGAGCGATCGTGCTGCGCGACACCGGGCGGGTCGACGAGGCGATCCGCGAGCTGCGCACGGCCTTGCGCCTCGCCGAGCGTTCCGGCGACGGCGATCGTACGACCGACGTGCACGCCACGCTCGGCCTCACCCTCGGCCTCGCCGGGCGCACCGCCGCTGGCCTGCGCGCGCTCGACCGGGCCGCCGCCGCGAGCACGGGCGCGGCACACGGGCGCGTGCTGATGCGCCGCGGCCACCTGCTGGCGGTGCTCGGCCGGTACCCGGACGCGCTGGCCGATTTCCGCACCTCGATCGCCCGGCTGCACCGCGCCGGCGACGGCGTCTGGGAGGCCCGGGCCCGGGTCGCCCGCTTCTCGGTGTACGCCCGGCTCGGCCAGGCGGCCCGCGGCGACCGCGACCTCGTGGTGGCCGAACGGCTCTTCACGGCGGCCGGGCAGGACCTGGAGTCGACGATGACCGTCCACAACCGGGCGGACGTGGCGTTTCAGGTGGGCGACCTGCCGGCCGCGCTCGACCTGCTCGACCAGGCCGGCGCCCGGTACGCGGAACTGGGCGCGCACAAGCCGGAGCTCGCGATCGACCGGTGCGCGGTGCTGCTCGCGGCCGGGCTGTCCGCCGAGGCGGTCGCCACGACGCAGGCCGCGATCCGCGAGCACGTGGGCCGCGGCGGCGAGGCGACCAAGACCGCCGAGCTGCTGTTCGTCGCGGCTCGCGCGGCGCAGGCGGCCGGCCGGGCCGACCTGGCCGCCGAGTGGGCGGGGCAGGCGCGCACCCTCTTCCGGCGCCAGCACCGGCGCGGCTGGCAGGCGCGGGCGGCCTTCATCGTCGTGCAGTCGCGGTACTCCGCCGGCGAGCATCTGAACCTCGGCAGGCGCGGTGGGCAGCTTCGTGCTGAGGTAAGCCGGCTGGCCGACCGGCTCACCGAGTTGCGCACGCCGGAGGCGCCAGCGGCGCACCTGCTTGTGGGCCGCCTCGCCACCGGTGCCGTCGCCGACCGGCACCTGGCCCGGGCGGCGCGCTACCGGTACGGCGGCCCCACGTTCGCCCGGGCGGCCGGCTGGCTGGCCCAGGCGCTGCGGGCGCGGGAGCGCGGTGCGACGGCGGCGATGCTGGCGGCCTGCCGGCGCGGGCTGGACGCGGCCGGCGTGCACCAGCGCTCGCTGGCCGCGCCGGAGCTGCGCGCGCACGCGGCCGGGTACGGCACGGAGCTGGCCGCCCTGGCCCAGCGGCACGCGGTGGCTCGCGGCGACGCCCGCATGCTGCTGCGCTGGAGTGAACGGTGGCGGGCCGGCGCGCTGGCGGTACCGCTGGTGCGGCCCCCGGACGACCGTGAGCTGGCCGCGGACCTGGCGGCGCTGCGGCAGGTCATGCGCCGCCTGGCGGCGCCCGGTGCGCCGGTCGTCGAACTGGACCGCGAGCGCCACCGGCTGGAGGCCACCATCCGTTCGCGCACCCGGCGGGTGCGCGAGCGACCACCGGCAGCGGACCAGCCGCCGGTGCCGTTCGACCGGCTCGCCGGGCACCACCTGGTCGA
Organism: Micromonospora sp. CPCC 206061; assembly: GCF_036906915.1. NCBI lineage: Bacteria > Bacillati > Actinomycetota > Actinomycetes > Micromonosporales > Micromonosporaceae > Micromonospora > Micromonospora sp. CPCC 206061. The sequence continues at coordinate 32,192 of NZ_JBAKHX010000086.1, forward strand.
GCTGACCGTGGTCGACGGCGTGCTGTACGCGGTGACGGTCACCGGCCGGCGGGTGCGGCTGCACGAGGTCGGCGCGGAGGCGGACGCGGTGCGCGAGGTGGCGCTGGCCCGGTCGCTGCTGCGGCGGCTCGCCCACGGCCGGACGCCGCCACAGGCCCTTTCGACCCTCGCCCGTACCGGCGCCGCCCTGGAACGCGCCCTGCTCGGGCCGGCCGCCGCGGACCTCGACGGCGCTCCGGTGCTGGTGGTGCCGCCGGCGCGCCTGCACGCCGTGCCGTGGTCGCTGCTGCCGACCCTGCGCGCCGCGCCGGTGACCGTGGCGCCGTCGGCGGCGACCTGGCTGCG
>NZ_JBAKHX010000087.1:0-31786 GCF_036906915.1 Micromonospora sp. CPCC 206061
GTCGTGATCGTCATCAGGTGCTCTCTCCTTGATCAGGAGTTACACCGATCTTTTTACACTCCCATCGTCGAGATTCCAGATAGATAAACAGGTTGGTCAGGATGGGTGATGGCCGCCCAGGTGAAGGCGTGCCGCAGCAGGCGGCGTCCGATACCGCCGCCGGTGTGTGCTGGATCGACGTGCAAGTTGTCGAGCAGGATCCATCCGCCGCGGCCGGGAATGAGGTAGGCGAAGCCGAGTAAGTCGAGCGCGTGCCATCCGCGATGTCGCGATAGCGATGGCTGCCCGCTGCAGGGGCCTGGGAAGGCCAGGCCCGCACACCGGAGCCGCACCGTTCTGCCGGGGTGCGTTGCCGGCGCAGCCGGGTGGAACGCACCTGTTCATGATCGCGCTGTGGCGGTCGTGTTGGTGAGCCGGTGGGTGAGGGCGGTGTGACGGCGGCCGGTGCCGGCGGTGCGTACCGCGATGGCGAGGGCCTTGCGGGAGCCGACCAGCACGACCAGCTTCTTGGCGCGGGTGACTGCCGTGTAGAGCAGGTTGCGTTGCAGCATCATGTACGAGCTCATGGTCACCGGCACCACCACGGCCGGGTATTCCGAACCCTGCGAGCGGTGCACGGTGATCGCGTACGCGTGCTGGAGTTCGTCGAGCTCGTCGAAGTCGTACTCGATGTCCTCGTCCTCGTCGGTGCGCACGACGAGCTGCCGGTCCTCGCCGGACAGGGCAGTGACGACGCCGACGGTGCCGTTGAAGACGCCGGCCTGGCCCTTGTCGTAGTTGTTGCGGATCTGGATGACCTTGTCGCCGATCCGGAACACGCGGGCGCCGTGCCGCCGCTCCGGAGCGCCCTCCCGCTGCGGTGCGAGGGCCTGTTGCAGCGCGAGGTTGAGGTTGCCGGCACCGGCCGGCCCGCGGTGCATCGGCGTGAGCACCTGGATCTCGCGCGGCCGGATGCCGAACTTGCGCGGGATGCGCCGGGCCACCACGTCGACGACCAGCTCCGCGGCCGCCTCCGGTTCGTCGACCGGGAAGTGGAAGAAGTCCGGGTACGCCTTGAGTTCGGGCGGCTGGCCGGCGTTGATCCGGTGGGCGTTGACCACCACACCCGACTCCTGCGCCTGGCGGAAGATCTTCGTCAGGCGTACCCGCGGGATGCGCTCGGCGGCGAGCACGTCGCGCAGCACCTCCCCCGCGCCGACCGACGGCAGCTGGTCCACGTCGCCGACCAGCAGCAGGTGCGCGCCCCTCGGTATCGCCTTGATGAGCTTGTTGGCCAGGATCAGGTCGAGCATGGACGCCTCGTCCACCACGACCAGGTCCGCGTCGATCGGGTTGTCCCGATCGTGCGTCGGGTCGCCGCCCGGGCGCAGTTGCAGCAGGCGGTGCACGGTGGCAGCGGGGTGGCCGGTCAGCTCGGTCATCCGTTTCGCGGCCCGACCGGTCGGTGCCGCGAGGACGATCTTCGCCCGCTTAGCCGCGGCGAGGGTGATGATCGATTTGACGGTGAATGACTTGCCGCAGCCCGGTCCGCCGGTCAGCACCGCCACCTTCGCGGTCAGCGCCAGCCGCACCGCCTGCTCCTGCTCGGGCGCCAGGTCGGCGCCGGTGCGGGCCCGCAGCCACGCCAGGGCTTTGGCCCAGTCGACGGTCGCGAACGCCGGCATCCGGTCATCGCGCCCCTCCAGCAGCCGCAGCAGGCTGCCCGCCAAGCTGGCCTCCGCCCGGTCGAACGGCACCAGATACACCGCCGGGATCGTGCCGCCCTCGTTGGTCGGGTTCGGCACGGCGTGGCGCACCACGCCTTCCTCGCCGGCCAGTTCCTCCAGGCACTGACGCACCAGCTCAGCGGGTACGCCGAGGATCTCGGCCGCGTCCGTGAGCAGGTTCGGCTCCGGCAGGTAGCAGTGCCCGCCGTCGGCCGCCTCCGACAACGTGTACTGGATGCCGGCCTGGACCCGCTGCGGGCTGTCGTGCGGGATGCCGACCGCCTGGGCGATGGTGTCGGCGGTCTTGAAACCGATGCCCCACACGTCCGACGCGAGCCGGTACGGCTCGTTGCGGACGACCGAGATCGACGCGTCGCCGTACTTCTTGTAGATCCGCACCGCCAGCGACGTCGACACGCCGACGCCCTGGAGGAAGACCATCACCTCCTTGATCGCCTTCTGCTCCTCCCACGCGTCGGCGATCATCCTGGTGCGCTTCGGCCCGAGCCCCGGCACCTCCGCCAGCCGGCCCGGCTCCCCCTCGATCACCTCCAAGGTGTCGACGCCGAAGTGCTCCACGATCCGGGCGGCCATCTTCGGCCCGATCCCCTTGATCAACCCGGACCCGAGGTAGCGCTCGATGCCCTGGATCGTGGCCGGCAGCACCGTGGTGAACGAGTCGACCTGAAACTGCCGCCCGTACTGCGGATGCGACGTCCACCGCCCCACCAGCCGCAGACTCTCCCCCGGCTGCACACCCAGCAGCGCACCCACGACCGTCAACAGGTCACCACCGCGACCGGTGGCCACCCGCGCGATCGTGTACCCGGTCTCCTCACTGGCGAAGGTGACACGTTCCAGCACCGCCTCGAGCACCACACCACTCACGGCGCCCAGTCTCACATCCGCCGTTCCGACCGCGTTACAAAGCCGCCCGAGCTGCCGCACATCCCGCGCCGTCCGGGGCAACCGCAAGCGCCGCGCTGAGCGCATCCGCGTACCGACCCCGATCGAGCAAGGCAGCCGCTTCCCACGCCGGACCGGCAGATACCACGAGGCTAGTCTGGCACCCGCGAGGGCCACCGCACTCCCACTTCGAACGGCGAGGGCTGGTCAGATTTGGACCGTCCATGACCGCCGCGCTGCGGTCGCGAACCACGGCAGAAGCCGCCACACCAGACAAACACGAGCGCGATACGGCAGGTCGCCGTCGACGCGGTCCGGCTGGCCGGAGGACCCGGAGGGCTGGCGTGGCGGTACGCATTGGTTGGGGTCATCGCATCGGTTGATGAGAAGACTCTCATCCCCCACTCACCTGCCGGTGAGGGTTGGGCAGGCAGGCTGACCGGTGTGAGTGTGGCGTGGAGCGCGCAGAAGGTGGCCACCGGACTGGGTGTGGTGGCGTTCGTGGCCCTACTTGCGGGGGTCGGGGCGCCGGCGCTGCTGCCGCCCGATCCGGTGCCGGTGATCCAGATTCCCGCCCCGGCAGCCAACACGGGCGATGATCGAATCGGGGACGGGGATGACAATGAGGCTGAACCGGCGACACCGGCCCCGAGCGGAGGCGACGATGATGACGACGCCGGCGACCGATCCAACAACAGCGCAGATACCGACGACAACGGCGGCGGCCGGCCCGGTTCCGGCGATGACGACGCCGACGATGGCGATGCCGACGACGGGGACGACGACGACGGGGACGACGACGGGGACGACGACGGGGACGACGACGACGGGGACGACGACGGGGACGACGACGACTGAGCCGCGCCATGAACCGCCCGCCCGGCGGTGGTGGCGGCCGGCGTTGGGGCTGCGGCTGCGACTGCTGGGCTGGGCCCTGGTCTTGTTGGCGGTCGCGAGCCTGTCGTCGGTGGTGGTGATCCGCCAGGTGCTGCTCAACCAGCTGGAGAATCGGATCACCACCGACATGCGGCAAGAGGTGGGCGAATTCCGGCGCCTGGTCGGCGGTCAGGATCCGGCCACCGGACGGCCGTTTGGCACCGACTTGCGTGCGATCGCCGACACCTACCTGCTGCGCAACGAGCCGCAGACCGGTGAGGCCGTCCTGGTCTTCGTCGACGGGATCTTCTACCGGGCAACCGCCGACATGCCGTACGACCTGACCGGCGATGTGGCTTTGGTGGGCCGGTGGACCGGTCTGACGGACAGCGTCTACGGGCAGATTTCGGACACCCCGGCTGGGTCGGCCCGGTGGCTGGCCGTACCGCTGGTGATCGACGGGGCGGTGCGCGGGCATGTGGTGGTTGCCGAGTTCGGCGCCGAACGCCGCGCAGAGATCGACCGCGCTGTCCGGCTCATGACCCTGGCCTGCTTGCTCGTGCTGGTCGTGGTCGCTGCGGGCGGTTACCTGGCCATGGGCCGGGCGCTCCGGCCGTTGCGGACGGTCACCGACACCGCCCGGGCGATTGAGGAGACCGACCTGTCCGGGCGCATCCCGGTCACCGGAACCGACGAAGTCGCCGACCTGGCCGCCACGTTCAACGCCATGGTCGGCCGCCTGGAACGGGCGTTCGCCGCGCAGCGGGCGTTCCTATCCGACGCCGGCCACGAATTACGCACCCCGATCACCATCGTGCGCGGCCACCTTGAGGTGATGGGCGACGACCCGGCCGAACGCAGCGACACCATCGCCCTGGTCACTGACGAACTGGACCGGATGAACCGCCTGGTCGACGACCTGCTCATGCTGGCCAAGGCCGAACAGCCCGACTTCCTGCAGCCCGAACTCCTCGACGTGGCTGATCTGTTGCACGACGTCTACGCCAAGGCCCTGGCGTTGGGTGACCGGGACTGGCGCCTCGGACCGGTCGAGCAGATCACCGTGTGGGCTGACCGGCAGCGGTTGACCCAGGCGTTGACGCAGCTGGCGCAGAACGCGGTCCAGTACACGACCGAACCGACCGACCAGATCGAGCTTTCCGCCCACCAAGCCGACGGGCGGGTACTGCTGGCGGTGAAGGACACCGGGGTCGGTATCGAGTTTGAGGACCGGCAGCGGATTTTCGACCGGTTCGCCCGCGGCGAGCACGGCCGCCAGCGGGCCGAGGGCAGTGGTCTGGGGCTGGCGATCGTGGCCGCGATCGCTTACGCGCACCGTGGCACCGTGGCGGTGGACAGCATCCCGGGCGCGGGCTCCACCTTCACCCTCGTCCTGCCTGCCGACCCACAACCACCGCAGCCAGGGGTGCCGTTATGAACCGGGTCCTGATCGCCGAGGACGAACCGCGGATCGCGTCGTTTCTGACCAAGGGCCTGCGGGCGGCCGGATACACCGCCACGGTGGTGACCAACGGCGTCGACGTCGCCGCCGGCGCCCGCTCCGGCGATTTCGACCTGCTCATCCTCGATCTGGGCCTGCCCGGGCAGGACGGCCTGGCCGCACTGGCGCAGATCCGCGCTCGCGGCGAAAAGCTGCCGGTGATCGTGTTGACCGCCCGCGACGCCGTTCCGGACCGGGTCACCGGCCTCGACCTGGGCGCCGACGACTACATGACCAAACCCTTCAGCTTCGATGAACTGCTCGCCCGCATCCGCGCCCGGCTACGCGAACACGGCCACGACACCCCCACCACGCTGCAGACCGGCAACCTCCAACTGGACCTGGTGCGACGGGTCGCCACCGTCAACGGCCGGCCCGTAGAGCTGACCGCCCGCGAGTTCCTGCTCGCCGAAACCCTGCTACGCCACCCCGGCCAGGTCCTGTCCCGCGAGCAGCTTCTGGACCGAGTGTGGGGTCTGGCGCACGACCCAGGCTCCAACATCGTCGACGTGTACATCGGCTACCTGCGCCGCAAACTCGGCACCGACCTGATCCACACCGTCCGCGGCGTCGGCTACCGCCTCACCACCTAATACCACCCTGCTCGCCGCGACAGCTCACCTTGAGCGGCTGCAACGGGACACGGCCGCCGTCGAGCAGGCCACCGGCACACTCGAGGCCGAGCTGGCACAGGTGCGCTCCCCAACTCCGAAGGCCGGCGTCGGCCCACCGTACCGGCGGCGCGGGCGGGTCTAAGAGTGCTCTCATCGTCGGTTCATCCGTGGCTCACCGCCGGCACCCACCCTCGATGGCATGACCGTCACCCATGCGCGGGCCGCCGAGCCCGGCAATGCGGGCTGCCCAGAGCTGGCCCTGGACCAAGATCTTGAACTGCTGACCGGGCCGGACGCCACCAGCCTGCTGCGCGCGGCGCTGCAGCCCTCCGGTGGCAGGTTGCTCTCGATCCGCGTTACGCAGGTCGACCCGCAGCCCGGCCGCGGCTGCACGGCCGGCTATCAGGCCCGGGTCCGCTGGCCCGACGGAGGCACCAGTACGGAACGGTTCGCCGCGACCACCGGTCACACCCCGGACGGGACGCTGGTGGTGGAGGATGGATCAACCCGGGTGGGGTTGTGGCGGTTCCCGCACGACCCGCGCTTGCCCGGGCTGCCCGCCGCTTGCGACCCGGCCGCGGTCGGCCGCTTGCTGGATGAGTTCGGATACGGTAGCGGCCCGGTCCAGTTGCGGGTACGCGGCTACCGGCCCGGCCGCCGGGCCGTCATCGAGGCCACCACGAGCCGGGCAAGGCTGTTCCTCAAGATCGTGCGCCCTGGCCGGGTCCAAAAATTGCACCAGCGGCATCGGCTCCTGACCAACGCGGGTGTGCCGGCTCCGCCCAGCCTCGGCCACACCCTGGACGGGCTTCTGGTCCTGCAGGCGTTGCCCGGCCGCACCCTGCGCCACATCCTCCAGCACGGCGGCACCAATCCACCGCCCGCCAGACAGATCCTGGCGTTACTCGACCGGCTGCCAGACGAGCTCGCCGACGGGCCGCCACGTGCCTCGTGGCCCGACCAGGCCATCCACTACGCGGCGATCCTAGCCGCGGCGTTGCCCGACCGCGCTGGCCAAGCCACCGACCTCGCCGAACAGCTAGCCGCGCAGCAGGCGCCCGGCCCGGTAACCGCCGTGCACGGCGACCTGTACGAGAACCAACTCCTGATCACCCGCGACCGCATCACTGGGCTGCTCGATGTCGATACCGCCGGCCCTGGCCAGCACGCCGACGACCTGGCCTGCCTGCTCGGCCACCTATCCATCCTGGCCCACCTCGACCGGCAAAACGCCGCCGCCATCAACCGGGTCGGTGCCGCCTACCTGGCGGAGTTCGAACGGCACGCAGACCCCGCCGACCTGCGCCGCCGCACCGCCGCCGTGGTGCTTTCCCTAGCCACCGGCCCCCACCGGGTACAGCAGACCGGCTGGCCGGCCGCCACCCGCAACCGGCTCGACCTCGCCGCCGCGTGGCTGGATAGCGCCAGCACCCTGAACCGCCCATGAGAGAGCTCTCACCGCCAGCTCAAGCCCACCTCATCCCGGTGGCCGACCGTCGTAGGTAGCACCCAACAGTTGAAGAAAGGGACATCGATCATGAGGATCAACCGACCGTGGCGGGTTGCGGTGGCCGGCGCCGGCGCCGCCGCCCTCATCGCCGGGCTCGGCGGCGCCGCCGTCGCCAGCGACGGCATCGACCTGCACGACAAGGTCCACCCCATCCACGTCGATACCGGACACGACGACACCGCCATGGACGACTCCGCCGAATCAGCGGACAGTCCGCACGCCTCCCCGTTCGACTCCGCCAACTCGCCCGCGGACGCGCCGGCCGGCAGCAAGGTGGGCGGCACCGCCGTCGACGGGTCACCAGAGTCGGCTGACAGCCCGAACGCGTCAGCGGTCGACTCTCCGAACCCGCCGAAGAAGCCGACCCAGGCCAAGCCCAAGCCGGCCGGCGACGACTCGGCCGACTCCCCGGCCCCCCGCCACCGCGGCGGCGCCGACTCCGGCAGCTCTGCCGGCTCGGCCGACTCCGGCGCATCCGCGGACTCCGCCGACTAGCCCCAGCCACCCAAAGCGCCGCGGCCCGACCACCCCAGGTCGGGCCGCGGCCCTGTGCCCGGACCGCCCGCTACCCCCGACCTGCACGTAATCGCCGATGCGGGGGCTGCCCGGCCAGCCTCAACCGGTTGCCCCTACGCAGCCGGACGAGGCTGAACGTGGCCACCTGGCCTCTCGCCGGGTCACCCCGGACGCTGGCGAGCATCACCGGCCCCGGCCGCATCCCTGAAGTCGCTATGACGACTACCGGGACGCCTTGATCATGGGAGGGTGACGTGTGCGATCCCGGGTCGGCCGCTCTCGACGTGGACGCTGGCCCGGGTCGCGACTGGGGCGCCGGGCGCGTTGACGAACGGTACGACGCGGTAGTCGGTGCGCATCTGGTCGCGGCCGAGGTGGCATACCTGGTATCCGCGTTGGGCGTTGTGGAATTTCATGTGCGGGTTCTCGGCCAGCCAGGTCACGCCGAGAGCGTCCATGTCGATCCCGTTGCCGCCGGAGCTGATCGAGGTGCCGAGGAACTCGGTACCGACGGTGCGCGAGTTCGGGTCGGCGAAGTCCAGCTTCAGGTCGGCGGCCACGCTGCGGTGCGCATCACCGGTGATCATGAGGAAGTTGTCCACGCCCCGGGCCACCACACCGTCGAAAAGCCGTTGGCGGGCGGCGGCGTACCCGTCCCAGGGATCCATGCCGAACCGTTGTCCCGGACCGTCGGTGTGGTCGGCTTCCATGGCGAAGACCTGATTACCCAACATGTTCCACCGCGCGGTGGACGCGCCGAGCCCGGCCAGCAGCCACGCCTCCTGCTCGGCGCCGAGCATCTGCCGGTTCGGGTCCCAGCGCAGCGCCGGATCGGTCAGCAGCCGGTCCCGGAACCGCCGGGTGTCCAGCACATCCAGTTGCAGCAGGTCACCGAACCGCAGCCGCCGGTACACCTGCATCTCCGGGCCGTGTGGCATCGACGACCTGCGCAGCGGCAGATTCTCGTAATAGGCCTGGTAGGCGGCGGCCCGCCGCAGCCGGAACACGGCAGGGTCCTGGTCCGGCTCGGTGTCCGGCTGGGAATGGTCACCGGCCCAGTTGTTCTCCACGTCGTGGTCGTCCGGGGCAACCACCCACGGCGCGGCCGCGTGCGCCGCCCGCAACGCCGGATCGAGTTTGTACTGCGTGTACCGGATCCGGTAATCGGCCAGCGAAAACGTTTCGGTGACCGGCAGATGCGCCCGCCCGATCGTGCCGACCCCGGTGCCCTCATAGATGTAGTCACCCAGATGCACGACCAGATCCACGTCCTCAGCCGCCAAGTGCTGATACGCGGTGAAGTAGCCCTCGGGATAGTTCTGGCAACTGGCGAACGCGACGCTCAACGAGCGCAGCCTGACCCCGGGGCGGGCCGCGGTACGGGTACGACCGGTCGGGCTGACCTGGCCGCCGATCCGGAACCGGTACCAGTACACCCGGTCCGGACGCAGGCCACGCACCTCGGCGTGCACCGAGTGCCCCCACCCGGGCGTGGCGCGTTCGACACCGCGACGCACGACCCGGCGAAAGCCCTCGTCCTCCGCCATCTCCCACGACACGTACACCGTCCGGCCCGGCATGCCCGCAAGCCCGTCGGGGGCCAACGGGTCCGGTGCCAGCCGGGTCCAGAGCACCACACCGTCCGGCGTCGGATCCCCGGACGCGACACCCAACGTGAACACATAGCCCGGCAAAGTGAGCGAGCCGTTCGACCTCGCCGCGGCCGGCTCAGCGGCCAGAACCGCCGAACCCGCGGCGATCCCACCCAGGGCGAGGAAATGACGACGGGGCACCATCCAGGGGGACTGCGACATCAGGGTAGACCTTTCCGAGAGGGGTTTCGCAGAGAGATGAGCCGATGTTTGGTGTTCTGCTGACATGGTGACGCGGTGGCCACAGTGGACAATGCGAGGTGCCGTTAGGCGTCGACGACGCGGAGGGAAGCGCCGCCATCGGCGAGGATGACTGAGCCGGTGAGGTATGCGGCGGCGTCGGAGCTGAGCCAGGCGGCGATCCGAGCGACCTCGTCGGCGGTCTGGAGCCGTCCGAGTGGCACCGCGGTGCTGGCGCGGGCGGCGTACTCGGGTTCGGTTTCGAGCTGGCGGCGGGCCATGCCGGCGGCGACGATGCCGGGTGAGAGCGCGTTGACCCGGATCCGGTGCCGGGCCAGTTCAGCGGCCATCGCCCGGGTGAGCATGAGCAGGCCGGCTTTGGAGACCGAGTAGGCGGCGATCTCGGGCCACGGCTGGACACCGACCCATGACGTGATCATGGTGATGCTGCCGGGGCGTGCGGCGTGGACCATGCGACGGGCGGCGGCCTGGCCGACGTGGAACGCTCCGGTGAGGTTGACGTCGAGGTGGCGTTGCCACTGGTGGGCGGTGATGTCGAGGAAGGGCGCGGAGTGGACGATCCCGGCCGCCGCGATGACGACGTCTGGTGCCGGGAGCCGTTGGAAGACGGCGTCGACCGCCGCGCGGTCGGTCACGTCGACGGCTTCGAAGACGCACGGTTCCAGGCCATCGTCGGGTGAGCCGAGGTGACCGTGGTCGGTGTCGGGCAGATCCAGCACGTGGACGCGGTGTCCGGCCAGCCGCAGGTGCGCCGCGATGGCTCGTCCGATGTCGCCGGCGCCGCCGGTGACCACAGCGATCGGCGCGGTCATGACTGCCGCTTCGCGGTGACGCGGATCCGGCCGGACGTCGGCAGCGCGATACCGCCGGTGTCGTCGCGAGCAGCCGGCGCCCCGTCGACTCGTATGGCTGCGAACGGTGCCGGCAGGTGCAGCGTCACCGCGGTCGGTGCTCGACCGGCGGCGGGGATGTCGAGGTCGAGGTGCAGCGACCCGTCGTCGTCGACGACGCCGTCGAGGTCGACCGGACCGAACCTGGTCGGTGTCCGCGAGGCCTGTAGCCGGTCGCCGGGTCGCGTCCATTCGGCGGGCACCCCGGGCAGTACGCGGACGGTCTCCCCGACCTCCATGAGCAGCAGGTGCCGGACCAGGCGGATGAACTCGGCGGAGGCCCAGTTGTGCGGCATGTCGCCGCAGATCTGCCCGTGGCCGGTGCCGGTCTCGGAGTGTTCTTCACGCCAGACGTACGCGGCGGTGGCGTGGTTGGCCATCGCGTACAGGTAGTCGACAGCCTTGTCACCACGGCCGGCGTACAGCCAGGCGTGGGCGGCGAAGGAGGCGGAGTAGCTCCAGACCGCGCGGAAGGGCAACCACCCGGTGGTGAGCGGGATGCCCTCGGCGTCGTCGCGGGCGTCGAGCAGACCGAGCAGATCCCGCACGATCGAGGCGTCCGGTGGCAGGATCTCGCCGGGCCAGATCGCCTGGCACAGCGCCCACGTCGCCGACTCGGGCTGGATCCGGTGCGCCCGCGTGACGGCCGCGTCGGGGATGTCGGGCAGGAAATGGTGGGTGCCTGCTGGTGGCGGAAACATCGGCAGGTAGGGCGTCCCTTCACCGGTGGTCGTGCGCAGCTGTCGGGCGCGCTCGACGAACCGATCGCGCATCCGGTCGTACAGGGCGCGGATCTCGGCGGCGCCGTCGAGTGCGAGACGGTCACCGGCGGTGGCTGCCGAGCGCAGCCCCGCGAGCGTCCACACGGTAGTGGTGAGTTCGGCGCGCTGGCCGGCGACTCCGCCGTCGGCGAACGCGATCGGCATCAGCCCGGCCAGCGGGTGCCCATCCGGGAGATCCTCGGCACTACGATGCAGTTCGGCGAGGTGCTGGCAGGCGCGCCGGACGATCGGCCAGAGCCGACGTAGCGCGTGGTCGTCGCCGCGCAGTTCGTGCTGGCGTACGAGGGTCATCACCGCGATGGCGGTCTCTTTGACGTGTGGTGCGACTTGCAGCGCGGTGATGGAGCCGTCGGCTTTGACCCGCTTGAGCAGTACGTCGATGCCTGCGTCGGCGAAGTGGTCCCAGCCGAGATACCGGGCCGCCTCCAGGATGAAATGCCCGTCGGCGACCCACATGCCGCGGTAGACGGCCGGCCCGACCTGCAGCACGGGCAGCCCGTCGACCTCTTCGGCGGCCTGCAGCAGGTTACGCGCGCAGCCGGTGAGGACGTCCATGACCGCCGGGTCTGGCACGTGTACGGGGTGCCAGAACAACTCCTGCTGATCCCAGTCCTGCCGGGACCGGTCCAGCGCGGCGCGAGCCGTGGCCTCGTCGACCTCCCCGTCGGCGCCGTCCTCGCACGGCACGACGACGACGCCGCTGAGTCGTTCACCGCCGCGCAGGACAGCGGCCGGAGTCGCCAGGCCCGATGCGGGGACGAACCCGGTGGTGTGGGCGCGCAACAGCGGATGTGGGCGAGAGGTCAGCACCGTCGGAAGCGTGTCCGGGTCGTCGTCGACGGTGGTGTCATCCGGCCAGAACGGCAGGGCTGGCTCCGCGCCGGGCGCAAACGCCACGACGCGGTGTGCCGGCGCGATTCCCGGCGGCGCGACGACGGCGACTCGGTCGTGGATGTCGATGTGCAGGCCGGTGAGCAGGTCGCCGGTCGCCGGGTGCGCGTCGATCTGCCAGAGCACGATGTCACGGCGGCGTCCGGCACTGTCGAGGTCGGCGAAGGCGGTGAGCTCCAGCGTCTGACGGGGGTATTCGACGACGGTGTGAACGATGGCCCGGCGGGGACTCTCCACCCGTTGTACGACGTGGACCGGGTCGTCGTCGGTCTGGGCCCGCAGGGCGATGACCCGGTCGAAGGTCCAGGCCTCGAACTGCGCTTGGTGGAAGCCGTAGAGCAGCGCGCCGTCCTCCCGCACCAGGCTCTTGTGGTGGTCCAGCGGACGGCCGATGAGGGTCCACGAGCGTTTCGGCGCGTACCGGAAGTCGATGACACGCGCGGGCGCGGCGGGCTTGGTGGTTGTTGGTCGCATATCAGCCTTTGACCGATCCTTCGAGCATGCCGCGAATGAAACCACGTTGGAGGAACAGGTAGACCACAATCACCGGCAAAGTGATGATCAGCGCCCCGGCGGAGAGGCCGGCGACGTCCACCGTCCGTTCGCCGACGAACAGGCCCAGACCTGCGGGCGCGGTCCGGCGGTCCGGATCCTGGATCAGCACCAGGGCGAGCAGGAACTCGTTCCAGCTCCACAGGAAGAAGAGCGTCGCGAGGGTGGTGACGGCCGGCCGGGCGGTGGGCAACAGGATCCGCCACAGGGCGGTCCACGTCGACGCGCCGTCCAGCTGCGCCGCCTCCAGCAGGGATTTCGGTGATGACAGGAAGAACGCGCGCATCCAGAACGTGCCGAACGCGACCGACAAACCGATCTGGGGCAGGATGAGCGCCCAATAGGTGTCGGTGAGGTGCAGCGCCCGCAGGTCGTAGTAGAGCGGCACGACGGTCGCCTCGAACGGCATGACGAGGCCGATCAGCAGCAGGTAGAACAATCCGGTCGAGCCCCGGAACCGCATGGTGCCGAAGGCGTACCCGGCCAGGATCGACAGCGCGGTCGCGGTCGGTACCACCACGACCGCGACGATCGCGCTGGAGGCCATCAGCGAACCGAAGCCGCCGACGGTCCACGCGCGCCGGAAGTTGTCGAAATGGAGCTCGTCCGGCAGCGCCAGGCCGGTGACGGTGCTGCCGGGCGCTTGCAGTGCGACGGTCAGGATGCTGACGAACGGCAACAGGACAGCCACGCAGAACATCACCAGGATCACGTAGATGACGAGCCGTTCCGCACGGACGCTCATCGTTCCTCCCGGGCCAGCCTGGTGATGGTGAACACCACGGTGAAGATGAGCAGGGTGAGCACGACCGCGACCGCGCAGGCCAGACCGACGTCGCCCTCGCGGAAGCCCAAGCGGTAGATCTCCACGGCGGGCACGGTGGTGGCGTTGCCCGGCCCGCCGTTGGTGGTCACGTAGACCAGGTCGAAGTTCCGCAGCGCCGCGATGGTGGTGATGGTCAGCGCCACCGCGATCTCCTGGCGCAGCCCTGGCAGTGTCACGTGGAGGAACTCCCGGATCGGTCCGGCGCCGTCGATGCGCGCCACCTCGTACAGGCTCGTGTCGATTTTCTGAACACCCGCAAGAAACAACACCATGCACAGGCCGTACATCACCCAGGTGCCCACCAGCCCGACCGCGGGCAACGCCCAGGTGAAGTCGCCGAGCCAGGCCCTGCTTACCGAACCCAGCCCGACGGCGTGCAGGAGCTGGTTCACCACTCCGTCGTCGGTGTACATCCACCGCCACGCGACGCCGACCACCACCATCGCGATGACCTGCGGCAGGAACAGCACGGTGCGGAACACCGCCAACCCGCGCAGCCGGTGGCGGCTCAGCGCCGCGGCAAGGACGAGACCGAGCATCACCGGCACGATGGAGGTGAAGACGAGAAAGACTCCGGCGTGCGCGAACGACGACAGAACCGTGCCGTCGCCGAGCAACCGGCGGTAGTTGTCCAAACCCACCCACGTGCCGACGGAGATGCCGTCCCATTCGAAGAACGACAGTTCTACGGTGTGCGCCAGGGGCACCAGCACGAACGCCAGATAGACCAGGAAGCCGGGCAGGAGGTACAGGTAGGCGATCCGCTGCCGCCGTCGCATGGGTGGACTCATTTCGCGGTGAAGGTGTTCCAGTCGCCCTGGACCGCTTTGATCAGCCCGTCCGCGCTCTGCTTGCCACCAAGCAGCTTCTGGACCTCCGAGAACAGCGTGTCCCCCATGGACGGGGTGGCCCAGTCCATATAGAGGGCCATCCCGTCGGCCTGCGTCACCTTCCGCCAACCCTCGAGGCTGCCTTCCTGCGCGGTGCCAGCCCCAGCCGTGGACGATTCACCGTTGAGCGCGGGTAGGTAGCCGCCCTTGAACAGCGTCGGCGCCGCCTCCTGCGAGATCATGTAGTTGATGAACGCCGCGGCCACGTCCGGATGCTTCGACTTGGTCGACACGGCGAATGGTGAGGTGAGCGCGCCGGTGGCACGCGCCGGGGTGCCGGCTTTGGCGGGGGGCAGCAGCATGAAGCCGGCGGCGCCCTTCATCTCCTGATCGATGCGGGCTTGGACCCAGTTGCCGGTCACCATGAACACGCCCTCGCCCTTGATGAACTTCGAGACGCCGTCGTCGTAGGCCGTACCGTTCGCCGACGGCGCGACGTAGCCGTTGGACACCCACGACTGCAGTGTGGCGGCGGCCTGCTTGACCCCCGGCCGGTCGAGCGACGCGCCCTCCTTGCCGTAGACCCAGTTGCGCACGGCCTCGAGATCGTCGTACTGCGCGATGAGGTCGCTCAGCAGATGGTTGGCCGGCCACGCTTCCAGGTTGCCCAACTGGATCGGGAGCTCACCGGCCGTCTTGGCCTTGGCCAGCGTGTCGGTGAACGCGGTCAGGTCGGCGATAGCGTCGGGCTCCACGCCGAGGGCCTTGAGTTTCGCCCGGTTGTAGTAGACCCCGACGAGGTTGCCGCCCACGCTCGCCCCGTAGAGCTTGCCGCTGCCGAAGCTGCGCGCGTCGTCTTCGAACCGGAGCTGGTCGAGCAGCCCGGGCCCGAACCGGTCCGACCAGCCGTATGCGGCGGCGTAGTCGTCCAGCGGGCGGATCAGCTTGCCCTTGACCAGCGGGCCCATCATCACGTGGGCCTGTCCGACCTGGGCGATGTCGGGGGCCTTGTCCGACGACATCACCAGCTTGATGTTCTTGCCGTAGTCGGCGAAGGCGGTGTACTGCCGTTCGATCGTGACGTTGGGATGCAGCGCCTGAAAGTTCTTGATCAACGTGACGATCGCGTCGCCGGTGCCGCCAGCCTCGTAGTCGGTCAGGGTCAGCGTGATCTTCTGGCCGGTGGGCACGGTGGTCGAGATCGGACCTGCCGTCGCGGTCGAGTTGTCCGATCCGGGGGTCGGGCTGCAGGCGGCGGCGACGAGGGCCACCGCGACACTGCACAAAGCGGCACGAGCGGTACGGGCGACAGTGCGTCGCACCAACACTTTTGTCATCGCGGGGAAACCTCGTTGTCGTCGGGTAGACCGGTCAGACCACAATGCATGAGGAGCCTCGGGTCGTCAAGACACGAAAACCAAGGTGAGAACGGCATCCTGCGGCCGCGCCCCGTCGACAGCGCCGCTTGACCGGCTACGTCATCGGCCAATATGGTCTTACCGGTCATGCCTAGCGATGGAGCACTGTGAAGATCATCGGCCTAGAGACGGTGCGCCTGCCGCACCTGCCCAACCTGCTGTATGTCCACGTGTCGACCGATACCGGCCTGGTGGGTCTCGGCGAGACCTACTACGGCGCGGGCGCGGCCGAAGCGGTCGTGCACGAGGAGCTCGCGCCGCGCCTGCTCGGGCTGGCCCTCGGTGACAGCGCCCGGGACATCGCCCGGCATGCGGGTGGAACAGCGGCCTACGTCGGGTACTCGGGCAGCGGCGCGGAAACCCGCGCCCGCAGCGCCGTCGACCTCGCGCTGTGGGACATAGCCGCCCAGCACGCGGGCGTACCGCTGGCCGACCTGCTCGGCCGGCGCCGCGACTCGCTGCGGGTCTACAACACCTGCGCCGGGCCGCTGTACATGCGCCAGACATTCGGCCAGGTGTCGTCGAACTGGGGCTTGACCGCCGCGGACGGCCGGTCGCAGCGCTATGAGGACCTCGACGCGTTCCTCCACCGGCCGGAGCAGCTGGCGCGGGATCTCCTCGCGCAGGGCATCACCGCGATGAAGATCTGGCCCTTCGACCAGCTCGCCGAGCAGACCTCCGGCCGCTCCATCGACGCGGCCGGGCTCGCCGCCGGCTGCGAGCCCCTCCGGCGTATCCGCGCCGAAGTCGGTGACGCGATCGACATCGCGGTCGAGTTGCACGCGCTGTGGGACCTCGATCCGGCGCGCCGGATCCTGGACGCGATCGCCGAGTTCGCGCCCTTCTGGGCGGAGGACGCGCTACGGCCCGACGACCTCAAGGGCCTGCGCACCTTGCGCGCCGGATCTCCGATCCCCCTGGCGGGTGGTGAGACGCTCGGCGGTGCCCGCGCACATCGCAACCTGCTCGACGCCGACGGCATCGACGTGCCGATCGTCGACCTTGGCTGGGTCGGCGGCATCAGCGAGGCCCTCGACCTGATACCCGCGGCGCAGGCCGCCGGACGCCCACTCACCCTGCACGACTGCAGCGGTCCGGTCGTCTTCGCCGCCTCGGTGCATCTCGCGATGCACCTGCCCGACAACCCGATCCAGGAGTTCACCCGCTCCTATTACCACGGATGGTGGCGGGATATCGTGGACGGCATTCCACCCGTGCGCATCGGCACCGTGGCCCCGGCAGTGCTTTCGGGACACGGGATCAGCCTGCGCCGGGACGTCCTGGCCGCCCCCAGCACCCGGATCAGGCGGCAAGGACGGTGCCTGACAGCGCCGAGCCGATCCTCCGTCACCGACGACGGACCGCCGCAGCCGAGCGCCGCGACCGCGAATGCCGGGTGAACCGCCCCGCCGAGGCGGCCCCGCTTGACCAGGTTGTCCAGCACAATCATGACGGATACAGTTGTGGCATGACCGGTCCGACCAGCGCCGATGACACCGCTCCGGCGAGCCGATGACGACGCGCCCGCCCCGCGCTTCGCTCGAGGCGCACCTCGAGCAGGAACTGCTGTCCGGACGGTTCAAACCCGGAGAAAAGCTGCCCTCCGAGCGGATCCTCGCCGAGACCTACTCGGTCAGCCGACCAATCGTCCGGGAAGTGCTGCGCAGCCTGCAAGAGCGTCGCCTCGTCGACGTCATCGCGGGCCGGGGCACCTTCGCCAGGGCGGCCAGGACGACCGACGGCGCACGATCGCTCGACGCCTTCTTCCGCCGCCGTCAGGTCACCCCCCGAGAACTGACCGACGCGCGCATCATGGTGGAGTCGGTGACCGCCGCCGCCGCCGCCAGGCTGGCCACCGACGAGGAGATCGCGAGCCTGCTGGCCACGCTCGAACGCTTTGACAAAGCCACCAACGTCGTGGACAAGGCACGTGCCGACATCGCCTTCCACGCCGCGATCGCACGCATGGCCCGCAACCCGGTCATCGAAGCGATGTTCGCCTCGGTATCAGGGCTCGCGTTCGAACTCATGCTCCGCAGCCTCAGCGACCCGCACGTCGCCCGCGAAGGGGTGCCCTTCCACGACGACATCTTCACCGCGATCAAAGAACATGATCCTGAAGGCGCACGCCAGGCCATGCTCGGCCACCTCTCGGTCGCCCGCCGCACCTACGGTGCCGACTACGACAAGAGCCTCGACGACATCGTGCACCGCGAACTCGGCAAGCTGATCCCCGCCGTCGACCTCGACCACCTGCTCAACGAAATCTTCGACGAAGTCTCTCCATAGCCACCGGCCAGCCCGCAGTCACTTGTTCAGCAGCGGGCGATCCCGTGTGGGGCGATGCGGCCCACGACGCCGGCCACAACCCTTCTCCTTGCGCACCAGCGGACGCCGCACGGCGTCCCGTCGCCCGCCGGGCAACCGGTTCACGGCGGTGTCCCGGTGACCGGGCGGGCGGCGTCGGTGAGGGCCAGGGCGCATCGCACCTGCTCCCTCCCGTCGCCACCCGCCCGTCGCCGAGCCGGCACGGACGCCGGGCGAGGCACGACACCGCAAGTGGCCGAAACCGGCACGGTGCGGCCTGCGGGCCGCACCCTCTAGCTTCGCTGCCCACAGGTACCGCGGCTATCGGTGCTGGCACCCAATCCGCGACCACCGCCACCCATGACGCCAGCGGGTCCAGGACGCGAACGCACGGCGGGATGGGTGTTGGCACCGATAGGCGGCCAGGCCGCGACCGGCAACGCTGGTACCGGACCGGCGTGAACGACCAGCGGAAAAGACCTCGGGTGAGGCGGCATAGTGGCAGTAACACCTGCGAGGAGGCCATACCGGTTGTCTCTGTTCTGGCGCATCTTCCTGCTCAACGCGGCAGTGCTCGCCGCGGCGATGATCCTGCTCATACTGGGCCCGGCCACCGTGTCCACACCGGTTGTGCTCGCCGAGGCGCTGGTCCTCGTCGCCGGCACGGTCGTCATGCTGGTCGCCAACGCGGTCGTGCTGCGGATCGGGCTCGCCCCACTGCAGCGACTCACCCGCACGATGACCACCATCGACCTGCTCCGGCCCGGGCATCGGCTGCCAGCCACCGGACACACCGGGATCGTCGAGCTGATCCGCACGTTCAACACGATGATCGACCGGCTGGAAGCCGAACGCGCCACCAGCACCGCCCGCGCCCTGTCCGCCCAGGAAGGCGAACGCCGCCGCGTCGCCCAGGAACTGCACGACGAGATCGGCCAAACCCTGACCGCGGTGCTGCTGGAGCTCAAACGGGTCGCCGACCAAGCCCCGCCACCGGTACGCGAGCAGCTGTATCAGGTGCAGGAAACCACCCGCAACAGCCTGGACGAGATCCGGCGCATCGCCCGCCGGCTACGCCCCGGCGTACTGGAAGAACTCGGCCTGGCCAGCGCACTGAAAGCGTTAGCCAGCGAGTTCACCACCGGAGGACTGACCGTGCACCGCAGCCTCGACACCGACCTGCCCGACCTCGGCGCCGACGTCGAGCTCGTGCTGTACCGGGTGGCTCAGGAAGCCCTCACCAACACCGCCCGCCACGCCCACGCCCGCCACGTCAACCTCACCCTGCACAACCGACCCGACAGCGTCGAGCTGTGCATCCGCGACGACGGCCGCGGTCTGCGCGGTGCCCCCGAAGGCGCGGGCCTGCGCGGCATGCGCGAACGGGCCCTGCTCATCGGCGCCCACCTGAACGTCGGCCCACGCTCCGGCGGCGGCACCGAGGTCCGGCTCCGCGCCCCCACACCGGCCGCGGCCACACAACCGGGCAGCGGCCGATGACCACCGAGACGCGGCCGGTCCGCATCCTGCTCGCCGACGACCACGCCCTGGTACGCCGCGGCGTGCGGCTGATCCTCGACAACGAACCGGACATGACCGTGGTCGCCGAAGCCTCCGACGGCGCCGAAGCAATCACCCAGGCCCGCGCCGAACAGCCCGACCTGGCCATCCTCGACATCGGCATGCCCCGCATGACCGGGCTACAGGCCGCCCGGGAGCTGTCCCGGCTGCTCCCCCACATGCGCATCCTCATCCTGACCATGTACGACAACGAGCAGTACCTGCTCGAATCCCTCAAAGCCGGCGCCTCTGGATACGTCCTCAAATCCGTCGCCGACCGCGACCTGATCGACGCCTGCCGCGCCGCCATGCGCGGCGAACCGTTCCTCTACCCCGGCGCCGTCAACGCCATCATCCGCAACTACCTCGAACACGCCGCCGCCGGCGAAGACGGCCCCGGCAAAGCCATCACCGACCGCGAAGAAGAAATCCTCAAACTCGTCGCCGAAGGCCACTCCTCCAAACAGATCGCCGAAATGCTGTTCATCAGCATCAAGACCGTCGAACGCCACCGCGCCAACCTGCTGCAGAAACTCGGCCTCCGCGACCGCCTGGAACTGACCAGGTACGCCATCCGCGCCGGCCTCATCGAACCGTAGCCGGCACCACAATCAGTGACAGCAGTCGCCGTCACCATCGGCTCCGGTGAGAGGCCGGGCGCCTGGAGATGACCGAACGGGCGATTAGAACGACACCCGGCCTTCCCGAAGCGCGACGCACCCTAATCGGGGCCGCTCCCGCCCCCACAGGATCGACGCGCCCGAGGCCGAGTGGGTGTCGCCACGGATAGACACCGGCAAGGCCACGTCGTCAAGCTGACCTTGTCTGGTCGCAAACCAGCCCGACCCCAAACCCCGGAACCTTGGCAGGGCGAATCGATGGCTTCGCATACGAATCTCGTGGCCCTGGCGTCATCGTTCACGGGCAGGTACCCCACCTACGGCGACGACGTGGCCGACTGGCTGTCCTGGTGCCTGCCCCGCGGCATCGACGCATCCCGGCCCGCACCGCTGGCGCTCGCCACCTACGAACGCGAGACCAAGCACGACATCCAACCCCTACTCACCTGGCTGCGCTGGTGCGGGCCACGCCGGCAAGCACACCTGCCGCCACCAAGAGACGAACCGCCCGCCCAGCCCTCAACCACTCCTATCACCCGCCTCGGCGAGCAGCGGCTGCTGGCCGCGTCACCACAACGGGCCACGCCACCAGAGATGCGCCGGCGGCAGCACCCGAACATGCTCACCGCCACGCAGACCATACGGCTGTTGCGCTGCGCCGCGCGACGCCCCGACCGCCCTGCCACGGTCGCCCTGTTCCTGCTGGCGGCCGACGGGCGAATCCGCCCGCGTCAGATCAGCTCGTTCGACGTCGCCGATATCGACATCGTGCCCCACACGCAACGCATCAGCCTGCGCCTGGCAGGCCGCATGCCGCTCATCCTGCCCCCGGTCGTCGCCGAACACCTCGCGGCTCACCTGGCCGCCTATCCACGTGCCCGACAGTTCACCACCTACGACGGCCGGGTCCGCGTGCCACTGCTGCGCAACCGGACCGGCGGCAGGACCACCGCCGCCTCCCTCAGCGACGGCATCCGACGCATCGCCGCCACCGCCGACCTCGAACTCCGTGCCCAGGCACCAAGAATCACCCCCGGTCAGATCCAGGTCGTCAACTTGACCGACTGGTACAACCTGGTCAACCAATAGCTGGCCGGCCCGATCATGTCGGCGGCGTCGCGGGGCGGTCGCGATTTTGGCTCATGTATCCACGGCTGTGGTGAGGGCCGGCGGACGGGGTACCCCCGCTGGCCGGTGCAGCAGATCGTCCGCACTGCGACGCGTTCCTCCGGCGTTCCTCTGGCGGTAGGACCCGGGTCTTGTCCACGGATACAGTGCCGGGTGGCTGCTGGCTGGGCGGGGTGCCCGGCGCGTCGTTGTTCTTTACGGAAGGGAGAGTCTGTTGGAGGTGCAGCGGACCCCGTTGCCTGGTATCGGGTTGCGGCACGAGTTCGTGACCGAGCGGGGGCGGCGGGTGGGGGTGGTCTCGCATCGGACGGGCCGGCGGGAGGTGGTGGTGTATGACCGGGAGGACCCGGACACCGCGGCGGTGACGCTGACGCTGAACTCGGAGGAGGCCAACGGGATGGCCGAACTGTTGGCGTCGATGCGGGTGGTGGAGCGGATGGGTGAGCTGCACCGGCAGGTGGAGGGGTTGGTGACCGCGCAGATCCCGGTTCCCGCGGGTTCGCCGTATGACGGGCGAAGTCTTGGTGATACGCATGCGCGTACCCGTACTGGGGCGTCGATCGTGGCGGTGGTGCGTGGCAGTGAGGTGATGGTTAGCCCGCGACCGGATTTCGGGTTCCGGGCCGGTGACATCGTGGTGGTGGTCGGCACCGCGGAGGGCACCGCCGCAGTGGCGGCAGTGCTGGCCGAGGGCTGAGTGGGCGTGCACGGTTCGCTGCTGCTGATCGAGTTCGGCGCGGTGCTGCTCGGTTTGGGGTTGTTGGGGGCGTTGTCAGTCCGGTTCGGGATCTCCCCTATCCCGCTGTACCTGCTGGCGGGGTTGGCGTTCGGGCACGGCGGGCTGCTGCCGTTGGATACCAGTGAGGAGTTCATCGCCACCGGCGCAGAGATCGGCGTGATCCTGTTGCTGTTCACCCTCGGGTTGGAGTACACCGCACCGGAGTTGGTCGGCACGCTGCGCACGTCCGCGGTGGGCGGCCTGCTGGATTTGGTCCTCAATGCCGCCCCCGGTGTGATCGTCGCGGTGGTGATGGGGTGGGGGCCGGTCGCCGCGCTCGCGCTGGGCGGCGTCACCTACGTGACCTCCTCCGGCATTGCAGCGAAGGTGCTCAATGATCTGGATTGGATCGGTAACCGGGAGACCCCGGTGGTGTTGTCGCTGCTGGTGATGGAAGACCTGACGATGGCGTTGTATTTGCCGATCCTGACCGCGGTGCTGGCCGGCAGTGGTTTGCTGGGTGGTTCTCTGGCCCTGGGTATCGCCGCCGCGGCGGTGGCGGTGGTGTTGTTCGTCGCGTTGCGGTTCGGGCGGGCGGTGGAGGCGTTCGTGGACTCGCCGAGCCAGGAGGTGCTGCTGCTGAAGGTGCTCGGCTTGACGGTGCTGGTCGCCGGGATCGCCCAGCAGTTGCAGGTGTCGGCGGCGGTGGGTGCGTTCCTGGTCGGTATCGCCCTGTCCGGGCCTCTGGCGCACACGGCGCGGGAGTTGCTGTCGCCGTTGCGGGATCTGTTCGCGGCGGTGTTCTTCGTGTTCTTCGGCTTGCAGACCAATCCGGCGGATCTCCCGCCGGTCGCCGGTCTGGCGCTGCTCCTGGCGGTGGTGGGGATCGGTACGAAGTACATCACCGGGTGGTGGGCCGCCGGTCGCGCCGGTATAGGCCGGGCTGGCCGGGCCCGGGCGGGTGCGGCCTTGATTCCGCGTGGCGAGTTCAACATCGTCATCGCCGGGCTGGCGGTGGCGGCCGGCGCCCATGCCAGCCTCGGCCCACTCGCCGCGGCGTACGTGCTGATCCTTGCGGTGGTTGCGCCGCTCGCCGCGCGGGCGGTGGAGCCGCTGGTCCGCAGGACCGCCCGCCCATCCGGCGACGCGTTGACGCGGGCGCGGGGTGGCGGGGGCCGTGTTGGGGACGAGTAACTGTCCGCGCCCGTGAACCTGCTGGGTGCCAGGCAGCCTCGCCTCCGGGGTTCGTCGGACATGGCCCGTGCCGCGGATGATCTGGCCGCAGAGCCCGCCGTGCGGTTTGCTCCGAGGGACCCGGGCGTGGCTGCTCCGCCAGGTGTCAGATCGGGTTGCTGGTGAGGATGTCGGTGAGGGCGGTGACGCCGTCGTGGTCGCCGACCGCGACGACGGTGTCGCCATGGTGGAACACGAAGTCGGGGTCGTAGAGGACCAAGTCGCGTCGGCCGGTGACATGGCTGATGATCCCGAGGTGCTGCCGGCTTGTGGTGGTGGCGGTGTGGCAGACGCCGACGCCGGGTAGTGCGGTGCGTTCGATGTTCATCCTGTCCTCCCAGTCGGGATACCGGTGGACGAGTTGGCCGCGGCGTCGGGGTGGGGTGCCGGCAGGTTCGGGTCGCCGGTTTCGCCGAACCAGTGCGCGAGCCGACCGCGGCGGCCGACCGCCCGTAGCCTCCGTTCCGTGGCCTCGCGGACCTGCGGGGTGGTGACCAGCAGCAGTTCGTCGCCGGCGCGCAGGACGGTGGCGTGGTCGGGGACGAACGTGGTGAGGTCGCGAATGATCAGCGTGACCACGGTCGGCGCCGGTAGCCGCAATTCGCGGATCGTCACCCCATGCAGGCGGGAGCCCGGTGGGATGGCGACGGTGAGCAGGTCTGCGTCCAGCACGTCCAGTGGCGCGGCCTCCACATGGACCTCTCGCAACGCACCCGGCCGGGCAAGGCCGAGCCAGCGGGCGACAGCCGGCAGGGTGGGGCCCTGGATCAAAGTGAAGATCACCACGAGGACGAAGACGATATTGAGCAGGTCCGTGCTGCCGGCCACGCCGGCCACGATCGGGAACGTGCCCAGCACGATGGGGACCGCGCCGCGCAGCCCGGCCCAGGACACGAACGCCTGCTCCCGCCACGGGACGCGGAACGGTGTCAGGCAGGCCAGCACGGAGATCGGCCTTGCAAGAAGCAGCAAGACCAGGCCGACGGCGATGGCAGGCAGCGCGGCGGCGGGCAGTTCGCGGGGAGTGACCAGTAGGCCGAGCATGACGAACAGGCCGATCTGGGCCAGCCAGCCGGCGCCTTCGGCGAACGAGCGGGTGGCGGCCCGGTGCGGTAGGGCTGAGTTGCCCAGCACGAGTCCGGCGAGGTAGGCGGCGATGATGCCGCTGGCGTTGGCGGCGCCGGCGGCGGCGAACGCGACGATGCCGAACCCGACGGTTGCCAGCGGGTACAGGCCGGTCGCGGGTAGCGCGATGTGCCGCAGGGCAGCGACCCCGATCCGGCCAACCACGAACCCGAGGGCGGCGCCAACCACCAGCTGGTAGGCCACATTCGCCACGATGTGAGCGGGGTGGGGCAGGTCCGCGGCGGCGGTGCTGAACACCAGCACCAGGATGATAGTGGGGGCGTCGTTGAACCCGGACTCCGCCTCCACCAGGCCGGTCACCTTGCGCGGCAGGGGCAAGGCGCGCAGCACGGCGAACACTGCGGCGGCGTCGGTGGAGGACACGATCGCTCCGAGCAGCAGCGCCAGGTGCCAGTCCATGCCCAGTAGCAGATGCGCTCCGGTGGCGGTGACCACCACGGAGATACCGACGCCGGCGCTGGCCAGCACCCCGGCCGGCGCGAGGAGGCGTTTGACGTCGGTCCAGCCGGTGGTCAGGCCACCCTCGACGAGGATGACCGCCAGCGCAGCGGTCCCGGCGGTCTGGGCCAGTTGGGCGTCGTCGAAGTGCAGGCCGAGCACATCCTCGCCGAGGACGACACCGACGGCCAGGAACAGCAGCAAGCTGGGCAGGCCGAGCCGGCTGGCCATCCGCGCGGCGGCGATGCTGGCCAGCAGCACGGTCCCGCCCAGCAGCAGCACCAGGTACATCTGCTGCAGGGTCATCGCGGTGGCTGCGCGGTGCCGCCGTCGCACGGTTGGCTGGCCTCACCGGTGAGGGCGGTGCCGATGTTCGAAACCCGTGTCGGCGGCCAATACAGATACGGCAACGGCGGCCACGACCAGACCCACCGCGAGGAGCAGGCCCAGCCCGGCGACGACGCCTGCGGCGATAGCGGCACCAGCGACCGCGAGCAACAGCCAGCCGGGCCAGCGTCGGCGAATCGGTGACCGACTGGCGTGGCCCGGCCGGTGGTGGCGGCGCCACAGCCCGGTGTCCATGTCGTCACGGCGCTGGTCGTCGAACTGATCCACGGCTCCTCCGTCCGCAAGACGATACGGATTGCCACCCCCGGCGGCCCGGCCCCGCAGGGTGTGACGGCGACCATCTGTCATCCTCCTTCCGTGCTGCGAAGCGAAAGACCTCGTCGAGGTCATCGATTCTCCAATGAGGGCGAAGTAGCGTAGCCACACATAGCGGAACGCCGACGCGAACGCATCCTCCTTGTCCCGGCCCGTTCGCCGGTCCAGCGCCTGCCGTGCCCGGCTCGCGTCAGTCGCGCCCCGCACGCCACCTGGGCCAGTCCCGCAGGCGGGGATCAGGCCGTCCCTCAACGATCGCCGCGCCGACCCGCGATCACTATCCGTGCCGACACCCATTCGCTGCGGGGCGGCCACCACGGCTGGGTGCCAGCCCTCACCGTTTGGGTGTCAGCACCGATGGACACCGGACCCGACCAGCCGACACGCTGGAATCGCCGGACCATGAATACACGCGGAGATTGACCGCCTGGAAGCCAAACGCACCACCAGCATCGCCCGGGCGCTGTCCGCCCAGGAAGCCGAACCGCACCGCATCGCCCAAGAAACTGCACGACGACTGTTCGCCGCCGCGATGGCGCAGGGTGGCTTCGCGATGCAGGTCCCATCGCCCGAGTTGTACTACCAGTCGCTGCCCGCGCATCACGTGAGCATCCACGGGCAGCGTGGCGTGAAGGTCGTCCGCGTTCACGATCGTGCGCGGCACACGCGGGCGGTGCGTACCCGAATTGGAGGCGGCCGTCGGCGTTATTGCCTGTCCAGCGTCCGGCGGGCCAGCGCCAGGAGGTCGTCGGCTGACCTGTCGATGGTGTCGCGCCGGGATGGGGGGCCTCGAAAGTCCACGTCGGGTTCGTGCTCCCGAGAATCTTCGTGCTCCCGAGAATCTTCGCGCTCCTGAGAATCCTGGTTGGCGATCGCTCTCCGGATTGCCGCGAGGACCACGTCGTCCGGGCTGCCCGTGCGGGCTCCGGCATCGATGACCTCGCGGACCAGTTCGAACTGGAAACCGCTCAGGCCCGCCTTGACCTCGCCTTGGATCCGGGGCGCGAGGGCGGCCAAGACGAAGCCGAGCAACGCCAGCAGGCCAAACGTGCCAGCCAGAGCATCATGATCGGTGAGCATTGCGGTCGCAGCCAAGGCGACGAAGGCGGCGGCCGCTGCCAGGAGGATGACCGTGCTGTAACCACCGTAGCTACCCGAGTGCACGCCGCAACCTATCACGACCGGTAGCGTCACGTGCATACGATCGGGCTGCCGATAAGCCGTGCATCGATCATGCTGGGGGTGGCGATGTTTCGACGTCGAGTGGGCCGGGATAGGGACGGCGCGGCTCGGTTGCGAGACATCCTGCGTAACTCGCGGATGAGCGCCAAGGCCAAGGCCCAAGCTCTACTGGAGCTATCCTCAGAGCTTTTCCCGCTAGGCGATCGAAGAGTCCGAAACGAGGCCATTGCCGCGGCCATCGACCTCTATTTGGATAGCGGCGATCCCCGTGGGAAGGACGAGGTTCTCGGCCGGCTGGGCGCTGAACTGGCTGCGGTGGCCGACGCAATTCTCCCGCACAAGCCGGAGGGGATGGGAGTGCTCGGGGACCAGCTCTACGACTGTGGCACCCGGCTGGACGATCCGTCCCTCGCCCGCCTGGTCTTCCAAAAGGCGGCCGCGGTGCACGAGGCGTACGGGAACCTGAAGGGGCAGGCCGATGCGCTGAGCCGGCTGTGCTCCCTCGACCCGGGCGGCACGGATGACGGGGCGCTGGCAGAAAAGGCGGTAGAGCTCTACCTCAGGGTTGGGGACGATCGGGGCAGCGTGTTTGCCCTCAACGCCGCGGCCCAGGCCGCACACACACGCCGAGAGACCGCGAAGGCGAAAGCTTACTGGGAAGAGGCGTTGCAGCGCGCCCGAGGCTGCGGGTACGTCGACGGCGAGGTAGGCACGCTGATGGGGCTGGCGAAGTGGGAGGCAACCGACGGCGCAGGCTTCGCACGGGCAAAGCACCACCTGCTCGCCGCGAGTGAACTCATTCCCAAGCTCACCCATCGCGGTACCGGCTCGGTGATCTTCACGATGCTCGCCGACGCCGAGCTGGCGGAGAGGAATACTGCCGGCGCCGAGGAGTACTACCGCCAGGCGAGCAAGCTGGAATCCGCTGCGTGGCCAGGCGCCAGCGCGGAACTTCGTGGCGGGATGGCCCTCCTCATGACCATGCAGGGCCGTCTCGACGACGGAGCACGTGCAGCGCTGGAGGAGGTGCGGCTGCTGGAAAGCCAGCGGCGCCGGATGGGTAGCGCCCGCAGCCAGGCGCAGTTATACCAGGACAAGCGCCCCACCTATCTGCGGGCGCTATCACTCGCGGCTGCCGCCGGTGACGGGCACGCCGCTCTGGAGGTGGTGGAGAGCGCTCGCTCGCAGGCGCTGGCCGCCACCCTGAACGCCGACCCAGCCGCACTGGCGAAAGGTAGCCTTGCAGTCGGCGGTGAGCTGGACCGGCTACTGCGCAGCATCGCCGCCATCGAGGATGGCGGACCGGATCCGTTCCAGGCCACCGGCCGGATCAGCGCCAAGGAGGCTGCGGCGTGGAACGCAATGGCGGCCCAGGCATTGCAGGAGGACCACGCCCGGTTGGCCGACCTCATCGGCACCGCACTGCTGCGTCGCGCCGGCAGGGTGGAGTCGATACGCGAACTGCGGGCGAGACTCGGCCCGACGACGCACGCCGTCGTCTACGACGTCGAGTGGGGTGCCGGCGCGGCAACCGTGTACGCGGTGTGGGTTCCGCCACTTCCCGACACACCCGTCGTCGAGACGATCACCTTGGACACCCAGCAGGTGCGCTGGATACGCCAGCTCGCCAACCCAGACACCGTCATGGACCTGCTCGCAAAGCCCACCCATCCCTGGCAGGTCGGGCTCGCCCGGCTCATACCCGAACGGCTGAAGGCTGTACTAGCCACATCGGACTCCGGTCCAGAAGGCACTGACCTGGTGATGGTTCCGGCCGGGGAGATGTGGTCGGTGCCGTTCGCCGCGATCCGAATCGGGGACGTGCATCTGGTGGAACGAGCCACGGTTACGCTCGCGCCGTCGCTGGCCGTCGCGGCCATCGCGAGTACGCGGAAGGTTCGACCCGTCCGGCGAGCTGTCGCGGTCCTGGATACCGGGCTTCGTGGTACCTCGGTGGAACGGGACATGCTGAAGCAGTACTTCCGGCTGACGGAGGTACCGCCCCTCGCCGCGCCCCTCGTGAAGGCCCTAGACAAGGGCAGCAGGTACGAGCTCGGCGTAATCAGCGCCCACGGTGATCACGTCCGAGGCTTGGCGCACTCGCTGCGCCTGGGCGAGCAAGGACGGCTGTTTGCCGGAGTATTACTGCGGTGCGAGGTTCCATTGTGGTGGGTCATGGGCGCCTGCTGGTCCGGCGCACTCGACCATGCGCCCGGGCACGAACCCGTCGGGCTGCCCACCGTCGCCCTGCTGCGGGGCGCCCGCGCGGTGATCGGTGCCCTGCACCGCGTACCGGACCGGCCGACCGGCCGCATCCTGGCTAGCACGTACGGCGAACTGGCGGACGGAGCCCCCGCGCCGGCTGCCCTCCGTACCGCCCAGCGCGAGTATCTCAAGGACGCCCAGAATGGCTGCCCGCTCATCAACTGGGCACCCCTGGTTTCGATCGGCGCGCCCGGCTCAAGCTAATCGCGCCGAGTTCGCGACCGCCCCGGTCAGCGAATGGGGTTGGTCTGGGTCAGCAGGCCTTCCCCCTAGCGCTGCAGGGTCAACACACCTGGCCGCCACGGCAGCCGGTTGTAGTCGCCCCCGGCGCTGGGGTTCTTCCCCTGGTAGAGGAACTGGAGGTTGCACGCATCGATGGTCTTGGTCTGGTCGGGGTTGCTGCGGACCAGGTCACCGTGGCTGATGTCGTTGGTCCAGGTGGCACCGCTGTTGGCCTTGCCGGCGAACGGGTTGCTCTCGCTGGCGGCCTGCGGGGTCCACGACCCGCTCAGGCTGTTGGATGTGAACGAGCGGAAGTAGCGCTGCCCTTGGCTTCCGATCGCCTCGACGATCATCAGGTACTGGTTTTGGCCTTGGACCTTGTAGACCTCGACCCCTTCGAACAGGTTGTTGGTGGAGTCGCTCATGATCGTCGTGTAGTTCGAGCCGAAGCTGCCCGGGAAGTTCCCGATCGGCATGCTCGATCGGTAGATCTTGCCGTTGTCACCGGCGAAGAACAGGTACATGTTCTGGTCGTCACCGATGAGGGTCTGGTCGATCACGCCATACGGGGCGTCGGGAAGGCTGGCGGTGGACAGCGTCTGCGGCCCGGACCAGCCGTTGGCGTTGGTCGGGTCGGTCGACGTCTTGTAGCTGAACGAGGTCGGCCCCCACTGGTAGGCCAGCACCCAGATGTTCTTCGGGGCGAAGTAGAGCAGCGTGGGCGCCACCGTGCCCTGACTCATCCCGGTCTGGGTGGCCGAGGCCATGTCGGACCAGTTCGTGAACAGGCTGAAGTTCATCGAGCCATACGATCCTGCGCTCGAGACGTTCGTCGCGTAGACCAGGTGCTTGCCGTTGTAGACAACGTTGGTGAAGTCCTTGAGCGATAGCCACCCGTGCTGCGGGTTCACCAGCGCGCCGGTCGACGACCAGCGGTACGTCGACGGAAGAGCGCAACCGCTCGGGGGAGGAGAGGACGGGGGCGGTGAGGTCGGGGGCGGTGAGGTCGGGCCGCTCGTGAAGTTGGTCCGCCACTGCTGGTTGGTCTGCCCGTGGCAGTCGTACAGCTGGATCTGCTGCCCGTTGCCCGTGCCCCACACGTCCAGGCACCGGCCGGACTGCACGCCGCTGATGGTGCCGTTGGAGTTGACGTTCCACTGCTGGTTGGCCCCGCCGTTGCAGTCCCAGATGATGACGGCGGTGCCGTTGGCCGTCGCGGCGCCGTTGGCGTCCAGGCACTTGCTGCCGTATACCTGCAGATGCTTGCTTGAGGTGTAGTTCCACGACTGGTTGGTCTGGCCGTGGCAGTCGTAGAGCTGTACGCGCGTGCCGTTGGTCTGCGTCGCGTTGGGCACGTCGATGCACCGGCCGGACTGCACTCCGGCGATCGTGCCCGAGCCACCCGGCGGGTTGGGTGAGACGCTCGTCGTCGGGCTCGCGGTCGGTGAGGTGGTCGGGGTGACGGCGTTGAGGGCATTGAGCACCGACGTGTAGGCGGCCTTCTTGTTTCCGTTGCCGTCGAACAGCAGCGGGCTTTCACTGGACCGCCACGAGTCGCTGTCACGCACGCCCCACACCGTGATCCCGACGCAGCGCGGCACGTTCAGGCACGCCTGGGTCAGCCCCGCGTACTGCGATGTCGACGCGTTGGTGACGTCGACCTCGGTCAGGGCCACGTCCACGCCGAGGGCGGCGAAGCTGGACAGCGTGGTCTGGAAGTTGCCCGGCAGAGAGCTGCCGCCGGTGAAGTGGGTCTGCAGCCCGACGCAGTCGATCGGCACTCCTCGGGACTTGAAGTCCTGGACCATGCGGTACACGCCCTGGGTCTTGCCGTACGACCAGTTTTCGATGTTGTAGTCGTTGTAGCAGAGCTTGACCGACGGGTCGGCGGTGCGGGCGGTGCGGAACGCCACCTCGATCCAGTCGTTGCCGGTCCCCTGCAGGTTCGACTGGCGGCGGCTGCCGTCCTCGTTGAACGCCTCGTTCACCACGTCCCAGGCGGCCAACTTGCCCTTGTAGTGACCCATCACCCCGTTGATGTGATCGATCATGGCCTGGCGCAGCGTGGAGCCGGACAGGCCCTGCATCCACCCGGGCTGCTGTGCATGCCAGGCCAGAGTGTGGCCGCGCACCTTCATCCCGCGTTGTGTGGCCCAGTTGTAGATCTGATCCCCGGAGCTGAAGCTGAACTGCCCGCGCTGTGGCTGGGTGGCGTCGGGCTTCATCTCGTTCTCGGCCGTCACCATGTTGAACTCACGTCCGGCGATCGTGGTGTACGTCGAGTTGCCGAGCCGGCCGGCCGCGATCGCCGTGCCGAAGTACCGGCCTGACTGCGCGGCCGCCGCACCCAGCGTGCTCTCCGCCGCGTCCGCCGACGGCATCGTCACCGCGGCCGTGGCCGCCGTCACGACACCAATCACACCGGCGACCAGCGCTCTGACGACGAGCAGTCTCTTCCGCCGGGGCCCGCCACGATGGGCGGAGGGACTCGTAGCCACCTTGACCTCCTTTTCGGGCCAGCGCCCGAGCCGTCTTGGCGGGGACGACCGTTCGGCGTGCCTGCGGGGAAACCCGGGTTCCGCAGTTCGTAGTCACACGTGTGCTGGAGTTTAGGGGTTGAGCTGGGCAAACGC
>NZ_JBAKHX010000088.1:0-31740 GCF_036906915.1 Micromonospora sp. CPCC 206061
GGCCGCGGCCGGCCAGCGGGCCGCGCGCAGCGGGAGGCGGATCGGCGGCCGCCCGGCGCCGCCGACCCGGGCGTACCGGGCGCCGCGCGCCCGGGTCATCAGCTCGCCGCCGATCAGCAGGACAGTGAGCACGACGAGCACGGTGGACAGCACGAGCGCGCCGGTGCGGTCGAAGCCCACGTTGAACGCGGTGAAGATGGCCCGGGTGAACGTGTCGACGCGGACGATGGAGACCGCGCCGAAGTCGGACAGCACGTAGAGGGCGACCAGCAGCGCCCCGGCCGCGATGGCGGGCCGCGCCTGGCGCAGTGTGACGGTGGCGAAGGTGCGCCAGGCACCGCGTCCCAGCGAGCGCGACACCTCCTCCTGGGCCGGGTCGCCGCCGGCCAGGGCGGCCGCGACGGGCAGGAAGACGTACGGGTAGGAGCAGAGCGTCAGCACGAGCGCCGCGGGCCAGAAGCCCTCGAAACGGTCCACAGTGGAGATCCAGGCGAAGGCGGCCACATAGGTCGGTACGGCCAGCGGCAGCGCCGCCAGGACGCCGAAGAACCGCCGGGCGGGCAGGTCGGTGCGGGTCACCAGGAACGCGGCGCCCACGCCGATCGCGGTACAGGCCGCTGTCACGACCGCCGCGAGCGCGAGGCTGCGACCCGCGAGCACGGCGACGCGGCGGGTGAACAGCTCGTCGACGATCCGCGACCAGCCCGCCTCGCTGGTGCGCACCGCGAGGTAGACGACCGGGACGAGCGCGACCGCGACCGCGGCGGCCGACGCCACCGCGAGCGCCGGCCGGGGCGCGACCCGCCGCGCCGCCCAGCGGGCGGGCGCGGCGACGGGCTGTGTCGTGCTCAGGCCAACCCCGCTTCCTTGATCATCGTGACGGTCGCGTCGAGGGTGTCGAGGTCGTTGAGGTCGATCTTCGGGGCGGCGAGGCTGTCGAGCGCTGGCAGGCCGGGTGCGGTCGGGACGCCGGCGACGAGCGGGTACTCGAAGGTCTCGCCGGCGAAGTAGGTCTGGCCGTCGGTGCTGAGCAGGTAGTCGACGAGCGCCTTGGCGTCCGGGTCGGTGGCGGCCTTCTTGAGCACGCCGACGCCGGCCACGTTGACCAGGGCGCCCGTGTCGCCGTTGGGGAAGAAGTGCAGCTTGGCCTTCATCTGGTCGGCGGAGATGCCCTTCTCCTTGGCCTGCTCGAAGACGTAGTAGTGGTTGACCAGCCCGGTGGCGAGCTTGCCGTCGTTGATCTCCTGGACGATCTGGATGTTGCTTTCCCGGATCAGGGCGCCGTTGGCCTTCAGCCCGGTCAGGAACTCCTTGGCCTTGGCGTCGCCGTGCTGGACCCGCAGAGCGGTGACGAACGCCTGGAACGAGCCATTGGTGGGCGCGACGCCGACCTTCCCGCGCCACTGCGGGCCGGTCAGGTCGAACACGGACGTGGGCAGGTCGGCCTGCGGCACCATGTCCACGTTGTACGCGAACACTCGGCTGCGCCCGGTCACGCCGACCCACTCGCCGCTGCGGGCCTGGTAGGCGGCGGGCACCTTGGCCAGCACGTCGGAGGGGAGGGGGGCGAAAAGGCCGCGCTTGGCGACCGCGCCGAGCGCGCCCGCGTCCTGGGCGAAGAAGATGTCGGCGGGGCTCTTGTCGCCTTCCTCCTCGATCTGGGCCGCCATCTGGGCGGTGCTGCCGTACCGGACCTTGACCGTCATGCCGGACTGCTGCTCGAACTTTTCGAGCACCGGCGCCACGAGCGACTCGCCCCGGCCGCTGTAGACCGTGATGGTCTTGTCGCCCGGGTCGCCACTGTCGAACTCGTCGCCGCCACACGCGGCGGCCCCGGCGACCAAGGCCAGGGCCAAGTAGATCCGTACGCTGCGAAAACTCACAGGTAAGGCATACCTGACTAAGGATAGCCTTGGCAATCATTCTCCCAGCTTGCGATGAGGATACGCCCAGCTAGCTCCGATCTAAGGCTAGCCTTCCTTAAGCTCAGTTCGTGGCACAACCGCGCGTCGTAACCGCCTCATTTGCGGCAAATCTAGCCGCCTTCGGGGGCCGCCCCGCCCTCATCACCGCCGAGGGCACGGTGTCCTACGCCGACCTGGCGGCCCGGGTGGCAGCGACCGCCCGCCGCCTCGGCCAAGAACGGCGGCTCGTGATGCTCACCGGGGCCAACACCGTCGACGCCGTCGTCGCCTACCTGGCGGCGCTGGCCGGCGGCCACCCCCTGCTGCTCGTCACCCCCGGCGCCGCGGACGACCTGGCCGCCGCGTACGACCCGGACGTGGTGCTGCACCCGACCGCCGGCGGGCTGGTCTTCGAGGAGCGGCGGGTCGTCTCGGCCCACGCCACGCACGCCGACCTGGCCCTGCTACTGAGCACCTCCGGCTCGACCGGCTCGCCCAAGCTGGTGCGGCTGTCCCTCGACAGCCTCCAGGCCAACGCCGAGGCCATCGCGGAGTACCTCGACATCCGCCCCACCGACCGGGCCGCCACCACACTGCCGATGCACTACTGCTACGGCCTGTCGGTCATCAACAGCCACCTGCTGCGCGGTGCCGGCCTCATCCTGACCGACCTGTCCGTCACCGACTCGTGCTTCTGGGAGCTGTTCCGCGCCCAGCGAGGCACCGCGTTCGCCGGTGTGCCGTACACGTTCGATCTGCTCGACCGGGTCGGTTTCGAACAGATGCGGCTGCCGGATCTGCGGTACGTGACGCAGGCGGGCGGGCGGCTCGCGCCAGACCGGGTCCGGCGCTACGCGGCGCTCGGCCAGCGCGCCGGCTGGGACCTGTTCGTCATGTACGGCCAGACCGAGGCGACCGCGCGGATGGCGTACCTGCCGCCGGGACTGGCCGCCTCCCGTCCCTCGGCGATCGGGGTACCGATTCCGGGCGGCTCGTTCCGCCTCGACCCGCTGCCGGAGGGGGACCCCGACACGGGCGAGCTCGTGTACAGCGGGCCCAACGTCATGCTCGGGTACGCCTCCGGCCCGGCGGACCTGAGTCTCGGCTCCACCGTCGGCGAGCTGCACACCGGCGACATCGCGCGGCGGGCAACCGACGGGCTGTACGAGATCGTGGGGCGTCTCAGCCAGTTCGCCAAGATCCGCGGGCTGCGCATCGACCCGCACCGGGTCGAGGAGCTGCTCGACCGGCACGCCGTCACCGCGTACTGCGTCGGCGGCGACGACGAGCTGCTGGTGGCCGCCCGCGAGCCCGCCGACCCGGCGCGGGTGCGGCGCCTGGTGGTCGCCGGCACCGGGCTGCCGCCCAGCGCGGTCAGGGTGGCCGCGGTCGCCGAGCTGCCCCGCCTGCCGTCGGGCAAACCCGACCACGCCGCCGTCCGCGCGCTGGCCGTCCCATCGGCATCGTCACCCGCCAGCGACTTGTGCGCGCTGTACGCGGAGATCCTCGACTCCGACGAGGTCACGCCCGACCACAGCTTCGTGAGCCTCGGCGGCGACTCGCTGTCCTATGTGGAGATGTCGCTGCGGCTGGAGCAGGCGTTGGGGCACCTGCCCGCAGACTGGCACACGACGCCGATCCGGTCGCTGCGCGCTCCGGCCAAGCCGCGCCGCCGTCACGCGCTGGACACCACGGTCGCGCTGCGGGCGATCGCGATCGTGCTCGTCGTCGGCACGCACGCCACGCTGTTCAACGTGTCCGGCGGGGCGCACCTGCTGCTCGGCGTGGCCGGTTTCAACTTCGCCCGCTTCCACCTCACCGCGGCGGGGCGCGGCGAGCGGTTACGCCATATCGGCACCAGTATCCGGCGCATCGCGGTGCCGAGCGTCGCGTGGATCGCCGCCGTCATGCTCGTCACCGGCCAGTACGGGCTGCCCAGCCTGTTTCTGCTCGGCGGCGTGTTCGGGCCGAGCCCGGGCTGGTCCGGGTGGCACTTCTGGTTCGTCGAGGCGCTGGTCTACATCCTCGCCGTCGCGGCGGCGCTGCTCGCCGTGCCGGCGCTGGACCGGCTGGAACGCCGCTATCCGTATGGCTTTCCGATCGGCGTCCTCCTGGCAGGACTGGTCACCCGCTACGACCTGCTGGGCCTGCGGGAGCAGTACCACCTGCCGTCGGCCGTGCGGGTCTTCTGGCTCTTCGCGATCGGCTGGGCCGCCGCCAAGGCGGCGACGGGGTGGCAGCGCGCGCTGGTCACCCTCGCGGCGGTGGTGACGGTGCCCGGGTACTTCGACGACCTGTCACGGGAGGCGGTGGTGCTCGTGGGTCTGGTCCTGCTGATCTGGGTGCCGAGCCTGCCGAGCGTCGGCGCCGTGAACCGGGTCGCGGGGGTGCTGGCCGCCGGGTCGCTGTACATCTACCTGACGCACTGGCAGGTGTACCCCCGCCTGGACCACCACAACACCCTCCTCGCGGTCGCGGCATCCCTGGCCGCGGGCCTCGCGTACGCCGCGCTCATGTCCCGCGCGGCATCGCCCCTGCGCGCCGCCCTCCGCCGCGCCGCCACCGCCCGCCACTTCCGTCGATCAAGGGCAAATGCACGCGGTTCGATCTCAAAACCACGTGTATTTGCCCTTGATCGACGAGAGGGGCCTTGATCGCGGGCCACGCCCGACCCCGCGACAGGTTGACCCATTGACTTCCGTGATGCCCGCAACGAGGATGGGAGCGCTTCCACTCTTACTCTTCGATGTCACGGAGGGCGGCCGGTGAACCGGACGAAGATCAGCATCGCGGCGGTCACCGTGCTCGCGCTCGCGGGCGTCGGTCTCGGCGCAGTCAACGCGTACGCCGAAGAGGTCGAGTACATAGACAACGGCACCTTCGACAGCTCGACGGCACCGTGGTGGGCCACGGAGAACGCGCCGGTCTCCGTCGTCGATGGCAAGCTGTGTTCCCAGGTGCCCGCCGGCACCACCAACCCGTGGGACGCCAGCCTCGGCCACGGCGACATCCCGCTGGTCGACGGCGCGCCGTACACCCTGTCCTTCACCGCCTCGGCCAGCACCACCGCCACGGTCAAGGCGAACGTGCAACTCAACGAGGCGCCCTACACGACGGTGCTCTCCCGCGACGTCGCGCTCACCGCGACACCGCAGACGTTCACCTACGACTTCACCGGCAGCCTCGACTCCACCAACGGGGTGTTCACGTTCCAGCTCGGCGGCGCCGCCGAGGCGTTCACGTTCTGCCTCGACGATGTCTCCTTGACCAGCGACGACGCCGGGCAGCCCGGCGACCCCGAGCAGGTCGAGAACGGCGGCTTCGACGAGGGCACGAGCGGCTGGTTCACGTACGGCACCACGACCGCCGGGGTGGAGAACGGGCAGCTGTGCGCGGACGTGCCGGGCGGCCTCGCGAACCCGTGGGACGCCGGCATCGGCCAGAACGGCGTGCCGCTGGTGCAGGGTGCGGAGTACACGTTCTCGTTCCGGGCCAGCGCCGACCCCGCGGCCACCGTGCGGGCGGCGGTGCAACTTGGCGAGGAGCCGTGGACGGCGGCGCTGTCCGAGACGGTCGCCATCACCGCGACCAGCACCGTGTACACGTACACCTTCACCTCGCCCGTCAGCAGCGAGAACGGCCAGGTCGTACTCCAGGTCGGCGGCAACGCCGAGGCGTACCGGCTGTGCCTGGACGACGTGTCCCTGCGCGGCGGTGAGGAGGAGCCACCGTACGTGCCGGACACCGGGCCGCGCGTGCGTGTGAACCAGGTCGGCTACCTGCCCCAGGGCCCCAAGAACGCGACCGTGGTGACCGCCGCGACCGAGGCGCTGCCCTGGCAGCTCAAGAACGCGGCCGGCGCGGTCGTCGCCGAGGGCCAGACCACGCCGCGCGGCGTCGACGCGGCGTCCGGCCAGAATGTACACACAGTGGACTTCACCGCGTTCGCGACCGCCGGCGCCGGATACACGCTCACCGCCGACGGCGAGACCAGCCACCCGTTCGACATCTCCGGTGACCTGTACAGCCAACTGCGCTCCGACGCGCTGCAGGTGTTCTACATCCAGCGCAGCGGCATCGCCATCGACGGCAACCTGGTGGGGGAGCAGTACGCCCGTCCCGCCGGCCACCTCGGTGTGGCGCCGAACAAGGGTGACACCGACGTGCCGTGCCAGGCCGGTGTGTGCGACCACAGGCTCGACGTGCGGGGCGGCTGGTACGACGCGGGCGACCACGGCAAGTACGTGGTCAACGGCGGCATCGCCACCTACCAGCTGCTCAACGCCTTCGAGCGCAGCAAGACCGCGGTCACCGCGAAGCACGGCGCGGACCTCGCCGACAGCACCCTGCGGGTGCCTGAGCGCGGTAACGGCGTACCGGACATCCTCGACGAGGCGCGCTGGGAACTGGAGTTCCTGCTGCGCATGCAGATCCCGGCCGGCAAGCCGCTCGCCGGCATGGCGCACCACAAGATCCACGACCAGAACTGGACCGGGCTGCCCCTGCAACCCGAAGACGACCCCCAGCAGCGCGAGCTGCACGCGCCGACCACCCCGGCCACGCTCAACCTGGCCGCCGTGGCCGCACAGGGGGCGCGCCTGTTCGCCCCGTACGACGCCGCCTTCGCGGCCCGCAGCCTCGCCGCCGCCAAGACGGCGTACGCCGCGGCCAAGGCGAACCCGGCGCGGTACCAGGACCCGAACGACAACAACGGCGGCGGCACGTACGGCGACAACGACGCCACCGACGAGTTCTACTGGGCGGCCGCCGAGCTCTACCTGACCACCGGCGACGAGGCGTACTGGCAAGAGGTGACCGCCTCACCGCACCACACCGCCGACGTGTTCGCCTCGTCCGGCTTCGGCTGGGGCAGCACCGCCGCCCTCGCCCGGCTCGACCTGGCGACCGTGCCCAGCGGCATCACCTCCGCCGAGCGGCAGCGGCTGCGCGCCTCGGTGACGGCGGCCGCCGACCGGTACCTGGCGACGATCCGTGCCGAGGCGTACGGGCTGCCGATGAAGGGCGACGCCGGGAACTACTTCTGGGGCGCCAACAGCAACCTCATCAACAACGCGGTCGTGCTGGCCACGGCGTTCGACCTGACCGGCGACGTGACGTACCGGGACGCCGCCGTGCAGAGCATGGACTACATCTTCGGCCGCAACGCCCTCAACCAGTCCTATGTGACCGGTTGGGGCGAGAAGAGCAGCCAGAACCAGCACAGCCGGATCTTCGGCCACCAGCTCGACGAGAGCCTGCCGAACCCGCCGGCCGGCACGATCGCGGGTGGCGCCAACGCCTCCCTCGACGACCCGTACGCCAAGCAGCTGCTGTCCGGCTGCAAGCCGATGTTCTGCTACGTCGACCACATCGACTCGTACGCGACCAACGAGCTGGCCATCAACTGGAACTCGGCGCTGGCGTGGATCGCGTCCTTCCTCGCCGACCAGGGCGGCGGACAGGCGCCGGCGCCAGGGCGGTGCACCGTGAAGTACACCAACTACGGCACCTGGGCCGAAGGCGGCGGCTTCACCGCCCAGGTCAACATCACCAACACCGGCAGCACGCCGATCAACGGCTGGACGGTCCGGTTCGCGTTCACCGGCGACCAGAAGCTGCGCGAGGCGTGGATGGCCAGGGCCACCCAGTCAGGCGCGACGCTGACCGCCCGCAACGAGAGCTACAACGGCCGGATCGACCCGGGCGGGCAGGCGATGTTCGGCTTCAACGCCACCACCGCCGGCGGCGCCAACCCCGCACCCGGCCTGGTCACCGTGAACGGCGCCGCCTGCACTGGCTAAATGAGGGTGTCCGGTACGTCGTAGACCGGCCACCCGTCGGAGCCGCGCCGCATCGTCTGGTGTGGGCGGTGCGGCTCCGACCGGCCGGGCGTGACGAGGTGCGTGACGTCCGCGCCGCGCAGCGTCAACGCGTCGGCGACGAGCATCCGGTGGCAGTTGCGCCAGTACGTCTCCGCGCACATGATGGCCAGGCGTTGGGTGGCCGCCCGCGCCACCAGCTCGTCCACCGCCGAGCGGAAGTCCACTGTGTCCATGTGGTCCGCGTACCCGGCGAAGGCAGGGCTGTGCAGCGCGGTGTGCCGCGAGTCCCGGCGCCGCGACCGCCTCCCGCCCAGCGCCCCGCCCTGCCATTCGTACCCGATGCCCGCGGCGTCCACCGTGGCCGCGAGCGCCTCACCTCCGAACTGCGGGTGCCGCCGCGACACCGGGTACCGGCGGATGTCGACCAGCACCCCGACGCGGGCGTCGCGGAGCACGGCGACCAGCTCCTCGGCAGGCCGGGCGCCGTGCCCCACGGTGAACACGGCGCATGACCCGCGCGGGCGGAGGTGAGCGCGAGCCCGCTCTGTCACGGCTCGGACCGGTCGCGCTCCTGCCAGGTGCACAGGCAGACCCTGTTGCCGTCGGGGTCCGCGAGGACCCAGTAGCTCGGCGCCTGGTCGTCGTCGACGAGCGTGCCCCCGGCGGCGAGCGCGGCGGCGATGCGCGGCCGGACCTGCGCCGGCTCGACCCACACGTCCGGATGCCAGCGCTGGCGCGGCTCCTCGCTGCCCGACTGCTGGAACCACATGGTCGGCAGCGCGCCGTGCGGGTCGTTCAGCTCGTCGTCGACGCCGGGCGCCGGGTTGTCGGCGAACGCCAGCACCGCACGCCAGAACGGCCGGATCGCCTCGTACGCGGGCGCGTCGAGCGCCAGTTCGAGGCGCGAGACGGTGGCGGACTCCGTGCGCAGGCCGGCGTCCGCGGCGAGCGCCGAGATGGTACGGGCCAATCGCACGTCCCGTTCGGTGACCCCCCGCGCGTCGTGGCTGGTGAGCCGGGCGTCGAGGTGCGTGTAGCGCAGGTCGAGGTCGGGGTGGTGATCCTCCCGCTCGGCGGCCTCGGCTATGGCGTTGAGCAGCGACACCCCGGTGGCGAAGTCCGGTGTGTTGATACGTGTCTGTAGGCCACCGAGCAGGTAGGCCCACCCCTGCAGCCCGGCGTCGGCGATCTGCTTTCCGGTCAACTTGGTCATGAGGCCATGCTCGCGCATTTCACCGCTCGTGCAGGCGATCGGCGCGATCAACGGCCTCGGCGTCGACGGCGCCATCACCGTCGCCCCGGACCTGCTCGTGGTGGTGGCGCACCGCAACGGCCTGCGCGGGCGGCCGTATAGTCTGGCCGGGTGGAGATCGCGCTGGTACCGGCCGCGAGGGCCACTGACGCCGGCTTCGTGGCGGAGGTCGCCGACCTGGTCGACCGGGTGTGCGCGGATGCCGAGTCCGGCCTGTGGCGAGACGGCGTGGCCCGCACCGACCCGGCCGGGGTGGCGGCGACCGTCGCCGCCGGCGAGCTCGTCGCGGCCTGGCTCGCGACCCCGTGCGACTTCGTCATCTATCACAAGCCGTTGTGAGCGTGGGCTACACGACGAACGCGTAGACGAGCGCCGCGGGCACGCCGCGATGTCCTGGCGCGCCTCCGACGGCCATCGCACTGTCCCGGCAGGCGCCCTTCGGGCGACAGCTCGATCAAGGGCGATTGCATCGATCAAGGGCAAACGCACGTGGAAAAGAGATCGAACCACGTGCGTTTGCCCTTGATCGACGGAAAGAGGGGGAGGGCGGGGGGCGTGAGCGCGCGCTACGCCGGGGTTAGCGTGACCGTTACCGTGCGGGTGTAGAAGTCCTTCGCGGCCGGGCCCTGCTCGCGGGGGCCGTAGCTGGACTCCTTGTCGCCGCCGAATGGGGCGTGGAAGTCGACGCCGGCCGTGGGCGCGTTGACCTTGACCATGCCGGTCTCGAAGCGCGGGGCGAGGGTCAGCGCCGCCGTCAGGTCGCGGGTGAACAGCGCCGCCACCAGCCCCTGCCGGACCGCGTTGGCGGCCTCGATCGCGGCCTGCGGCGAGGCGGCCGGCTGGACGGCGCAGATCGGCCCGAAGACCTCTTCGGTGAGCAGGGCGTCGCCGTCGGGTACGCCGGTCACGACCGTAGGGGCGACGAAGAAGCCGTCGCGGTCGAGCGCCGCGCCGCCCGTCAGAACCTTCGCCCCCCGCCCGGCGGCGCGCCGCGCGGCGTCGACCACCGCGTCGCGGGCGCCCTCGTCGATGACGGGTCCGGCGACGGTACCGGGATCCGCCGGGTCGCCCACCGATAGCGCCTCCACGGCGGCGGTCAGCCGCTGCGCGAAGTCTTCGGCATCCCCGACGACGATGACGCGGCTGGTCGCGGTGCATTTCTGGCCGGCGTACCCCATTGCGGCACCCGCGATGGTGCGCGCCGCCGCGTCGAGGTCGGCGTCGGGCAGCACGACCGACGGGTTCTGGCCGCCCATCTCGCACTGCACGGGGATGCCCCGCGCGGCGGCCGCCTCGCGGACCCGCCTGCCGACAGCGGTGGAGCCGGTGAACGAGACCGCGTCGGCCGACTCGACCAGGGCCGCGCCGGCCGGGCCACCACCGGTCACCACCGTGAGCACGCCCTCCGGAAGGGCGAACAGCTCCGCCAGGCGCAGCGCCACCGCTGGCGCCTGCTCGGCGGGTTTGAGGACGACGCCGTTGCCGTAGGCGAGCGCGGGCGCGGCTTTCCACAGTGGAATCGCCACCGGGAAGTTCCACGGCGTGATCAGGCCAGCCACGCCGTGCGGCCGGCGGCGGGTGTGCAGGAGCGAGACGCCGTCGGCGGCGGGGAAGACGTCACCCTCGGGAAGCAGGGCCGCCTGTGCGAAGTACCGCAGAATTGCGACGCCCCGGGCGACCTCGCCGCGGGCCTCGACCACGGGTTTGCCGACCTCGCGCACGACGAGCGCGGCCACCTCGTCCGCGGCGCCGGCGAGGGTCTCGGCGCACGCGCTCAGCGCGGCGGCGCGCTCGGGCGCGGGGCGACGCGCCCAGTCGGCGCCGGCCGCACGGGTGCGCTCGACCGCCGCGGCGACCTCGGACGGGGTGCTGTCGGGCACGCGCACGACCACGTCGTGGGGCGCCTGCGGGGAACTGCTCACGATCTGCGACACGTCATCCTCCTGAAGGTCGGCCGACCACGGTCACGGGGTTGCGCAGCGTTCCCACGCCGGCGATGTCGATGACGACGACGTCACCGGCACGCAGCGTGAAGTCGCGGTCGGGGACGACACCGGTGCCGGTGAGCAGCACGACACCGGCGGGGAAGTCCAGCGCCCGGGTCAGCCAGTCGACCAGCTCCTCGGGCTGCCGGGCGAGCTGCGCGGTCGAGGTGGTGCCGGAGTAGGCGTCGGCGCCGTCGCGCTCGACCCGTATCGACACCTCGAACGGGCCCTCCACCTGCCACGCCGGCACGATCGCCGGGCCCAACGCGCAGGCACGGCTGTAGATCTTGGCCTGCGGCAGGTACAGCGGGTTCTCGCCCTCGATCGAACGGCTGCTCATGTCGTTGCCGACGGTGTAGCCGAACACCTCGCCCGCGGCGTTCACGACGACGCCGAGCTCGGCCTCGGGCACGTCCCAGCCGGAGTCGGTGCGGATGCCGACCGGCTCGCCGTCGGCGACGACCCGCGCGGCGGTGCTCTTGAAGAACAGCTCGGGACGCGCTGCCGTGTACACGTGGTCGTACAGCTTGCCGTGCCCGGCCGGCTCGGACTCCTCGCGCCGCCCTTCCCGGCTTCGCTGGTAGGTGACGCCTGCGGCCCAGACCTCCTGCTCGTCGATGGGCGCGAGCACGGTGCCGGCCGCGTCGGCCGGCGCGGCGGCCGCCTCGTACACGGCGCGCGCCCGCGCGAGCGGCAGCGCCAGCAGTCCGGCCAGGGTCTGGTCGAGGGCGAGCA
This sequence comes from Micromonospora sp. CPCC 206061, assembly GCF_036906915.1. Taxonomy (NCBI): domain Bacteria; kingdom Bacillati; phylum Actinomycetota; class Actinomycetes; order Micromonosporales; family Micromonosporaceae; genus Micromonospora; species Micromonospora sp. CPCC 206061. Next base: position 11,699 of record NZ_JBAKHX010000088.1, read on the forward strand.
GTTGACCGTCGCGGCGGACCACCCAGCGGCGGCCGTGCACGGGGTGCTCGACGTGGATCAGCACGCCCCCAGGCTACGGCCCGGCGTGTGCACGCCGGGCCGTAGCCCCACCGCCGGCCGGTCCGTCGATCAAGGGCGAATGCACGTGTTTCGATCTCCTCTTCACGTGCGTTCGCCCTCGATCGATGCGATCACCCTTGATCGGCGCGACGGCCGCGCTAGCTGGTGGGCCGTACGCTGGCGCGATGGTTGATCGATGCCGGAGGATCACCGAGTCGCGGCTGTTCGAGGTGCTCATCGTCTTCGTCATCGTCGCGAACGCGGTCGTGCTGGGCCTCGAGACGTACGAGCACCTCGGCTCCGCCCGGCCGCTGCTGCGCGGCCTGGAATGGACCTTCCGCGTCGTGTTCGTCGCCGAGATCGCCATCCGCATCATGGCGCACGGCCGCCGCCCCCAGGACTTCTTCAAGCACGGCTGGAACGTGTTCGACTTCGTGGTGATCGCCGCGGCGTTCATCCCCGGCCTGCACGGCGAGTCACCCGTGCTGCGCATCATCCGGATCGCGCGGGTGGTGCGGCTCGTGCGCTTCTCGCCCGGCCTGCGCACCATCGTGGCGGCGCTACTGCGCAGCCTGCCCGGGGTGGGCGGGTTCCTCGCGCTGGCGATGGTGACGCTGTACGTGTACGGGATGGCGGGGTGGCTCATCTTCGCCGACCGGTACCCGGACGAGTACGGCACGATCGGGCGGGCGGTGCTGACGCTGTTCGTGCTGCTGTCCCTGGAGACGCTGCCCGACCTGATCGACCAGGGCATGGAAGTCTCGCCCTGGACCCTCGTGTACTACGTCAGCTACGTGCTCATCACGGCGAACCTGCTGGTGAACATCCTGATCGCGGTCATCGTCAACTCCATGGAGGAGGCCCGGCGCCTGGAGATGACCGAACGGATCGCCTCCGACGAGGACCATGACGGCATCCCCGACGACGTAGACCGCATCATGGTCAGCCAACACCTCGACGACCTGCGCACCCTCGTAGCGAAGCTGGAACGCGAGCTGCGAATAGAACGCGACGACGGTCGCTAGGCCCCTCGAGGCCGTCAATGTCACCGCGGCGCCACGTGGCACGACCGGTGCGGCGACGGCCTCGGCGCGGCGCCGGTCCGCGACGCGGCCGGCACGGCGGTCCGATTTGGACAGTGGAGGGTCGGCCCGCGGGCTTGTGCGGGTTGGTTACAGGTGGGGGCCGAGCAACGTGAGGTCGGCGGGGGAGAGGCGGTCGCGGGCCGTCTTGGCCTGGTGCCAGTACGGGTACAGCAGCGGCTGCGCGCTGACCTCGTCGAGGCGCCGCCGCTCGTCGTCGGTGAGCACCAGATCGGCGGCCGCGAGGTTGTCGGCCAGTTGCTCGCTGGTGCGGGCGCCGACCACCACGGTGCTCACCGCGGGGCGGCCGAGCAGCCAGGCGAGGGCCACCTGCGCGGCCGAGACGCCGTGCGCCTCGCCGACCTGGACGAGAACCTCGACGGTGTCGTAGAGCTTGTCCTCGTCGTACACGGGAGGCTCGTCCCAATCGGTGAGCTGGCGGCTGCCGGCGGGCGCCTCGCGATCGCGGCGGTACTTGCCGGAGAGCAGGCCGCCTGCGAGAGGGCTCCACACCAGCACGCCGAGCCCCTGGTCGACCGCGGCGGGGATCAGTTCGTACTCGGAGTCGCGGGCCTGCAACGAGTAGTAGATCTGCTGGCTGACCGGCTGGGGCAGGCTGCCGAGCTGGGCCGTGCCGATGGCCTTCATCAGCTGCCAGCCGGCGAAGTTGGACAACCCGACGTACCGCACCTTGCCCGCCCGGACCAGCAGATCCAGCGCCTCGAACGTCTCCTCCAGCGGCGTCAGTCCGTCCCACTCGTGCAGCTGGTACAGGTCGATGTGGTCGGTCTGGAGCCGCCGCAGGCTCGCCTCGCAGCCGGCGATGAGATGGTGTCGGGAGAGCCCGGCGTCGTTGGGGCCGGGGCCCATGCGGAAGCGCACCTTGGTCGCGAGCAGCAGGTCGTCCCGCCGGCCGCGGAGCACCTCGCCGACGATCTCCTCGGACGCGCCGTCCGAGTACACGTCGGCGGTGTCGATGAGGTTGATGCCCGCGTCGAGGCAGCGGTCGACCTGCTTGCGCGCCTCGTCGACGCCGGTCGTGCCGACGTTGGCGAAACCGCCCTTGCCGCCGAACGTCATCGTGCCCATCGACAACACCGAAACCTGAAGGCCCGACTGGCCCAGCGCCCTGTACTCCACAGCCCAACCGTAGTCGGTCCGGGTGCTCAGAGGAGCGTCTTGCCGGCCTTCTGGCCCTGCAGACCGTCCTCGGCGCCTTCGCGCCGCACCCTTCGCTGTGGCCGTCCTGACTGGACAGACGGCGTCGCTGCCCGTCCCGGCCTGGGTCGCCATCGCGTCACCCGCGCGGACTCCGGAGGGGCGCGCTTGGCGGATACCATCGCGGGATGCACCTCGAGCAGCTCTGGCGGTACCCGGTGAAGTCCATCGGCGGCGAGCGGCTCGACGCCGTCGCGGTCGGCGTGCTCGGCATCGAGGGTGACCGGGGCATCGGCGTGCGCGACGAGCGCGACGAGTTCACCTGGGCCGGTGATGTCCCAGGGCTCATGCGGGTGGGAGCCGTCACCGTCGAGCCCGGGGTGGTCGAGCTTCACCTGCCAGACGGCCGGCGCGTCCGCTCCGACGCTCCCGACGCCGACCGCCTGCTCAGCGAGGCGGTCGAGGCCAAGGTCACGCTCGACGCGCACCAGACGCACTGGCTCGAGGGCGCGCTCCACGTGATGACCACGACAACTCTGCGCAGCCTCGCCGCGGCGCTCCCCGACAGCGCGATCGACGTCACCCGGTTCCGGCCGAACCTGGTGCTCGACGGCGCCGTGGACGATGGCACGACCGGACATCCCGAGCAGGGCTGGATCGGCCGGCGGCTGGCGATCGGCGGGCTGCGGCTGCGGTTCACCCAGCCGTGCGAGCGCTGCGTGATGATCACCAAGGAGACCACGACGGTGCCGCACGACCGCGCGGTGCTGCGCTGGGTCGCCCGCGAGCTGGGCAACAGCCTCGGCGTGTACGCGGCGGTCGAGACCCCCGGCACCGTCCACGTTGGCGACACGGCCCACTGGCTCGACTAGGCCCGCCTTACGCCTACGGGCGGTCGTGAGGGGCCGGGCAGGCGCGGTCCGATCATGGACTGGCGAAAACACGCAGCAGTGGTTAGCCTAACCTAACTGTGCCTGCCTCACTCCTCATAGAGAACGGAAACCTCACCATGCGCGCATGGCGTCCGGTCCTGGCCGTGGCGGCGCTGAGCGCCCTGCTTGCCGGCTGCGGCGACGACACCTCAGCCAGCGATACGCCCGCCGCCGCGGGGCCCTGGTCCTTCACCGACGGCTCGGGCCAGGTCATCAAGGCTGACAAGACCCCCACGCGGATCATCGCCCACGCGGGCGAGGCCGCCGCGCTGATGTCGTTCGGCATCAAGCCGATCGGCATCTACGCCGACGAGTCGGTCAAGACCGACCCCAACCTGAAGAGTCTGGATCTCACCGGCATCGAGATCCTCGGCGAGGAGTGGGGCAAGATCGACGTCGAGAAGGCCGCGGCGCTGCGGCCCGACCTCATCGTCGGCGACTGGTGGCCCGCGGAGAAGGCCCACAGTGGCCTGGAGGAGGGCGTGGACGAGAAGAGCAAGAAGCTCGCCGAGCTCGCTCCGGTCGTCGGTGTCTCGCAGGGCAAGTCGATCGTCCAGCTGGCCGAGGGGTACGAGGATCTCGCCGTAAGCCTCGGCGCCAAGGTCGACGACCCGCAGATCGCCGCGAACAAGAAGCGCTTCGAGGAGGCGGTCACCGCGTTCAAGGCGGCGGCGGCCAGCAAGCCGGGCCTGACCGTCGGGGCGGTGTCGCCCAGCGACGACAAGCTGTACTTCGCCAACCCCCAGTACGCGCCGGAGCTGCTCGACCTGCAGAGCTTCGGCCTCAAGGTGATCAACCCGGACAAGCCCGACCCCGGCTTCCCGTACTGGGAGAACCTCAGCTGGGAGAACGCCGACAAGTACCAGCCCGACCTGATCCTGTTCGACGGCCGGTCGTTCACCCCCACGTCCAACGCGGACTGGGGCAAGAAGCAGCCGACCTGGTTCAAGATCAAGGCCGCGAAGGCCGGCGCGGTCGTGTCGTGGCCGGCGTACTGGCTGCACACGTACGGCGACTTCGCAACCGAACTGGACAAGCTGACCACAGCGGTCAAGGCCGCGGACCCGAATGTCGGCAACTAGCCGACCCGCAGGGCGCACTTCGGCGGGAGGGCGCAGCCCGGCCCGCGGGTCGCGGCGAGCCTCAGCCCTCGGGCCCGGGCTCGCCGCGCTCTGCGTGGTCCTTGCCGTCGTCGCGTTCCTGAGCGTGACGATGGGCTCGCGGTCGATCAGCCTGTCCGACGTCCTGCACGCCCTGGGCAGCATGAGCAACGACGGGTCCATCAACAGCACCGTCACGCTGGAGCTGCGCGTCCCCCGCACCCTGCTCGGCATCCTCGTCGGCGCGGCCCTCGGCGTAGCCGGAGCCATCCTGCAGGGCGTCACCCGCAACCCCCTCGCCGACGCGGGGATCATGGGCATCAACGCCGGCGCCGCCGCGTTCGTCGTCTTCGCCATCACCGTGCTCGGCTTTCGCGGCGTCGGGGTCTACGTGTGGTTCGCGTTCGCCGGAGCCATCGGGGCGCTCCTGCTGGTGTACTCGATCGCCTCGCTCGGACGGGAGGGTGCCACGCCCGTCAAGCTCGCCCTCGCCGGTGCAGCCGTCGCCGCCGGGCTGACCTCGGTCACCAGCGGCATCGTGATGACCAATGTGGACGCTCTCAACGAGCTGCGCTTCTGGCAGGTCGGCTCGCTCGCCGGCCGGTACGCGCCGATCCTGACCGGCGTCGCGCCGTTCCTGCTGCTCGGCCTCGTCGTATCGCTGGGCTTCGGGCGCGCTCTCAACGGCCTCGCCCTCGGCGAGGACGTCGCGCGCGGGCTCGGGCAGCACGTCACCCGCACGCGCGCCGCGGCGTTCGCCGTGGTCGCGGTCCTCGCCGGCGCCGGCACCGCCGCCTGCGGGCCGATTATCTTCATCGGGCTCGTCGTGCCACATCTGGCGCGGTTCATCTGCGGGCCCGACTACCGATGGATCATCCCGTACTCGATGCTGCTCGCCCCCGTCGTGCTGCTCCTGGCCGACGTGCTCGGCCGCGTCGTCGGTGCCCCCGACGAGCTGCAGGTCGGCGTGGTCCTGGGCGTGCTCGGCGCGCCCGCGTTCGTCGCCATCGTCCGTTACGCCAAGCTGTCGGAGGTGTGAGCGTATGAGTCTCACCGCCGCACCCCCCAGCGCCGCCGCGCGGACGCTGCTCACCACGCGGCGGCGCCGCAGCGCCCGCGCCGCCGTGGTCACCGCCGGACTGGCGGTGGCCGTCGCCGCCCTCTTCGTCGTCACCATGATGATCGGCAGCTTCCGCCTCAGCGCGTGGGAGGTCATCGCCTCCGTGCTGTACCTGGAAGACAACCCGAGCGTCGACTTCGTCGTACGCGGCCTGCGGCTGCCTACCGCACTGTCCGGCCTCACCGTCGGGCTCGCGCTAGGTGCCTCCGGCACGATCTTCCAGCAGCTGCTGCGAAACCCGCTGGCGTCACCGGATTTCGTCGGCATCACCTCGGGTGCCGGCCTGGCCGCCGTCGGCGGGATCGTGCTCCTGCATCTCGGAGGGCTCGCCATCAGCGGCCTCGCGCTCGGTGGCGCCGTCGTCGCGGCCTCGCTGATGTACTTGCTCGCGTGGCGCGACGGCGTCACCGGATACCGCTTCATCCTCATCGGCATCGGCGTCGCCGTCTTCTTCGACGGCCTCATCGGCTACGTCCTCAGCCGGGCGCAGCTGTCCCAGGCCCGGCAGGCCATGCACTGGCTGACCGGCTCCGTCGGGCAGGCCAGCACCAGCGAACTACGGGTGCTGAGCATCGCCCTGCTCGTCCTGCTGCCCCTGGCTGTGCTGCTGCAGCGTCCCCTCCGCGCGCTGGAGCTCGGCGACGACACCGCCCGCGCCCTCGGCACCCGCACCGAGCTCAGCCGTGCCGGACTGCTCGCCGCCGGCGTCGTCCTCGTCGCCCTGGCCGTCTCGGTGGCCGGCCCGATCGTGTTCGTCGCGCTCATCGCCGGACCGATCGCCAACCGGCTGCTCGGCCCAGCCACCGGGGGCATCATTCCCGCCGCCCTCGTCGGCGCCGTGCTGCTGCTGACCGCCGACCTCGTCGCCGTACACCTGATGCCCACGCCGCTGCCCACCGGCGTCGTCACCGGCGCCGTCGGCGCACCGTATCTGTTGTGGCTGCTGGCCACCACCAACCGGCAAGGAGCGGGCGGATGACCCGGCTGCGCGCCGAGGGCCTGTCCCTCGGGTACGACGACCAGAACATCGTGTCGAACCTCGACGTCACCGTGCTCGACGGCAAGGTGACCGCGATCGTCGGCGCGAACGCGTGCGGCAAGTCCACTTTGCTGCGCGGCCTCGCCCGGCTGCTCGCCCCGCGCAGCGGCGCCGTCTACCTCGACGGCAAGGCGCTCAGCGACCTCAGCACCCTCGACGTCGCCAGGGTGCTCGGCCTGCTGCCCCAGACGCCGATCGCGCCCGACGGCATCACCGTCGCCGACCTCGTCGCCCGCGGTCGGTACCCCCACCAGGGCTGGTTCCGGCGGTGGACCGAACGCGACCACGACGCCGTCGCGAACGCGCTCGAAGCGACCGGCACCGCCGACCTCGTCGACCGCCCCATCCGGCAGCTGTCCGGCGGCCAGCGGCAGCGCGTCTGGGTGGCTATGGCGCTGGCCCAGGACACCGACCTGCTGCTGCTCGACGAACCCACCACCTACCTGGACATCAACCACCAGGTGGAGCTGCTGCGGCTGCTGTGCAAGCTCAACGCCGAGGCCGGCAAGACCATCGTCATCGTCATGCACGACCTCAACCTCGCGTGCCGCTACTGCGACCACGTCATCGCAATGTCGGACGGCAGCATCGTCGCCGAGGGAGCACCGACCGAGGTGGTCACGGCCGAACTCGTGGAGAAGGTCTTCGGCCTGACCTGCATGATCGTCCCCGACCCCGTGGCCGGCACCCCCATGATCGTCCCCGCCTGACCCCCCGCCCCCACCCCCACCCCCGCCGCCCGCGCCCGCCCCCCGCCATCCCCGCCCGCGCCGGCCCTCTCCACGTCGATCAAGGGCAAATGCGCGTGGTTCGATCTCTTTTCCGCGTGCGTTTGCCCTTGATCGATGAGATTGCCCTTGATCGGCGCGGTGCGCACATGCCGCAATCAGAGCCAGCGGAACGGCGCGTTGTCATTCCACGCGCGGGGGCGTCAGGGCGGCCGTGAACCGTGCGGCGACCGTCGCGACGGCGGCGTGCAGCTCGGGCCCACCCTCCACGCGGAACGCGAACGGCAGCCTCGCCAGCCACTCCTGCGCGTACATCGCCGGATTGCTCGTGCTGCCGACAAGCACGCACCCGTCCCCGGACGCCTCCAGCCGTCCCATGGGAGGACGGACCCACCGCGCCACCACGGCCAGGGGAGCGTCGAACACCACGCGCGTCGCGTACTCCCACCCGACGCCCAGGTTCTCCTCCAGCGCCGCGACCGGATCGAGGTCGCGCGGCGGCTCGAACTCGTGCTCCAGCCGTTCGATCCCACGGATCCGGTCGATCCGATAGGTGCGGACCGCGTCCGCCTGGTGGGAGTGGCACAGCAGGTACCAGCGCCCGTGGCGGACGACGACCGCCCACGGATCCACCTCCGCTTCCCACTGCTTGCCGGCGTCGTTCCGGTACGTGACCAGCACGCGGCGGCGGGCCGCGACCGCCGCGACGAGCGCGCTGGCGGTGGCGGGATCCGGCCGGGCCGCGTCCCGGTCGGGCGCGGCCGACGCGTACGCCCGCAGCGCGGCCGCCTGCCGGCCGACGCCCTCCGGCAGCGCCCGGATGACCTTGCTCAGGGCGGAGCCGACGAGGTCGTCGGCGTCCGCGGCCGCCGGATGGCCGTCGAGCACGGCCATGACCAGACCGAGGGCCTCGGGCTCCGTGAAGACGACCGGCGGCAGCCGCGTCCCGCGCCCCAGCCGGTACCCGCCATACGGGCCCCGGGCCGACTCGACCGGAATGCCCGCCTCCCGCAGGATCTCCACGTACCGCCGCGCCGCCCGCTCCGTGACTCCCAACCCCGCGGCGAGCTCCCCGGCCGTCGCACCGGGGCGGGCCTGAAGGATTTCGATCGCGCGCAGCGCTCGGGCAGTGGGGCTGAGATCGGTCGCCACACCAGCACACTAGGCGGTGCCACGGCCGCACCGTCGCGCTCCCGCTCGCCCCGCGTTCCCCGAAACCCGCGCCAGGCGAACGAGGAAACCGGAAGTAGATCGTCCGGAACTGGTCCTAGCCTGCTGCCCATGACCGAGTTCCGCCAGCAGGACCTCACCGGAGCACGCTTCGAACGCGTGAGCCTTCGCGGCGCCAGCATGCGCCAGGTCGACTTCACCGGCGTGCAGATCCGCGGCTCCCTGTTCCAGGGCAGCCGCATGCGCGGCGTCGAGCTGGTGAACGTCGACATCTACGGCGAACTGCGAAACGTCGTCGTCAACGGCGTCGACATCGCGCCGCTGGTCGAGGCCGAGCTTGATCGCCGCATGCCCGAGAGGGCGAAGATGCGCCCCGACGACGCCGACGGCTTCCGCGAGGCGTGGGCGGTCCTGGAGCGGCTGTGGGACGGCACCGTGGCGCGTGCGAAGACGTTCCCCGAGGCGGCGATGCACCGCGGCGTCGACGACGAGTGGTCCTTCATCCAGACCCTGCGGCACCTCAACTTCGCCAGCAACGCCTGGGTCGGCCGGATGATCCTCGGCAACCCCTCGCCCTGGCACCCGCTGGACCTGCCGTGGGACGAGGCGGAAGGGTGGGACGGCGTCCCGTGGGACCGCGAGGCGCACCCCTCGCTCGACGAGGTGCTCGCACTCCGGCGCGAACGCCAGGCCATGGTCGGGCAGGTCATCGAGGCACTCACCGACGAACAAGTCGCCTCCGACGTGACCCGCACCGAACCCGGCTGGCCCCAGATCGAGAACTTCCCCCTCAAGGATTGCCTCCTCATCGTCCTCAACGAGGAATGGGAACACCGGCTCTACGCCGAACGCGACCTGACCATCCTGGAGAAGGAAGACTGACCGTGGACATCTTGCTCATCGCCGGCCTGTGGCTCGATGGATCCGCGTGGGACGACGTCACGCCCACTCTGGAGGCGCTAGGCCATCGCCCCGTACCGCTCACCCTCCCCAGCCAGGGCGACGGATCCACGTCCGCCACCCTCGACGACCAGATCGCGGCCGTGATCGCCGCCGTGGACCAGGCCGCCGGAAAGGTCATGCTCGTGGGGCACTCCGCAGCCTGTACCCTGGCCTGGCTCGCCGCCGACGCGCGGCCGGAGACGGTGGCCAAGGTCGTCCTCATCGGCGGCTGGCCGTCGTCCGACGGTGAGCCATACGCCGACTTCTTCGAGTACGAGGACGGCGTCATGCCCTTCCCAGGCTGGGCCAAGTTCGAGGGACCGGACTCCGCTGACCTCGACGAGGCGACGAGGCGGAGCTTCGCGTCCGCCGCGATCCCCGTGCCCGAAGGAGTGACCAGGGCAGTGGTGCGATTCTCGGACGAGCGGCGATTCGACGTCCCGGTCGTGGTCGTGTGTCCCGAGTTCACGCCCGCCCAAATCAAGGAGTGGATCAACGCTGGCAACCTGCCCGAGCTCGCCAGGGTCAAGCGCGTCGACTTCGTCGACATCGACTCGGGCCACTGGCCGATGCTCACCAGGCCGGTCGAGCTCGCCCAGCTCCTCGCCGCGGCGTGACCGGGCGGCGCTACCCGCGAGAGTTCCACAGTGGACGGCGATGGAGTCGAGTACGCATGGGCGCGAGTCGACTTGGCGGAGGATGAGGGAGTCGAACCCTCAACGGGTGTGACCCCGCGACGGCTTAGCAAGCCGCGTGCCTTGCCTATGGCGAACCCTCCTCGAGCGCCTCGTACGGGATTCGAACCCGCGCGTCTCCGCCTTGACAGGGCGGCGCCCACTCCACTGGACCGACGAGGCATGCGTACCCGGAGCAGGAGTCGAACCTGCAACACACCGGTTCTGAGCCGGCGGCCTCTCCCGTTGGGCTACCCGGGCCTGGTGGACAACCTCGGTATCGAACCGAGCAGGCGCCGCTTGCAAGGCGGCGCTGCACACCTGTGCGTCGCCCGTGGAGCCGACGGCCGGTCTCGAACCGGCTTCCTCGCGCTTACAAGACGCGTGCACGAACCCGTTGTGCGTCGTCGGCATCCGTGCCCTCGGCGCGATTCGAACGCGCACATGACCGCCATCTCGGGACGGTGCCTCTCCCGTTGGGCTACGAGGGCATGCTTTCGTATATGCCATCCACTGTGGAGTTCTCAATTGTCGGCGCCATTCCGCGCGAATTCGCGCAGGGCAAAGCTGGGGCGACAGGATTCGAATGGGAATCCTGCGATTGTGGAGACCGTGGCAACGAAAAAGCCGCCCGATCCCTGGCCTGGGTGGGCGGCGTCCGCGCTTGTCCGCGCGCTACGTCTGCCACCTGCCCAGGTGCGACTTTTGGCTACTGGCCACATCGATGGGGCGCCCGACGTTGGGCATGCCCGCGCAACCGCGTAGCGTCAGCCGACGCGGTTGTGAATAGGCGTGCCACAACATTTCGTGCTCCCTTTGATCGCTGATCTGTTGACATCTACGGTAGGCGTACGTGTCCAATGAATGCAACAGTGTTTTTCACAGTCGCAATCGTCCCGCCGCGCCCAGGACGGCGAGGGCGTCGGCGGTCACCCACGGATCCGCCCGCCGCGTGCTCGTGCCGCCCCAGTCGACGCAGTCGTTGTGCAGCGCGATGTCGGCGGAAACCTTGTAGTAGCGGGCCTGCGCGGGCCAGCCGTCGGTGACCCGCGCGGCTTCGAGCCGGTCGAGCGCGTCGGTGCAGCGAGGGTCGCCGAGCAGGTCGAGGTCTGCCAGGGCTTTGAGCCCGCCGAGGTAGTCGTAGTGCCAGTAGAGCGGGTAGTGGAGCTTGGCGAACTCGGGGTGGATCAGTTCGCCGGTGCTCGCGCGGTAGAGCAGGCGGCGGGACAGCAACACCTCGGCGGCGCGGCGGGCGGCGTCCCAGGCAGGGCCGCCGGTCGTCTTCGCGTACGCGGCGAGGCCGCGCATCGGAAGGAGGGTCTCGCAGAACGACGAGGTGTGCGCGTCCGGGTTCTTGTCGCAGTTCCAGCCACCGTCCGGCCACTGCCAGTGCAGCAGCCGTTCGACCAGGGCCTCGCACCGATCGTCGGCGAGACCAAGCGTGACGAGGAACCACAGGGCGTTGCCCTGCTGGGAACCGCAGCGCCGGTGCCGGCCCTGCATCATCCGCTCATTGTGCCTGGGACACGTCACCGCTTGGTAAGGGTTTGTCTGGCCCGGGGGCGGTTTACTGGAGGCGTGATCGGACGCCTTTTGCGCAAGCCGCTGGCCTGGGTGGTCGTGGCCGTCCTGGCCGTTGGTGGCGGGCTCGGCCTGTACTGGTTCCAGCCTTGGAAGATCGTCACCGACAAGGAGGTGAACGAGACGCTAGCGGTGGCGTCCACACCGGATACCCCGGCCACGACGAGCCCGGCGTCTGACCCGCCGTCTGATCCGGCGTCTGATCCGGCGTCTGACCCGCCGTCTGGCCCGGTCGTGGTGCGGCAGGGCGAGTTCATCAGCCAGGAGCACGAGACCAGCGGCACGGCGCGGGTGCTCCGGCGGCCGGACGGCTCGCACCGGCTGGAACTGGTTGATCTGGACACCTCCAACGGGCCCGACCTGCGGGTGTGGCTGTCGGATCAGCCGGTGCGCGACGGGGTGCGCGGATGGCGGGTATTCGACGACGGGGACTGGGTCGAACTCGGCAAGCTCAAGGGCAACAAGGGCGATCAGGCGTATGCCATCCCGGCCGGCACCGACCTGGACCGGCTCGGCAGCGTCTCGATCTGGTGCAAGCGGTTCTCGGTCTCCTTCGGCGCGGCCGCACTCACCTGACGCCCGGCGGCCTCATCGGGAGAGAACGTCGAAAGCGTGGCGGCGGTGGGCGGCGAACAGCGCCAGGGCGCGGTCGGTGTCGCGGGCGCGCAGCGCGCCGACGAGCTCGCGGTGCTCGTCGGCGACGTGTGACAGGTAGTCGCGGGTGTCGCGGCCGATCCGGGTCAGCAGAAACAGGTGTACCTGTGAGCGGATCGCCTGCCAGGCCTCCTCCAGGCGGCGGTGGCCGGCGGCGGCGTACACGGCGTCGTGGAAGGCGATGTCGCGGCGGACCATGTCGTGCTCGTCCTCGGCGCGCGCCATGCGGTCGGCCGCCTTCTCGATGGCCGTGATGTCGTCGTCGGACGCTCCCGCGACCACCTGCTGGACGGCGAGGTGTTCCAGCGCGCCGCGCAGGCTGTCGAGCTCGGCCACGTCGCGCGTGGACAGGGCGGTGACGGTGGCGCCGCGGTGCCACGCGCTGCGTACCAGGCCCTCGCCTTCGAGGCGCAGCAGCGCCTCGCGCACCGGGCCGCGGCTGACGTCGAGCGCGCCAGACAGCTCGACCTCGCGCAACTGCGCGCCGGGAGGGTAGGCGCCGGCGAAGATCGCCTCGCGGAGGCGGTCGGCGACCTCGTCGGCCAGGCCCCGGCGGCGGGCGGGCGCCACCCTGCGCTCCTCAGTCATGTCGGAATGTTAACATTCCGACATGAGCGTCCTCGACTCGCCGATCCCGCGATTCCACCTGGCCGTCCCGGTCGACGACCTGGCCGCCGCGCGTCGCTTCTACGGCGAGGTGCTCGGCCTGGAGCACGGCCGCAGCGCCGACACCTGGGTCGACTGGAACCTGCACGGCCACCAGTTCGTCACCCACCTCGCACCGGGTCGCGCCGCAAAGATCCACAACCCGGTCGACGGCCACGACGTGCCGGTGCCGCATTTCGGCCTGATCCTGACGGTCGCGCGCTTCCACGAGCTCGCCGACCGGCTGCGCGCGGCCGGCACCACGTTCATCATTGAGCCGTACGTGCGCTTCGAGGGGCAGGCCGGCGAGCAGTGGACGATGTTCCTGCTCGACCCGGCCGGCAACGCCCTGGAGTTCAAGGCGTTCGCCGACGACTCCCAGGTCTTCGCGGCGTGAGGGCGAAGACCATGCGCGTGTTTCAGATAGGCGCCGCCGTCGCCGCGGGCGCCGGGCTCGCCGCCCGCGGCGACGAGGTGAGCGGCATGCACGGCGACCCCGCACAGGCCCAGACCGTACTGGCCATGAAGCGCGGCGTCTCGACGACCGCCCACTCCCGCCCTAGGCCTGGTGTGGGGCGTCAGGGGCGGGGCTCGAGGATGAACTGGCGCACGTCCAGGTGGCCGGCGGCGAAGCCGGCCTCGCAGGACGCCAGGTAGTACTCCCAGGTGCGGCGGAACGTCTGGTCGAAGCCGAGCGCCTCCACCGCCGCCGTGTTCGCGGTGAACCGTTCCCGCCACAGCCGCAACGTCGCCGCGTAGTGCGTGCCGAACGCGTGCGACTCGCGCACCCGCAGCCGGGTGTGCCTGGCCACGAGCTGCTCGATCGCCTCGGTCGACAGGATCACCCCGCCGGGGAAGATGTACTTCTGTATCCACGTGTAGGTGCGGCGGGCGGCGCGCAGCCGCTCGTGCGGCACCAGGATCGCCTGCAGGCCGACCCGGCCGCCGGGCGCGAGCAGCCGGTCGAGCGTGGCGAAGTAGGCCGGCCAGTACCGCTCGCCGACGGCCTCGATCATCTCGACGCTGACGATCGCGTCGTAGCCGTCGGGGTCGGTGGGCTCGATCAGCCGGTAGTCGCGCAGCTCGATCGTGACGCGGTCGGCGACGCCGGCCTCGGCGACCCGGCGCAGCGCCAGGTCGCGCTGCTCCACGGAGATCGTCACGGTGTGGACGGTGGCGCCTCGCCGGGCGGCGCGGATGGCAAGCTCACCCCAGCCGGTGCCGATCTCCAGCACGCGGCTGCCCGGGCCGACACCGGCGCGGTCCAGGAGGCGATCGATCTTGTTGCGCTGGGCGACGGCGAGGTCGCCGGGCGCCGGCGCGACCGCCACCCCGCCCGACCGGCCGTCGGGGAACAGCGCCGACGAGTACGTCATCGACTCGTCCAGGAACAGCGCGAACATCTCGTTCGACAGGTCGTAGTGGTGCTGGATGTTGCGTCGAGCCCCATCGACGGTGTTTTCCTCGGCGCGCGGCAACCGGGAGCGAAACAGAGCCCGCGTCACCGGCAGGTGGCGGAAGCGGCGCAGGTGCCGTAGCGCCCCGAGCCGGTCGTCGCGCAGGGCCGCCGCGACGGCGGTCAGCAGCCCGGCGAGGTCGTCGGTGTCCCAGTCGCGGGCCTGGTATCCCTCGCCGAAGCCGATCAGCCCTCGGGCGCCGAGCCGGTGGTAGAAGGCGTCGGGCCGGCGCAGCCGCAGCTCGGGCGCCCCGGGTGGGCCCAGCGCGTCCCCGTCGCTGACGACGTGGATCGGTACGCGTTCGGCGACGCGGCGCACGAGCCGGGCCGCGGCGGCGGCGCGGAGCGGCGCGCGTGGCACGGCGGCCACGTCGGGCCAGCGCTGTGGGTCGGGGAGTGCGCTGTTTCCGTTACTCGTCATAGGGTCCCAAACCTCCACGAGCGGAACACGCGACCCTGACAACCCCATGCCAGGCCGCACCCGATAACGGTACGACGCCCGGAGATGGGAGCACATAGACATGACGACGTTCGCCCGGGCCAGTTGGCCACCGTGCGGGTCAGCTACGCGCGGCGGCGACCGACAAGGACGGCAACGCTGTGACCCAGACCCAGATCCGCGCGTACAGATTGGCCTGACGCGCCGCGTGTCGCCCGCGTGTGCACGTAGCCTCCGCTCCGCCCGGAGCCTCTCAGCGCCAGAGCCAGGCGTCGTTGCGCAGGTCGTCGCCCCAGCCACCGCCGAAGACCAGCAGGTCTGGGCCGGCGGCTACCAGGGTCGCGCCGGAGCGGCGGTCGCCAGGCAGCTTGGGGAGCGCCTCCCAGGTGCCCGTGGTCGTGTCGAGCACCGCGCCATGAAGTCCTAAGTAGACGGCCGAGGTGGCGGAACGGGCGCCCGCCGTCTCGCCACCGGCGGGCAGCTCGGGCAGCGGCGCCCACTGCCCGGTCGCCGGGTCGAGGATGCCACCGTTCGGGTAGGCGCGCCCCCAGTTGCCGACCTCGCCGCCGTCGGCGTCACCGAGGGTCGGGTTGACCAGCTTCCCACCGGCGAGCAGCCACGGCGCGGTGTAGAGGATCTGCGAGTCGGGCAGCCGGCGCCAGGTGCCGGTGGCGAGGTCGAGGGCGGCGGCCCGGGTCAGCGAGGGTTTTTTCTGGCCCGGGTTGGGCACCAGCTCCTTGTCGAACAGGACCAGCTCCCGGCCCGTCCACGCCATGGTGCGGTCGTAGGAGCGGCCCAGCGGATCGGCCGGCAGCTCGCGCCACGCCCCGGTCGCGGCGTCGAGAACGTAGTCCGGCGCCTCCAACGCCTCGTCGCTGCCCGAGTACGCGACGAGGCGGCCGCCGGCGGCCACGAGCTGGTACCAGCTGTCCGGCTTGAACGGGACCTGCACGAGGCTCCAGCGGTCCTCGTCGACCCGGTACACGAGGACCTGCCGCCCCTGGTTGGGCAGGATGTACGCCGACGTCCCGACGACCACGCCCTGCCCCCACACGAACGGCACCGGGGAATCGGCGATGCGCCGCCACTTGCCGGTGGCCGGGTCGAGGGCCGCGCCGTCGGCCAGCGGCGTGGGGTCGGCGCCGCAGTCGGCGTTGGGCGGGCAGATCGCGTCGTCGGCGCCGCCGATGATCAGCGCCTCGATGCCGGTCCAGAGGCCGAGGGCGGCGTGCCGGGGGCTGAGCGGGGAGCCGGCCAGCTCCTGCCAGCCGTCGCCGCGTCCGCCTCCGCCGCCCGGGTCGGGGTCGGTGGCGCCGCACGCGGTGGCGGCGAGAACGACCAGGAGAGCCAGCCCCGTCTTCATGTCCGGCTTGGACGGTGGCCGGTCCGGTCCGGTTCCAGATCAAGTGCGGCGGCCCGGATCTCGTCGGCCACCAGCCGCGCCGCGGGGGACGGCTCGTGGCGGCCCGCGCGGTGGACCAGGTCCAGGCGGCGGGCACCGAGGACGGCGGCGGGCAGCAGGCGTACCCGGGAATCTGGCGGGTCGGGCAGCGCGAGCGCCGGCACGACCGCCACCGCGAGCCCGGCCGCCACCACCGACAGCGCGGCCGGATACTCCAGGCACTCGTGCGCGCGCTCCAGCGCGGCGCCGTGCTGGCCGGCGATGCGGTCCAGCGAGCGGCGCGCGACCGATCCGGGCGGCCCGTCCACCCAGGCCCGGCCGAGCAGGGCTTCGACGCTGTCGACCGCGCCCCAGGCGGCCGGCACGGCGAGCTGGTACGGGTCGAGCAGCAGCGGCGAGGCCGAAAGGCCCGGCCGTTGCGGGGCCGGGTCGGCGGCGTCCCGGTCGACGATGAGCAGGTCGAGGGCGCCGGCGCGCAGCGCCGCGAGGCCGGGGTCGGACTCGATCTGCTGGACGCGCACCCGCACGTGCGGCCCGGCCGCGACGGCGGCCGGCGCGACGAGGTGCCGGATGGTCGTGGGAAACGCGCCGACCCTCACCGTGCCGGCCACCTGCCCGGTGAGGGCCGCCAGGTCGCGTTCGGCCTCGGCGAGCACGCCCGCGAGCCGACCGGCGTGCCGGGCCAGCAGCTTCCCGGCGGGGGTGAGGCCGGCGGCCCTTCGGCCGCCGAGGCGGGAGCGGTCCAGCAGCGTCACGCCGGCCTCCGCTTCGAGGCGGGCCACGTGCTGGGAGACCGCGGACGGCGTGAGGTGCAGGGCGGCGGCAGCGCCGAGGACGCTGCCGGCGTCGGCGACCGCGCGCAGCACCGCCAGCCGGCGAGGATCGAGCCGCATACAGCGACGCTACACGCAGCATGAAGAGGTTCTCGCTTTCGCTGTACGCGGACGTGGGCGCAGGATAGAAGGCATGACGCAGTACCGAGCGGTCTTCGACGCGACCGTGACCTTCAGCAACGGCGGTGACCTGCGGGTCCGCGACTTCCGGCTGGACGTGCCGGGCCCGTCGGTGACCGAGGAGGCCCTCGCCGGGCTGCTGGTGCGGCACCTGGCCCTGCTGATGGTCGGCGAGGTGCGGTTCGACAGCGTGCGGGTGGTGCCCGAGCCGCACAAGGGGTCTCGGGGTGGCCCGTCTGAGAAGGGGCGGCTGGTCGACCTCAGCCACGTGATCACGGCCGGCATGACCACGTATCCGGGACTGCCCGCCCCCGAGATCACGCCGCACCTGACCCGGGAGCAGTCCCGGGAGCGCTACGCGGGCGGCGCGGAGTTCACGATCGACCGCATCAGCATGGTGGGCAACACCGGCACCTACGTCGACAGCCCGTTCCACCGGTACGAAGGCGGCGTCGACCTGGCCGGGCTGCCGCTGGCCGCGGTGGCCGACCTGCCCGCGGTGGTCGTGCGCGCGGCGGGGGAGCGGGGGATCGGCCCCGACGCGTTCGACGGCCTCGAAGTGGCCGGCGCCGCGGTGCTGCTGCACACCGGCTGGGACCGGCACTGGAGCACCGCCGCATACGGCGATCCGGCGCCGTACCTGACCGCGGCGGGCGTCGAGCGGCTGGTCGCTGCGGGCGCGGCGCTGGTCGGCATCGACAGCGTCAACATCGACGACGCGGCCGGCGGCGGCGAGCGGCCCGCCCACAGTGGACTGCTGGCCGCCGGCATCCCGGTGCTGGAGCACCTCACCGGCCTGGACCAGCTCCCGGACACCGGCGCCCGCCTGCACGCCGTCCCCGCCCCGGTGCGCGACTTCGGCACCTTCCCGGTCCGCGCGTACGCGATCGTTCCCGTATGACCGGGACGCTCGCCGAGGTCGCCGGGTGGGGTGGGGCGGCGTTGCTCCTGTTGGCCTACCTGCTGCTGTCGATGGGGAGGATCGCCGCCAGCCGAGCGTTCCAGGCGATGAACCTGCTCGGCTCGCTCGGCCTCGCCGTCAACGCGTTGGTGCACGGCGCCTGGCCGTCGGCGACCCTCAACGCGATCTGGCTCGTGATCGCCCTAAATGGAGTGTTGCTGGGCGCGGAACGCGCGGGTCGCCAGCCAGCCCACCACGACCGCCAGACCCGGTAGCAGACCGCCGCGCTCCATGGTCTCTTACGTCAGGGGAGCGTGATTTCGGCCAGCACGGCCCGGTGGTCGCTGCCGGGCACCGGATACACCCACACCCCGCGAACGCCAGCGCGGCGATCGACGAGGACGTGGTCGATCGTGACCGGCGGTATCCAGTCGCCGTCGTACGGCCCCCACGTACCCGTCAGACCCGCCCCGACGGCGTCGGCGGCGTCCCGGTAGCCGGAGGCCAGCAGATGACGCAGCGGGGCATGGTCCAACGTGGCGTTGAAGTCCCCGGCCAGTATCCGCAGTGGACCGTCCGGTGTGGCCTTCGGCTGGTTGGCCAGGTCGGTGCGCCACGGGCCGACCATCGCCAGCGAGTACGGCGCCGCGGGGTGCACCGATTCCACGATCGGGTGCGCGGTGCCGGGAATCTGGATCGTGCCGTACGCCTGGGTGAAACCGCCCTCGTTGCGCCGCACGCCGGTGCCGGTCAATGGATGGCGCGAGTACAGGCCGGACCCCTCGGTGCCGACGACCGGGTTGAGGCGCCGGTGCGGCATCAACTCGGCCAGCCCGTGCTGGTCGAGCTCGGCTGCCGCGTCGGGCGTGAACTCCTGTACCGCCAGCACATCCACGGCGCGCTCCCGGACGATCGCCACCAGCGCGGGGATGTCGGCTTCGCCGGCGAGCAGGTTGGCGGTGAGCACCCGCAGCACCGGTCCGTTCGTGCCGTCCGAAGCGCCTATCGCGCGGGGCACCACCACGCCGAGCAGCGCCGCCGCGGCGACCGCCGCCACGCTCGCCAGCCTCCAGCGCCGCAGGGCAAGGGCGAGCGCCACTGGTAACAAACTCCAGCCGGCTACGTACGGTGTGAAGGCGAGCAGTTGGACCAGCGGGCCGCGCTCCAGCCCGAACAGCCGCACCACCGCCCACAGCAGCCCCGGCATCGCCAGCGCCCAACAGGCGACGTTCGACACTCGAGCCACCGCGTGACCTCAGCTGTCCCTGAGCGTGAAGTAGACCAGGGCGTTGTCGGGCGACAGGTAAATCTCGCTCCCGCTGGCCGGGGTGTCATGCGCCTTGGCGTAGCCCTCGCTGTGCAGCCACTGGGCGTCCGCCGGCACCAACGACTGGAGTGCCGGCCACATCTTCGCCGGGGACGTCGCCGTCCATTCGTACGCTTTCAAAAGCGCCTGAGCCTCGTCGGCCCGCATCCGCGCGACGCCCTGGTAATGCCAGTCCGTCGGGCCCGGCGCGCGGGAGCACGGGTTGCCGCGGGCGCGCGTCTGCCAGTGGACCTCGACGTACTGCCCGATGCCGGGGACGTCCTCCTCGGTCCACCGGTGGTCGGTGTGCACCTCGGCCTCCGCGTCGGCCACGTCGTCGGCGCAGCTGTCGAAGCCGCAGGCGGTCGCGCCGACCGCGAGCAGCAACGCCTGGACGACTGCCGCGCCCCGTAACCGGCCGATCATCGGAACACTCTAACGGCGAGCGGCAAATGCGATGACGGCGTCGACCCGTCGCTCTACGGCGGCTCGGTGTTCGCGCCGTTCCTGCCCAGGCTGAAGCTGTGCCAGGCGTTCTACGTCTAGGCGGTACGCCCGCTGCTGGATGAGGCGTTCCCGCGGCTGCGGCACGCGGCGGCGCGGGCCGAGCGCGCGGGCCTCGCCGATCAAGGGCGATCGCATCGATCAAGGGCAAACGCACGCGGAAAAGAGATCGAACCACGTGCATTCGCCCTTGATC
>NZ_JBAKHX010000089.1:0-29034 GCF_036906915.1 Micromonospora sp. CPCC 206061
GGCGGGGGCGCGGCGGGGCGCGGCGCGGCGCGGCGGGGAAGCGGCGCGGCGGGGAAGCGGCGCGGCGGGGAAGCGGCGGGCTAGGGGAGGGTCAGGAGGTAGGTCGCGGTTGTGGCGGCTACGAGCAGGGGGAGGAGTACGCGGGGTAGGGGGTCGCGGTTTCTCAGGTGGGCGGCTGCGGCGCCGAGCATCAGCAAGGTCAGGCCGGTGGCGGCGGCGACGCCGATCGGCGTCACGGTGAAGCCGAGCGCCAGGCCCGCGACACCGGCCAGTTCGAGGGCGCCGATCATGCGGTACTGGCCGACGGAGAACCCGAGGTGCCGCGCCGCCGACCGCATTGCCGGGATGGCGGCGAGCTTGGCGGTGCCGAGGACGCCGAACAGGCCGATCAGGACCGTCGCGAGCAGTGTGTTCACCGCTGGACCTTCGCATACATGGACTCGATGACGTCGGCGGTTGTCATGTGCTCCCGTCTAGCGGTCGCGGGGTGG
This sequence comes from Micromonospora sp. CPCC 206061, assembly GCF_036906915.1. Classification (NCBI taxonomy): domain Bacteria; kingdom Bacillati; phylum Actinomycetota; class Actinomycetes; order Micromonosporales; family Micromonosporaceae; genus Micromonospora; species Micromonospora sp. CPCC 206061. The sequence goes on from NZ_JBAKHX010000089.1 coordinate 492, forward strand.
CGCCGTGCTGTCGCGGACGATGAGGGTGGTTGCCAGCTCGATCCGCGTGTGGGTGGGCTGCTCCCCGGCGGCCAGGGCCACCACGAGCTCGGCCGCGGCGGCCCCCATGTCGGCCAGCGGCTGCCGCACGGTGGTCATCGGCGGCCCGCACCACCTGGCGTAGGTGATGTCGTCGAAGCCGATCACGCTGAGGTCGTTTGGCACGCGCATGCCGGCCTGCCGAGCCGCCTCGTAGACGCCGAACGCCTGCAGGTCGTTGCCGCACAGCACGGCGGTGGGCGGGTTGGACAGGCGCAGCAGCTCGTGCGCGTGGTTGAGCCCGTCTTCGAAGGCGAACCACTGCCCGACGCGGACAAGTCGCTCGTCGAGCGGCACGCCGGCGGCGTCGAGCGCGGCGCGGGTGCCTTCGAGCCGGGCCCTGGCGCACAGCCGCTCGGTGGGGCCGGTGATGACGGCGATGCGCCGGTGACCGAGGTCGAGCAGGTGGCGGGCGGCGGCGATCGCGCCGCTCCAGTTGGCCGCGCCCACCGAGGGCACCGGATGCTCCGGCTCGCCTGTCGGGTCGAGTACGACCAGCGGGATGGCGCTCGCGGCCAGGATGGCGTGCTGCTCGGAGGTGAAGCCCATGCGCACGGCGATCACGCCGGTCGGGCGCCGGGCCAGCAGGTCCTGAGCCCAGGAGCGCCCCGCGGATGACTGGTGGACCGCGTCGGTGAAGCCGACCGCCAGGTGGTGGACGCTGGCGACGCGTTCGACGCCGTGCATGGTCTCGACCGCCAGGTTGCTCTGCATCCCGTAGAAGACGATTTCGATACTGGCGGCTCGCGACACCTTTTCCGGGCGGCGGTATCCGTGCTCGCGCAGCACCGCCTCGACCCGCCGCCGGGTATCCGGCGCCACGCCCGAACGGCCATTGAGCACTTTGGACACTGTCGGTGCCGATACCCCGGCGAACCGCGCGATCGCCGCGACCGTCTGCTCGCCCTGCCGGCGCTCGCTCTGCCGGGTGGCCGTGGACGTGTCGGTCGCCCTCGCGCCGCGGCGCTCGCCGACCTGGCCGAGCAGGCGGGCGCGGACCGCCTCGGCCTCCTGGACCGCCGAGGGCCCGGCCGGGATGGTCTCCATGAGGTAGCGCCTCTTCTTCGTGGCCGGGTCGATGCCGGCGTAGACCCGCACGCGCAGGGAGCCGCTGGGCAGTTGCTCTATCTCGCCGCGTGCGCGTCGCGCTCCGGTTGGCATGGAGCCAAAATAGTGCCCATCTAGCTCCATGTATAGCGCTCCGCAGGCGCTGTGAACGTTTCCTTGCCACTGTTGACCGTTTCTGACATTGTGATCCATCAATGGGTATGAGGAGGAGGACGATGATGATGCGGCGCTTGTTCCTCACCGCCGGTGTCGTGGGCGCGCTTTTGGCGACCACGCTGGCCGTGCCGGCACAGGCACACGGCTCCGCCACCGACCCGCCCTCGCGGGTGTTCGGCTGCTTCGACCGGTGGGGCAGCGACTTCCAGAACCCCGTCATGGCCACCGAAGACCCGATGTGCTGGCAGGCCTGGCGGGCCAACCCGAACGCAATGTGGAACTGGAACGCGCTCAACCGCACCGGTGTCGCCGGCGACTACCGTGCCGCCATCCCCGACGGTCAGCTCTGCAGCGGCGGGCTCACCCACGACGGCCGCTTCGCCTCGATGGACAAGCCGGGCGAGTGGCGTGCCGCCAGCAAGCCCCGCCAGTTCACGCTCACCGTGACCGATGGGGTGAGGCACGGCGCCGACTTCCTGCGGGTCTACATCACGCGCCAGGGGTACGACGCGCTCACCCAGCCGCTGCGCTGGAGCGACCTGGAGCTGGTCACCACGACCGGGCTCCAGCCGGGTGCGCCCGGTGTCTACACGGCCCAGGTCGACGCCGGCACCCGCACCGGGCGGCACGTCGTCTACACGATCTGGCAGGCGAGCCACAAGGACGAGTCGTACTACATGTGCAGCGACGTGATCATCGGTGGCGGCGGCACCTCGACGCCCGCGCCGACCACGTCAGCGCCGACCACACCGCCACCTGCTTCTGGCGGTTGTTCGGCAACCTACGCGGTCACCAGCCAGTGGAGCGGCGGCTTCCAGGGCGAGGTGCGGGTGAGCGCGGGGCGCGCGGCCATCCGGAGCTGGGCGGTGAGGTGGACGTTCGCGAGCGGCCAGCAGATCGCCTCGTCGTGGGGTGCCGCCGTCACGACTAGCGGATCCAGCGTTACCGCGAGCAATGCCAGCTACAACGGGGCGGTCGCCGCGGGAGGCAACGTGAACTTCGGGTTCATCGCGTCGTGGGCGGGCACCAACGCGGTGCCGGCGCTGACCTGTACGGCCACCACCTGAGTTGCGACTCAGATCGGCGTGCCGGGCGGCATGTGCGCCCGGCACGCGACTTTCTCGTCCCGTGACCTATGTGGACTTGCGGCCAGTTGATCTGCGAGACGCATCCTTCGCCACCGTGACCCGCTACATCCCGTCGAACCCTCGCTGAGCGGGTCAGATCAGGCCGGCTGCGGCCAGGTACTTGCCTACCCTTGCGATTTCGTCTTCGTCCAGTGGGATCTGGGGCGCTGCCGTTGTCGGGTGGGTGATGATGCCTCGTAGGTACAGGGCGGCCTTGAAGGCGCCAAGCGCCGACGAGCTCCCACCCATCCGCGTGCCACCCACCGTCACGAACTGGAACAGGCGCAGCAGCCGCTCCTGCTCGACCCGGGCCGCCTCCCAGTCTCCGGCCACCGCCGACCTGTACAGCCGGGCATACCCGTGCGGGTCCACGTTGCCCAAACCCGGCACCACACCGTCCGCGCCCATCCACAGTGCACAGTCGACGGTCAGTTCCCCGCCGGTGAGGACGCTGAACGACTCCAGGCCGGCACGCTCCCGCCGCCCTACCAGGAGCCCCCGGAACGCGCCCTCGTCGCCGCTGGAGTCCTTGACTCCGGCCAGCACGCCATCGGCTCCCAGGTTCAGCAGCAACTCCCCGCTGAGCTTGCTGTGCACCGACACCGGCAGGTCGTAGGCGTACACAGGAACACCCGCCCCGCTGGCGACGGCGCGGAAGTGTCCCTCGATCTCGGCCGGGTGGGTCCTCGTGTAGTACGGTGCGGTGACCACGACCCCATCGGCGCCAAGGCGCACCGCCTCCCGCGCGTGGTCGAGCACCCGCAACGTGGTCATGTCGATCGCGCCGGCGAGCACCGGAACCTGCCCGGCCACGTGCCCGACGACCGTCTCCAGCACGACCTTGCGGTGACGGTCGGGCAGGAACGCCACCTCCGAGGTCGAGCCCAGCACGAACAGCCCGTTCACCCCACCCTCGATCAGGTGGTCGACCAGCCGGACCAGCGACCGGGTGTCGACCTCGCCGTCGGGGGACAGCGGGGTACAGACCGGGGGGATGACGCCGGACAGGGCCGTGGCGATGGTCATGCGTCGCCTCCCGAGCGCAGCGAGGGCCAGGATTGCGGCGGGAGTGACAGGCGGCTGGGGGGAGGCTTCGGGGCGCACGACCCGCGTGAACGGAGGCGAGCGCGAGTTGGATCGATCATGAACGCTCCTGGGCTTGGGTGATCAGTTCGAGGTCGGTGGCGCCGTCGTCGACCGGGTGGTGGCAGCGCAGGACGTGCGCGCCGTCCGCGCGCGGCGGGGGCATCTCGGCGGCGCAGGCCGCGTCGGCCCGCCAGCATCGGGTACGGAACGGGCAGCCGCTAGGAGGACGCGTGGCGGACGGCACGGGGCCGACGAGCGGGATCGGGTCGATCGGCGACAGCAGGCCGGGCGTGGCGGAGAAGAGCGCGCGCGTGTAGGGGTGGCGCGCCGCGTGCGGCACCGAGTGTGCCGGTGTCTGCTCGACGATCCGGCCGAGGTACATGGTGACCACCCGGTCGCTCATCCGCCGCACCGTCTGGATGTCATGCGACACGAAAACGAGCGCCAGCCCCAGCCGGTCTTTCAGGTCCAGCAACAGGTTGAGGATCTGCGCCCGCACCGACACGTCAAGCGCACTGGTGGGCTCGTCGGCGACCAGCAACTCCGGCGCGAGGGCGAGCGCTCGGGCGATGGCCACGCGCTGGCGCTGCCCGCCGGAGAGTTGGCCGGGCAGCAGGTCGGCCGCGCTGCGGGGCAGGCCCACCTGGTCGAGCAGCTCCCGCACCCGCTCGTCGCGCTCGCGCGTGGTGCCGCGCCGGTGTACGTCGAGCGGGTCGCGCAGGATCTGCCGGATCGGCATCCGGCGGTTCAGCGCGGTGGCCGGGTCCTGGAAGACCATGCCGACGTTGGAGCCGATCAGGTGGCGGCGCCGGGCGTCCGGCAGCCGCCACAGCTGCTCCCCCCGGAAGGTGACGGTGCCGGCGGTGGGCCGTTGCAGCCCGACGAGCACCTGGGCGAGCGTCGACTTGCCGCACCCCGATTCGCCGACGATGCCTACGGTTTCGCCGGGCGCGATGGCTAGGTCGGCGCCGGTGAGGGCGTACACGCGGTCGCGGCGGAACACCCCACCGGACCGGGCCTTGTGCACGACGTGCACATCGGACAGTGCCAGCAGCGTGTCCATCACAGCACCTCCGTCGCCGCGACGGCCGGTACGGCCGGGTGATGGCAGGCCACCTGATGCCGGCGTTCCGCTCCGGTCAGCGGCGGCGCCTCGGTGCGACAGACATCCGTCGCCATTGGACAGCGGTCGGCGAACCGGCAGCCGGCCGGGAAATCGGCCGGCGCCGGCACGACACCGCGGATCTGGGTCAGCCGCTTCGCACCGGCCTCAAGGGACAGCACCGAGCCCAGCAGCCCGCGGGCGTAGTGGTGTGCCGGGGCGCCAACGACGGCCGACGTCACACCAGTCTCCACGATCTGGCCGCCGTACATGACGACCACCCGGTCGGTCACGTCGGCCACGAGCGCGAGGTCGTGGGAGACCAGGATGAGCGCGAAGCCCAACTCGGCCCGCAGCCGCAGCAGCAGCTCGATGACCTGAGCCTGGACCGTCACGTCCAGCGCCGTCGTGGGCTCGTCGGCCACGATCAGGCGGGGCCCGCGCGACAGCGCCATCGCGATCAGCACCCGCTGGCGCTGGCCCCCGGACAGCTCGTGCGGGTACGCCGACAGCGTCCGCGCCGGATCGAGGCCGACCAGCCCTAGCAACTCCTCGGCCGTACGCGTGCCGCCGCGCCGGATCAGCTGCCCCAGCTGCGCCCGTACCGTCATCGCCGGATTCAGCGACGACAGCGCGTCCTGGTAGATCATCGCCATGTCGTGCCCGAGCAGCCGGCGTCGCGCCGATCGGGGCATGGTGAGCAGGTCCTGGCCACGAAACCGGATCGTGCCGCGCACGCGGGCGCCGCGCGGCTGCAGCCCCATGACGGTCAGCGCGGTCAGCGACTTGCCGCAGCCCGACTCGCCGACGAGGCCCAGCACCTCGCCCGGGCGTACGTCAAAGGAGATGCCGTCGACGATGTCGATGCCGCCGTGCCGGTCGTCGAAGCCGATCGCGAGGCCGCTCACCTCGAGGATCGGCGGCCCTTCGGGCAGCGGCCGCGCGCGGGCGGCCAGCCGCGCGGCGGCCTCGGTCAGGCCTGGCAGCTCGGTGACCCGGCCCTCGCCGGCCGAGGCAACCGGCGTACCCGCCGCCACTATCCGATGTGGAGCGCGGGAGGCCGGCGCTGCCCACGCGTCGGAGACGCCCTCGGAAAGGATGTTCAGCGCCAGTACCGTGACGAGGATCAGCAGGCCCGGGAAGACCGTGGCCCACCAGCCGCCGAGCAGCACCATGTTCTTGCCGTCGGCGATGACGCTGCCCCACGACGGCGCCGGCGGCCGCACGCCCGCGCCGATGAACGACAGCGATGCCTCGAACACGATGGCGTCGGCCACCATCACCGTGCAGAACACGAGCACCGGTGCCGCGCAGTTGCGCGCGACGTGCCGCAGCAGGATGTGTGGCGTCCGGGCACCGATGACCCGTTCGGCGGCCACGTAGTCCTCGCCGTACTGTGCCAGGACGTTGGCGCGCACCACCCGGGCAACCGACGGCATGTACAGGAAGCCGAGCGCGCACACGAGCACCGGGATCGCGCCGCCGAACACGGCGACCAGCACCGCCGCGAGCGCGATGCCCGGAAACGCCATGACGACGTCCAGCACGCGCATCAGCGTCTCGTCGAGCCAGCGGCGGGACGTCGCGGCGATCGCGCCGATCAGGGCGCCGACCGCCAGAGCGAGGCCGGTGGCGCCGAGGCCGATGATGAGCGACCAGCGCGCCCCATGCAGCAGTCGGCTGAGGATGTCGCGGTTTGCACTGTCGAGGCCCATCCAGTGCGCCGCCGACGGCCCGCCGCCGGTGGCCTCCTGGAAGTACGGCGAGTGTGGCGCCAGGAGCGGCCCGAACAGCGCGGCCAGGGCCACGACGACGACCACGCCGAGCGCGACCCACGACAGCGGGGGCAGCCGCCGGAACCTGATGCCGGGCCGGGAGAGCCGGGCGGTCAGTCCACGTCGCATCAGCCAGCGCTCCTCAGTCTCGGGTTGACAAGCAGGTACAGCACGTCGACCACGAGGTTCACGACGACGAACCCGGCGGCGATGGTCAGCACGACGCCCTGCACGACCGCCGGGTCGCCGTCTCGCACCGCGTTGATCATCAGTTGGCCCATCCCGGGCAGGGAGTAGATCGTCTCGATGACCACCGCACCGCCGAGCAGGTACCCGATCCGCAGCCCCAGGACGGTCAGCGGGTTGATGAGCGCGTTGCGCAGCACGTTCCGCCCCACCACGACGATCGGCGGCAGGCCGCTGCCGATCGCGGTGCGCACGTAGTCCTTGTCGAGCTCTTCCACCACCGAGGTGCGGATGATGCGGGTGAGCTGGGCGGCGACCGGCAGCGACAGCGAGAGCGCTGGCAGCGTCATCGAGCGCAGCCAGCCGCTGAGCGAGTCGGCCGGGTTGATGTACCCGCCGGTCGGGAACCAGCCCTGGCCGACGGCGAGCCACTGGATCATCAGCAGGGCCAGCCAGAATGCCGGCGCCGCGACGCCGACCAGCGACACCACCCGGATCAGGTGGTCGGGCCACCGGTCCCGGTACAGGGCCGCGGTGACGCCGAACAGCAGCGCCAGTACCACCGCGATGAGCAGCCCGAGAATGGTGAGCTGCATCGTCAGCGGCATCGCGGTGACGACCGAGTCCAGCACCGGCCGCTTGGTGAGCACGCTGGTGCCCATGTCCCCCTGCAGGAGGTCGCCGACGAAGCGCAGGTAGCGCAGCGGCAGCGGGTCGAGCAGCCCGTTCTCCTCCTGGAACTGGCGGATCTGCTCCGGCGTGGGGTTCGCGCCCTGGAAATACGCGTACTCCGGCTTGCTGTCGGAGAACCGCATGATGACGAACACGAACGCGACCACGCCGAGCAGCAGCGGGATCAGCACGAGGATGCGGCGCACCAGCATTCTGGCGATGACGGCCACGCAAGACTCCTAGAGAGTAAGCCTCCTAGAGGCGCTTGACCTGCAGCAGGTTGATGCCGGGGTACCCCTGTGGGCGGACGCCCGACAGCTTCTTGGGGTCCCACGCCGTCATCAGTTCGGTGTGCACCACCGGGTAGAGCACCGCCTGCTCCGCGATGGTGTCGAGGTACTGGTGTACGAGCGCGAGCTTCTTCTGCTTGTCCGGCTCCTGTGCGGCCTGGTCCATCGCCGCGAACAGCGCGGTCGCCTGCGGGCTGGCGTCCCACTTCGTGTACTTCATCCACGAGCCACCGCGCGTGTAGTTGTACCGGAGGATGAGGTCGGCATCGAGCCCGAACTGGTTGGGGTTCGACGCGGCGGCGACCACCTGGTAGTCCTGCGACTGGTCCATCTTCGTGAACAGCGCGCTGGTGTCCTGCGGCTGGAGCGTCGTCTTGACGCCGATGGCTTCCCACGAGTTGGCGATGGTGGGTAGGCAGTCGGCGATCCAGCTGACGTTGACGGCCATCAGCGTGATGGACAGGTTGGTCACGCCGGCGGCGGCCAGCAGCGCCTTTGCCTTGTCGGGGTCGTGGCTGTAGACCGTCTTCGCCTCGGCGTACGAGGGATTCTGCTCGTTGAGGAAGCTGCTCGCCGGGGTGCCGTGGCCCTTGAGGGCGACGTCGATCATCGTGCGGGTGTCGATGGCGTACAGCAGCGCCTGGCGCACGCGGACGTCGTCGAACGGCTTGGTGCCGGTGTTGAACATCAGGAACATGTGGTTCATGCCCTTGCCGCCCTCGACCGTGAGGCCGGAGCCGCTCAGCTGCTCGATGTTCGAGTACGGCACGTTGTCGGCGATCTGGGCCTCGGCGCTACCGCCGGAGATCTTCGCGACCCGCGCCGAAGCGTCCACAATGGTCAGCCAGTTCATCTTCTTGACGGTGGCCGGCCGGGGGCCGTTGTAGTCGGCGAACGCCTCGAAGGTGGTGTTCGACTTCGGCTGGTGCGAGACCTGCTTGTAGGGGCCGGAGCCGCACGTCTTGCCGCCCTTGGCGGCGTCCCACGCGCCCGGCTCGCTGAAGACGTGCTTCGGCATGATCTTCACGATCGACAGCCGCTGCACCGCGTCCGGGAACGGGAACTTGAACACCAACTCGACGCTGCGGTCGTCGACCTTGCGCACCTCGCCGAGCCAGGCGCGGAAGAAGTTGCCGACCAGCACGTTGGCCTTCGGGTCGAGCACCCGCTGGTAGGTGAAGACGACGTCATCGGCGGTGACGGGCTTGCCGTCGTGCCACTTGGCGCCCTCGCGCAGCGTGAACTTCCAGGTGGTGGCGGCGGTGTCGGTGGGCAGGGCGGTGGCGAGCGCCGGATACGGCTCCCGGGTGATGGGGTCGGTCTCCAGCAGCCCTTCGTAGATGTGGTTGATGGCGGCCATCGCGAAGGCGGACGCCGTCTGGGTGGGATCCCAGCTCTGGTCGTTGCCGTAGCCGATCACGGCGGTGATCAGGTCCTTGTCGCCACCGGCGCCGACGCTGCTGGTGGAGGCGGGACCGCTGGAGCAAGCGGAAACGGTGGTCGCGACCGCGGCGGCGGCGCCCATCGTGGCGGTGTATCGCAGAAAGTCGCGGCGGTTGAGCACGTGCCGAGAGTCCGGGGCGCGCACGGGTACCTCCTAGGTGTGGGGAGCAGGACATTGGACGTCCCACGTCCTACGTCCTGTACGGTGGAGGTTATGGTCGAGCCTTCCCGAGGTCAAGAGCAGGTTTCCGGACTGTTACCTGGGACCCGGCGGCTCAGCCGGTCGATCGAGGTCCAGCAGGCCGTCAAGGACCTGATCCTGAGCCGCCGGCTCGCGGCCGGTGACCCGTTGCCCACCGAGTCGGAGCTGATGGCGCAGCTTGGCATCGGGCGCAACTCGGTGCGCGAAGCGCTCAAGGCGCTCCAGGCCGTGGGCATCGTCGAGATCCGGCACGGCTTCGGCATGTTCGTCGGGCGCATGTCGCTCACCGGCCTGGTCGACGAGCTGGCCTTCCACAGCCGGATCACGATGCAGGACGAGCGCAACCACCTGGCGCACCTCATGGAGATCCGCGAGGTGCTGGAGAGCGGCCTGGTCCAGCGCCTCATCGACCACCACCGGGCGGCCGACGTGTCACAGGTGGCCGCCGTCATGGCGCGGATGCACGCCGAGGCCGCCGCCGGGCCGGTGTCGCCCGAGACCGACCGCCTCTTCCACGAGGTGCTGTACCGCCCACTCGGCAACCCGCTCGTCGGCCAGCTGCTGGGCGCGTTCTGGGACGTGTACCACCAGCTGCGCGACGACCTCGGCGCGCCCGACGAGACCCCGTACGACGTGGCACGCAGGCACGGCGACATCTACGATGCGGTCGTCGCCGGCGACAAGGCCGCGGCAATCGCCGCCATGCAGGCCCACTTCGAGGGCGTACGCTGCCGCCTCGCCCGCCTGGGCCGGACCTGAATACGAAGAGCATGAACATAGGATGTCGCCGTGACCAGACGGAACGGTGCGATCCTCCAGCAGCGGATCGTCGCCCTCATCCACGATCGCCAGCTCGCGCCCGGCGCCGCGCTGCCCACCGAGCCCATGCTCATGGACCTGCTCGGCGCCAGCCGCAACAGCGTCCGTGAGGCGATCCAGGCGCTGCAGGCGCTCGGCATCGTCGAGATCCGGCACGGCCACGGCACCTTCGTCGGGAGCGCCTCGCTCGACGTGCTGTCGCCGTCGCTGGCCTTCCGGGTGCGTTCGCAGACCCCGGCCGGGATCGGCGCCCTGCACGACCTCGTCGAGGTGCGGGAGCTGATCGAGGTGGGCCTCGTCGGGCAGGTCGCCGGCACCCTGAGCGAGGCCCGCCTGGCCGCGCTGGACGCGCTGGTCTCCAGGATGGACACCGACCTGGCGGCCGACCGCGCCTTCCACGCGCTGCTCTACGAGTCTTGCGGCAACGAGCTGGTGCTGCAGCTCATCGCCCTGTTCTGGAACGTCTATCACGAGCTTGAGGCGTCGCTCGACCCGCCGGAAGACCGGGTCACCGAGGTCGTGGCCAACCATCAGCGCATCGTCGACGCGCTGCGCGGCGGCGACGCGACGGCCGCCCGCGACGCGATGCGCGCGCACTTCACCGACGTGAAGGCGAGAGTGGCCCGGGCGCACGCCTGGGCCGAGCGCTAGCTCTTGCCTCAGCACGATCAACCGGCGTACGGTACGCCAGCATGACATCCCACGTCCTACGTCCGCTATGGGCGTCCATCGCGATCGCCGGCGCTGTCCTCGCCGCGATCGCCACCCCGGCACGCGCCGGGACCGCCGCCGCCGAGCCGTTCTTCGCCGAACAGGTGCTGTACCAACAACGGGACGCCGGCGGCTACGCCTGCTACCGCATCCCCGCGATCGTCCGGGCCGCCAACGGCATGGTCCTCGCCTTCGCCGAGGGCCGCGTCAAGGACTGCGGCGACGACGAGGACATCGACATCGTGCTGCGCCGCTCCACCGACGGCGGGCGCACCTGGGGGCCGGTCCAGGTCGTCTCCGAGGGCAACGGCACGACCCACGGCAACCCCGTGCCCATCGTCGACCGGCGCACCGGACGCGTCGTGCTGGTCAGCACCCACAACGGCGCGGCGCCGTGCCCCAACGGCTGCGACCGCGACCCCTACGTCCAGACCAGCGACGACAACGGCGAGACATGGACGGCGCCGCGCGAGCTGACCGAGGCGAAGCGTCCAGAGTGGAACCACTGGTACGCCACCGGGCCGATGCACGGCATCCAGCTCACCCGCGGCGCACACGCCGGCCGCCTCGTCGTCGGCGCCAGCTTCGAAAGCTACGACGGTGCCGGCGGGCCACACGTGTACGGAACGCACCTGCTGTACAGCGACGACAGCGGTGAAACCTGGCACATCGGCGCGGAGACCGGCCGCGACGACGGCCGGGTCATCGCGCAGGAGGTCACCGTCGCCGAGCTGGCAGACGGCCGGATCTACGCCCTGGCCCGCGAGCGCGGCACCGACCCGGGCAGCCGGGCGTACGCGACCAGCAGCGACGGCGGCGCCACGTTCGACGCGCCGTTCCGGACCATTCCCGCCCTGGCGATGCCGGACGTGCAGGCGTCCACGCTGCGGTACAGCGCGAAGAGCGAAGGCGCGGCACGCAACCGGATCCTGCTGTCGGCACCGGCACACCCGGCCGCCCGCGAGGTGATGAGCGTGCGCTCGTCCTACGACGAGGGTCGCACGTGGGACACGTGGCAGCGCGGCAAGGTAATCCACTGGGGACCGGCCGCGTACTCCGACATGGTCCGGCTCGACGGCGCCGAGGTCGGCCTGCTGTACGAGGCGGGCGTGGCCACCCCGTACGAGACGATCCGGTACGCCCGCTTCAACGAGGCGTACCTGTCCACGCCGAACGGGACGCCGCCGGGCATCCCGCCAGCGCCAGAGCCCGGACCCATGACGCCCGACGTCACGTTCAACCGCAATCCCGCGTACGTGCGCGGTGGCGCTCAGCTGACCGGCGGCCGATTCGGCAAGGGGCTGGCACTGGACCGGGTCGACGACCGGGTGGAGGTGCCGTTCGACGAGTCCATCGACCTGCGCGGCGACGACTTCACCCTCGCCACGTGGATCCGGTACGCCGAGACGACCGGCTCGCACGCGATCCTCTGGGCGTACCGGACGGGAAGCGGCACCACACCGCAGATCTGGATGCGCGCCGAGCCGGCGAGCAACCGGATCCGGGCGCTGATGGTGGTGGACCGCTTCAACGTGTCTGTCGCCTCGCCCACGGCGTACAACGACGGCCAGTGGCACCACGTTGTGCTCCAGCGCGCGGGTGGCCGCCTGGTGCTGCGTGTCGACGGTGTCGAGGTCGCCGCCGCTACCGCACCCCCGGGGTCGGTGACCGCCGGCAAGGAGTTCGGTGTCCACGGCATCCATATTGGACAGCGAGTGGACGGTGTGGACCGCTTCCGCGGCTCGATCGACGACGTGCGCGTGTACCGCCGGGCACTGTCGGAGCGCGAGCTGGAGCTGATCCGCACCAAGGCCGCACCGGTCGGCGGCCGCCTGGGCCTGTGGCTCCCCTTCGAATCCATCCGCTGACCTCCCGCTGACCCCCTCTTTTCGTCGACGCAGCCGCCATGCGGCTGCGTCGGCTTTAGACGTACTCCCGGACCAGGGTGAGCATGTCGTCCACGGAGCCGGCGGGGTCGCTGATCGGATACTGCACCGCGCGGATGACGGCGTCGGGATCCGCCAGCAGGCTGAGGCGCTTGAGCCGGTCGGTGCCGCCGGCCCGAAACGTCGGCAGCAGCATTCCGGCCGCGAGTTTCATGTCCTGATCGGACAGCAGCGGGTAGGGCAGCTTCGCGTGCGAGACGAAGGCCGCCAACTGGTCGGGCCGCTGGGTGCTGACGCCGCGGATGGTGGCTCCGGACGCCTCGAAGTCGGCGTGCCGCGACGCGTACGTGAGCGACTCCAGGGTGCAGCCCTTGGCGCCCGGGATGTCCTCCCAGCCTGGCGGATAGGCCTGCGGGCCCGGAGCGAAGGCGCCGGGGAAGAAGTAGAGCACGGTCCACGCGCCACCTGGGGCGCTGGGCGGCACCCACTCGCCGTCGTGCCGTTCCAGTACGACATCTGGCAGCCTCCGGCCGATCAGCTCGTGCGTCCGGCGCGCCTCGGCGGAGCCGCCGTCGCCGGCGGCGGTCAGCGTGCCGTCGCCCAGTACGTGCCTGGTGCCCCAGTCCTGGAGGGCGATCAGCGCGGGTAGCAGGCCCTCGCCCTTCGCGGTCAGCAGGTAGTCGTACCGGGGTGGGTGACGGGAGTACGCCTCCTTGCGCAGTACGCCGTGCGCGACGAGGTTGGCCAGGCGCTCGGCGAGTGCGCGCCGGCTCACGCCGAGCTCCCGCTGCAGGCCGTCGAAGCGGGTGATGCCGCCTGCGACGTCGCGGATCACCAGGAACGTCCACCAGTCGCCGATGACCCCGAGCGCCTGAGCGATGCCGCAGTCGGCGTCGGAAAGATCACTGCGCTTCACACCCCAACTATAGTAAGTTCCGTTTTGGAACTCGCCTGGGGAGGTGCGGGGGATGGCAAGCGTCTTCTGGCGGTGGTGGACAGCGGGCACCACCAGCGCGGTCGGTTCGGCGGTGAGTGCTGTGGCGCTGCCGCTCACGGCGCTGACCGTGCTCGACGCCTCGGCGTTCGAGATGGGGGTGATCGCTGCCGCCAGCTACGTCGCCTGGATCGTGATCGGCCTGCCTGCCGGGGTCATCGTGCAGCGGCTGCCCATGCGGCGCGTCCAGATCAGTGCCGACGTGGCCCGTGCGGTGGCCGTCAGCTCGATCCCGCTGGCCTGGTGGGCGGGGCGCCTGACGGTGGCGCAACTGGTGATCGTGGCCCTGATCATCAGCTTCGCGAACGTCGTCTTCGACGTCGCCAACTCGACCTTCCTGCCGGCGATCGTGAGCAAGGAGCAGTTGCAGTCTCGCAACAGCCTCACCTCCGGTACGCACGCCACCACCCAACTCGGTGGGCCCTCCGTCGGCGGTCTCGTCGTCCAGGTTCTCGGCGCGGTGCCCACCCTGCTCGTCGACGCGGTCAGCTACCTCGTCTCGGCGTTGCTGCTGCGGACCCTGCCCGAACGCCGCGCCGCCGCGCCCGACCGCTGGCCGCCGGTGCGCGCGATGGTCCGCGAAGGCTGGCGGTTCGTCGTGCGCCACCCGGTCATGGGTCCGTGCATGTGGGCCGCGACCGCGGCCAATGCCGTCTGCGGGGCGCAGCACGCGCTGTACGCCCTCTACCTCGTGCGAGAGCTGCACGCCGAGCCCGGACTCGTCGGCCTGCTGCTCGCCGCCGATGGCGTGGGCACGCTGATCGGCGCGGCTCTCACCAACCGGATCACGGCCCGGTTGGGTACCGCCCGTGCCCTGATCGCCGCGGGCTTCGTCGCCGTGGCCGGCACAATCCTCGTACCCATCGGCGCCGGCTGGCAGGGCTTCGTCGCCTTCGCCGTGGGCAACGTGGTCTTCTCCATCGGCGTGGTGGTGCTCAGCGTGGTGACCCGCACCTACCGGCAGATCGCCAGCCCGCCCGAGCTGCTGCCCCGGGTGATGGCGACGGTCCGCTTCGTCTCCTGGGGCGCGATCCCGATCGGGGGCCTCGTCGCGGGAGCCGCCGCCGGCGTCCTCAGTGGACGGATCACCCTGCTGCTCTTCGTCGTAGCGGCCGCCTGCATGCCGCTGGTCCTGCTGGCCTCGCCGGTACGCCACCTGCGCGACCTGACCGACTACGAGGACGACGACTCCGGCCGGCCGGCGGGCGCGCGGGTGGCCATCCGAGCCTGAAAACCTCTGCGCCGCTGGACGGGATCCCGTTAGATGAGCGCGTGCTCCCTGAATTCATCGTTTCTCCGAAGGTGACCGCCGGAGACAAGGTGGCTGTGGTCTCCCTGTCGTTCGCCGCGCCCGGCGCGTTTCCGGCCGTACACGAGGTCGCGATGCGGCGGCTGCGTGACGAGTTCGGTGTCGAGCCGGTGGAGTACCCGACCGCTACCGCCTGGCGGTCACGAGCCTGGCGGCGGAGATGTCGAGGCCGGCATAGACATACCGGTGCGGCATAGTGGACGGGTGCGCGGCGCGGCGCGGATCGTCATCGACGCGCCGATCACCCGCATCGGCAACGTGTGTTGAACCTTTCCGGCATCACCTCGCTACTCACCTGTGATGGAGTCTGACGACGCGGCGCTGCTTCGCCGGGTCGCGCGCGGAGACAGCGGCGCGCTGACCCGGCTGTACCAGGCGCACAGCGGCCGCCTGTTCGGCTACCTGCTGCGCCTGGCGGGTGACCGGATGACCGCCGAGGAGATCCTGCAGGACACGATGCTCGCGGTCTGGCGGTCCGCTGGCACGTACGCGGGCGGGTCCACGGTGACGACGTGGCTGTTCGGGGTGGCGCGGCGGCAGGCGTACAACCGGCTGCGGGGCGCGCCGCCGCCGTCACCGACCGAGCCGCTGGATCGGGCCGATCCCGCGCCCGGCCCGGACGAGCTGGCCATCGCGGCGGCCGGCGGCACGCCGGTGGCCGGCGCGATCGGCGAGCTGCCCGACCACCACCGGGAGGTGATCGGGCTGGTGTTCGTCGCCGGCCTGCCGCTCGCGGAGGTCGCCGCAGTGCTGGGCGTGCCCGTCGGCACGGTCAAGAGCCGGCTCCACCACGCCCGGGCCGCGCTGGCCCGCACGCTCGCCACCCAGGGGGTGCCGGAATGAAGCATCCCAGAAGAACGATCCGCTTCGCTTCACGTTTCGCCGGGGGCCCCGCATGAACGAACAACTGGTGGAGTACGCGGCGGGCTCGCTCGGTCAGGCCGACCGCGCCCGGGTCGAGGAGCACCTGGCCGGCTGCGCCGACTGCCGCGCCGACCTGGCCGGGTGGGCCCTGCTCGCGGAGGCGGCGGGCACGGCCGCCGCCCCTCCCGGTCCAGATCTGGTACGGGGCGCGCTGTTGCGCAGTGCCCTGGTCGAGCCTGAGCCGGTCACCCGGCGACCGGCATGGTTTTCGCTGTCGCTGGTGCTGGCCGAGGCACGCCTCGTGCGTGTCTCGGTGCTCGTGGCGTCCGCACTGGTCATGGCGCTCGGCGTGGTCATGGCCGCGATGCCGGCGGCATACGACGGCTGGGCCGGCGACGTCCTGGCGCTCGTCGCGCCCGTGGTGGCCGCGGCGGGTGTCGCCGGCGTGCACGGGCCGCGCCGCGACCCGGCCTTCGAGGTGGTCGCCGCGACACCGACGTCGCCGAGGCTGATCCTGCTCACCCGGATCGCGCTCGTCTTCGCGTACGACCTGGTGCTGGCGCTCGCCGCCTCGGGCGTGGTGGCCGCCGTAGGCGCCGACCCGTCCGGCGTGCGGGAGCTGATCGCCGCGTGGCTCGGCCCGATGGCGCTGCTGTCCGCGCTCAGCCTCGTGCTGGTGGTCTGGGTCGGCGCCGACATCGCGCTCGGCGTGGCGGTCGTGCTGTGGGCGCTGCGGGTGCTGGCCGGCGGGGTTCTGGTGGACGTGGGCGGGGTGCTCGACGTGGTCCGCGCGGCGTGGTCGACGAACCTCGCCACCGTGCTCACGGCGGCCGGCCTCCTGGCGGTCGCGATGATTCTCGCCGGTCGCGGTGAACCCTTGCGCCGGTCCCGCGCTACTCACCTGCTGTGAGACCACTACCGTTGTGGCGGCACGAGGTACAGCGCGCCGGGTGGACAGCCCTGCTGACCCCGCCGCTGGCCGTCGCCGCCCCCCTCCTCATCGCGTTCGTCGACGCCGGCGCCAGCGCCTCCGACCGCGAGATCGCGCAGAACTTCTTCGGTGCCCTGGAGATGGGCGTCCCGCTGGCCGCCGGGATCGGCGCCGCCTCGCTGGTCGGCCGCGATCCGGCCGCCGAGCTGCTGTTGACCACGCCGGAGGGGTACCGGGCGGTGCTGCTGCGCCGGCTCGCCGTCACCGTCGGATGGGCCGCGCTGATGGCCGTACTCCTTGCCGGGACGATGGTCGCGACCGGATGGTGGGCTCGGTGGCCCGCCAACCACGGGCCGCTCGTCGGCCAGCTCATCTGGCTCGCGCCGACGCTGGGGCTCGCCACGCTCGGCTTCCTGGCCGGCGCCGCGTTCCGCGGCCCGGCGGCGGCCGGTGGCCTGGTGGCGATCTGCTGGCTCGTCCAGCAGATCTTCGCCGAAACGGTGCAGGAGCAGGGCTGGTCGCGCCTGCTGTACCTGTTCGCGACCACGCGAGGCACGGTGCCGGCTGACTGGACCGCGAACCGGATCACGCTGATCGCCGCCGCCGCGGTGTTCGCCGCCGTGGCGTGGCCGTTGCTGGGCCGCACCGAACGCCTACTACCGGAGGTAACAGAGTGAAGCACCCCACGAAAGCGCTCCGCTTCGCGCCACGTTTCCGTGGGGGCCCCGCGTGAGCGCCGTTGTCCGGTACGAGATGGTGATGATGCTCCGCAAGCGGTCGATGTGGATCACGAACGCGGTCATCGTGCTGCTGCTGGTGCTGCTCAACGTCCGCGGCTGGGACGACGTGCTGCGGGATCCGGACGTGCGGGAGACGATCGCGTCGACGGTCTTCCTGTTCAACCTCATGCTGCCCGTCGGGTACGGCTGCCTGCTCGCCGATCGCCTGATCCGCGACACCCGGCTGGGCGTGGCACCCATACTGGACGCCACGCCGGCCTCGCCGGCCGCCCGCCTTGTGGGCAAGTACCTCGGTGTGTGCGCCGCGACCACTGTGCCGCTCGCGGTGGTGCTGTTCGGCTTCGCGGCCGTGTACGCCGTGACGGCGGGCCAGCCGGTCGCGCTTGCCTGGGCCGCCGTGGCGTTCGCGGTCGTCGTCGTGCCGGCGGTGCTCTTCGTGGGAGCCTTCGCGCTCACCGTGCCGCTCATCATGCCGGCGCCGCTGTTCCGCGTGCTGTTCGTCGGGTACTGGTTCTGGGGCAACGGAATCAGCCCCACGGTGATGCCGACTACCTCGCAGAGCGTGCTGTCGCCGATCGGCGTCTATCCCAACCAGGAACTCGTGGGTTGGCGGGGCGACTTCACGGTGGCCGGACCGGTGCCGGGCGCCACGCTGAACTTCCTGCGCCCCGAGGCCACCACCGCCACCGCTTGGCTGTCCATCGGCGTCCTGATCGCGGCCGCCGCCCTCGCACTCGGCGTCGCCCAGGCGCTACGCGTTCGCACGACTCGATAGGAGACGCTCCCATGCGGATCGAGATTTCCGGGCTGACGAAGGTGTACAAGGGAAAGGGTCGTGCGCTCGACGGCCTGGACCTCGTCGTCCCGACCGGGATGTTCGGACTGCTCGGCGCCAATGGCGCCGGCAAGACCACACTGATGCGCATCCTGGCCGGCCTGTTGCGGCCCACCGCGGGCACGGTGCGGGTGGGCGAGCACGATGTCGCGGCGCGCGCCGGACGCCTTGCCGTGCAACGGATCCTCGGCTACCTGCCGCAGGATCTCGGTGTGTACCCCGACCTGACCGCGCGCGAGTTCCTCGACTACATCGCGCTGCTCAAAGGGATCGACGACCGTGCGGCGCGGCGGCGCCGGGTCGGCGAGCTGCTCGACGTGGTGGCGCTGACCGCCGACGCTGACCGTCGACTGCGCGGCTACTCAGGCGGGATGCGGCGCCGGGTCGGCATCGCGCAGGCCCTGCTCGCCGATCCCCGGCTGCTCATCGTCGACGAGCCCACCGCCGGGCTGGACCCGGAGGAGCGGATTCGGTTCCGCACCCTGCTGTCGCAGCTCGCCGGCCAGCGGACGGTGCTGTTGAGCACCCACATCGTCGACGACGTCGCGCAGACCTGCCGCGAGCTGGCGGTGCTCGCAAGCGGACGGTTGGTGTTCCGTGGCACCGTCGGTGATCTCACCAGGCAGGCCGATGGTCGAGTGTGGACGATCGTTACGCCGGGGCCGGCTCCGGTGAGCGGCACGGTCGTCTCCGCGCTGCCCCACGACGGCGGCATGCGCTACCGCGTCGTCGGCCCCGAGCGACCCGCTCCGGAGGCCGACCGCGCCGACCCGAACCTCGAGGACGGCTACCTCGCTCTGGCCCAGAAAGCCACGTGACCCGGCGGACGAGGGCAGAATCTGAGGAGTGACCCAGGGCGCGCGGGACGCGCATCGCCGCCGGGAGTGGCAGGACGCTCGGGACGGGTTCCGGGCGGCGGCGGAGCGCGGGCCGCTGTCGGCCGACGACCTGGACGCGTGGGCGGACGCGGCCTGGTGGCTGGGGCTCGTCGACGAGTCGATCGCCGCCGCCACCGAGGCGTACCGGCTGTTCCTCGCCGACGGCCGGCCGCAGCGGGCCGCGACCTGCGCGGTCGGGGTGGCCGTCAACGCGGCCGGGCGCACGAACCGCCAGATCGCCACCGAGCTGGCCATCGCCGAGAAGACCGTCGCCCGCCACCTGTCCAACATCTTCACCAAGATCGACGTCGGGACGCGCACCGAGGCGGCGGCGTACGCGTTCACCCACGGCCTCGTTCGTGGGTGATACGACCCAGTTCCCGGGCAGCCGCCTGCGCAACTCGCCCGATCGGGCGGCCCGGCCACCAGCGCCGGGCTCGCCGAGCGCGCCGGCCTCGACGAGCGCTACGTCCGCGAGTGGCTGGGCGCGCTGACGACCGGCGGCATCATCGAGTACGACGGGAGCACTCGCACCTACACGCTGCCGCCCGAACACGCCGCCAGCCTCACCGGCGGCGGAGCCGCGAACCTGGCACCGAGCAGCCAGATCATCGTCCTGCTCGCCGAGCACGTCGACGGCGTCACCCGGGCCTTCCGGGAGGGCGGCGGCGTGCCGTACGAGCGGTTCCAGCCGCGGTTCACCGACGTCATGGACGCCCTCGGTCGCGGCACCTACGACGAGTTCCTGGTCGGCGGGTTCCTGCCGCTCGCCGGTGACCTTACCGCCCACCTGGCACGCGGCATCCGCGCCGCCGACGTGGGCTGCGGCACCGGCCGCTGCGTCAACCTGATGGCGCAGGCGTACCCCGCGTCGACGTTCGTCGGCTACGACCTGTCCGCCGGTGCGATCGCCCGCGCCCGTACCGAGGCGGCGCAGCTCGGCCTGGCGAACGCCGCGTTCGAGGTCCTCGACGTCACCCAACTCCCCGCGGCACCCGGCTTCGACGCGGTGTTCGCCTTCGACGCCATCCACGACCAGGCCGCGCCGGCGACGGTGTTGCGGCGGGTGTACGAGGCCCTCACACCGGGTGGCGTCTTCTTCATGGTGGACATCAACGGCGCGAGCGACGTCGAGGCCGACAAGGGCAACCCGTTCGCGCCCATGATGTACGCCATGAGCACCCTGCACTGCATGACCGTGTCGCTGGCCGCAGGCGGCGCCGGCCTCGGCACCATGTGGGGCCGGGAGCTCGCCGAACGGATGCTCGCCGAGGCAGGCTTCCTCGACACCGCCGTCCACGAAGCCCCCGGCGACCCCATCAACCTGATCTACGTCACCTACAAACCCGACGAGCCGTGAACCGTTTGGGGGCCGGCGTCCGATGAGGGGATTGTGACCACGCCAACCGACGGTGAGCTGCTGGGCCGGGTCGCGGCCGGCGATCGGGACGCCTTCGAGGAGTTCTATCGCCGGCACGCGACCTGGCTGACCCTGCGGCTCCGCTACCGGTGCGCCGACGGCACCGTGGTCGACGACGTGGTGCAGGAGACGTTCCTGGCCGTGTGGCGGGGCACGGCGCGCTACCGCGAGCAGCAGACCGGCGACGTGGCCGGCTGGCTGTGGCGGATCGGCTCGCGCCGGCTGATCGACTCGCTGCGCGGGCACGGCGTGCGGCAGCGGCTCGCCGGGTTGCTGGCCCGGCGCCGGTTCGCCGATGCGCCGTCGGCCGAGGAGCAGGTGCTGCTCGGGGTCGAGCACGGCGATCTGGCCGGTGCGCTGGCCCGGCTCTCGCCCGAGTTGCGCGCGGTCGTGCAGGCGACCGTGCTCGACGGGCTGAGCACGTCGGAGGCGGCGGTGCTGCTGGGCATCCCCGCCGGCACGGTCAAGACCCGGGCGATGCGGGCCCGGCGGCAGTTGCGCCAGGAGCTGGCGTGACCGGCGAGGAGGAGACACCCATGGGCGGGCTCGGGTGGCACGTGCCGGATGGCGAGCTGCGGCGGTACGCCGACCGGGCACTGGCGCCGCCACTGCTGTGGTCGACTGAGGCGCACCTGGCCGCGTGCGCCCAGTGCCGTGACCGGCTCACCGTCGCGGTGGGCGCTGGCCTGGCGCACGCCGGCTGGGAGCGGCTGGCGGCGGAGCTCGACGCGCCCGTCCCAGGGCCCGTCGAGCGCCTGTTGACCCGCCTCGGGGTGCCGGAGCACACAGCACGGCTACTGGCGGCCACGCCGGTGTTGAGGCTCTCGTGGCTGGCGGCGGTGGCCATCACGCTGGCGCTCACCGCACTGCTGGCCCACCTGGCGCACCCAGCGGTGTTTCTCGCCGCGGCGCCACTGCTGCCGGTGGCCGGGGTGGCGCTGTCCTTCGGCCCGCGCGTCGACCCGACGTACGAGATCGCGCTGGTGGCCCCGATGCACACGTTCCGGCTGCTGCTGTTGCGGTGCGTGGCGGTGCTGTTCGCCACCACGGCGCTGAGCGCGGCGGCGAGCCTTGCCCTGCCGGAGTTCGGCCTGGCGGCGGTGGGCTGGTTCCTGCCGGCGCTGGTGCTGACGACGCTCAGCCTCGCGCTGACGCCCCGCTTCGGTCCGGTGCTCGCGGCCGTCGCGGTCGGCGTCGGCTGGGTCGTACTGGTGACCTCGACCTGGGGCGCCGGCTCCGCCGGCTCGGCCGTCTTCGTGCCCGCCGGCCAGCTCGCGCTCGCACTTACCGGCGGCCTGGCCGCCCTGACGGTGGCCCGGCTGCGCCGGGCCTTCGAAACCCCAAGGAGGATTCGTTGACCATCGCCGCGACGATGCCCGCGGTCCGCGCGTCGGAGTTGACGCTGCGGTACGGCCGGACGCTCGCCCTGGACAGCGTGGCGTTCACGCTGCGGGAAGGCGTAACCGGTCTGCTCGGCCCGAACGGTGCGGGCAAGACGACGCTGTTGCGGATCATCGCGACCGCGCTGGCACCCGACAGCGGGCAGCTCACCGTGCTGGGGGCCGACCCCCGCACCGGGTCTGGCCGGCTGGCGGTCCGCCGGCGCCTCGGCTACCTGCCGCAGGATCCCGGTTTCCACCCAGGTTTCACCGCGTTCGAGTTCGTCGACTACGTGGCGATCCTCAAGGAGTTGACCGACCGGCGGGCCCGGCACCAGGAGGCGCGCCGGGTGCTGGCCGCGGTCGGCATGGAGCGCCAGGCCGGCAAGCGGATCCGGGCGCTGTCTGGCGGGATGCGCCAGCGGGTGGCGCTGGCCGCCGCCCTGGTGGGCGATCCCGACCTGCTGATCCTCGACGAGCCGACCGTGGGCCTCGACCCCGAGCAGCGGATGCGTTTCCGCGAGGTCATCGCCGAGCTGGGGGAGCGGCGCACGGTGCTGCTGTCGACGCATCAGACCGAAGAGGTGATGGCCCTGTGCCAGCGGGTGATCGTGCTGGATCGGGGCACCGTCCGCTTCGAGGGCCAGCCGGGCGAGCTGGCCGACCTGGCCGCGGGGCGCGTCTGGACGAGCGGCGCCCGTGAACCGGGCGCGCTCGCGTCGTGGCGCACCGGCTCCGGGCTGTACCGGCACGTCGGCGACCCGCCACCGGGCGCCGACCTGGTCACCCCGACGGTCGAAGACGGCTACCTGCTGTTCGTCGACCCGCCCGCGACGCACGGTGGGGAGGGCGCGTGAGCACGACCGTCATCGAGCGTCCCGGGTCGGCCACCGCCGCCCAGGCGGCTGATCCGCGCGGGGCGATGCTCGCCCTGGCCAGGGTGGAGGCGCGCCGGCTGCTGCGGCACCCGGTCACGATCGTGGGCCTGCTGCTGTTCCTCGCGCCGATGGTCTACGAGTGGGTCAGCGGCGGTGCCAACAGGTACCCGGTGCTGCACGACGAAGACTGGTCGAAGCAGTTCATCGGCATGCTCACGCTCGGAGGCGCCGCACTCGTCGCGGCCAACCTGGCCGTGCTGCGGGCACACCGGCACCGCACGACCGCACAGTACGCCGTGCTCGTCCTGCCCGACCCGTGGCGCACCGGCGGGTTCCTGCTGTCGGTCGTGCCGTTCGCGGGCATCGTCGCCGTGCTCGTCGCGCTGCGCGTGGGCCTGCTCGCCCTGTTGCCCGGCGCGGTTGGCCGGCCCAACCCGTACGAGCTGGCCGTCTTCCCAGCGATTGTCCTGCTGCTCGGCGCGTTGGGTGTGCTGCTGGCCCGGGTGGCCCGCACCACGGTGGTCGCGCCGCTGGTGCTGCTCGGTCTCGTGGTCGCCACGTTCGCCGGCGTCCTGCGGACGGTGCCCGGCACGCAATACCTGCGCTGGCTACTGCCGGTGTCGCTGGAAGAGCCGCTGATGCCGTATCCGCTGGAGATGGTGGCCCGGCCCGCCGGACGGCACCTCGTTTACATCGTTGGCCTGCTGGTGGTCCTGGTCGTTGCCGCCCTCGCCGTGACGGGCGCTCGTGGCCGCCGGCTGACCCTGGCCGGCGCGGCCGGTCTCGCGGTCGCGGTCCTGGCGGGATCGGCGCAGTACCTTCCGGTGAGCGACGCGGTCGAGAAGGCCCGCGTCGACGCCGTCGAGCGCCCGGCCGGCATGCAAACCTGCCGCACCGTCGACCAGGTCACGTACTGCGCGTTCGACGAGTTCGTCCCGTGGATCGATGGGTGGGACAGCGTGGTCCGCGGCGTGCTGCGCGCGGTTCCCGAGGAGGAGGCACGCAAGCCGCTGGCCGTCCGGCAACGAGTGTCCACAGACGACACCCGTGCGAACGGCTTCGTCAGTGGACCCGAAGACCGGGCCGTGGTGGCGGAGGCGTGGCGGCGCATCGACGACGCGGCCGGCACGCCGAACGCGGTGACGACCGGCACCCACTGGGGCGAAGGGGAAGACGAGATTGGGTTCGCGGGTCGGGTGGCGTTCGAGGTCGTTGCGCGCAAGGGGCCCGGTGCGGACGGGGTAATCTGCGGCACCCGAGGCATCCTGGTCGGCTGGCTGGCCGGGCAGGCCACCCCACTGGCCGCCGCCGGACTGCGAGAGGTCGACGCCAACAGCTGGGGCGGGGTGTCGTTCTTCGACCGAAGCTCCAACGCCTTCATCACGGTGGACGACCGGGAGATGGCGGTGGCACTGGCGCTGCTCAAGCGGCCCGCCGCCGAGGTCGCCGAGACGGTCAAGCGGTCGTGGGCCGAGCTGAGCGCGGCCGACACGCCGACCGAGCGGGCCGGCGAGATCTTCGGCGTACCGGTGCTCCCGCCGCCTCCCGTGCAGGAGCGCAGCACGTGTATGCCGTGACCGCTCGGGTCGCACCCGCGCTGCTGGTGCCGACCGCGCGGGCGATGAGCTGGCTGCCGTTCCTAGCGGCAGCCGGCTTCGGCCTGCTGATCGTCGTCGTCCCGGCGGCCATGAGTGTCGTGCTCTCCGACGAAGACCTGGTCCGGCTGCTGCGCGTCGCGGCGCTGTGCGGCGCCCTCGGCGTCGCCTTTCTCCTCGATGACCCGGCGGCCCGCCTGATCGCCACGGTGCCGACGCCCCGCCTGGTCCGGCACGCCGTCCGCACGGTGGTCGCGCTCGCCGCGGCGGCCCTGTGGTGGGCCGCCGTCGTCGGGATCACGGTCGCCGGCGCCGACAAGGAGGTCGCCGCCCACCTACCCCTGTGGGACGCCAGCCTGGAGGCGGCGGCCTTCACCGGCGCCGCCCTGGCGCTGGCCGCCGCCCGGTCGCGCAACGGCACGGCCGGCGCTGGTGCGGTCGCCGCGCCGGCCGTACTCGTCCTCGCGTTGCTGCTCAGCCGCCTGCCGGAGCGGCTGGCGATGCTGGTCGCGCCCGGCGACCCGCGGTGGGAGGCCGCCCACGACCGGTGGGCGCTGCTGCTGGCGGTCGGGGCCGCCGGGCTCCTCTGGGCCGGCCACGAGCCGGTCAGAGCACGGCGCTTCCGTACATCTCGCCTAGCGGGTCCGCGATCAGTTCGAGGCGGGCGCCGTCCGGGTCCTTGAAGTATGCCCATCAGAGAAATGCGAACGCGAGCGCGACCAGCGGCGCCAGCCCCTGAATCGCTGCCGCCCGCACCATCTTCGGGTTGCTGGCCAGCAGTACGAGCGCCGCGGCGAGCATGCTGGCGCAGGCGAACACCACGACCGCACGGCCCGCCGGGTCGGACCCCGTCCACACCACGAGCAGTCCGCCGAGGGCGCCCAGTGCCAGGAACAGGTTGTAGAAGCCCTGGTTGAACGCCCACGGCCGCGCCGCGGGCAGGTCGCTCGCCTTGACGCCGAATGTCCCGTGGACGGCTGGTCGGGCGAAAAGCACGCTCTCCATCGTGAAGATCATGATGTGGATCAGCCCGGCGACCAGGGCGGCGACCTGCGCGATTACGTTCATGCGGTGATTGTCACCCGTTGGGGTTGAACGCGATGCCGGACGGCAGGGCGCGTGCGAGCATGGCGTTGAACCGGCTGTCCTTGAGGTCGAAGAGGGCACTGCCGAAGTTCGCGTCGCTGAGGGCGTCACGGACCCCGGCCGGGTAGCCGTTCCAGCCGACCAGTGTCGGATACTGCCAGACGCCGTAGTGGTTCTCCGCCGGCTCGTCGCCCGCGTTGCCGAGGCGGAAGGCGTGCGACCCGGCGCCGTCCTTGTGGTACACGATTTTGGGGTGTGTGCCGTCCCAGCGGACGGCGGTGCTGGCGTGGACCGTGAAGTCGCCGTGGGCCGAAGTCGACACGAACCGGGCCTGGTCGTTCTGGACCCACACGACGGCGTGCTCCCAGTCGTGGCGGTGGCCGCTCTCGATGTTGGCCAGCACCTGGTCCTTCTCGAAGTACAGGGCGTACGCGTAGGCGCACCAGCCGTTGTTGCACTTGTAGCGGGCGTACCCGTTGGTGTTGTTCAGGTCGGACTGGTCGCGGCATTGGCCGTTGAGGGCGCCGGTGGGCTTCAGGCCGCCGTTGAGGGCACCGGTGGGGCCGACAGCGGGAGTCGGGTAGCAGCCGTCGGTGTCGTAGTCGTACGCCGGCTGCCACTTCTGCTCGACCGCCTCGGCGTTGCCGGGCAGCTTGGCCGGTGGGGCGGCGAGGGCGGCGCCCGCCGCCACGAGGACCAGCGCCATGGCGCCGCCCGCGACGAACAGCGGTCTGAGCACCCGTCTAGCCATACAAGAATCTCCTTCGCGTTTGAGTCGCGGTGCGAAAGAGTGTCGCTCGTAGGGACCAGGTAGCGCTAGTGGCAAATCCGTCTATGTCGCGAACCGTCAGGCACCGGCCGCCCGCCGTTCACGCTGGTACATGATGGAAGCGTGCTGACACAGGTTCACTCGGTGTCCGCGCTGCTCGACAGGGAGGCGTGCGCGGAGGTGGTGCCGACCCGTCCCGCGCCGCACCTGCTGCCGTACGTCGCCGGATACGGGGGCTTCCGGGCGGGCGCCGCTCCCATCGGGCGGCGGATACTGCCGCTCAACCTCACCACGCTCATCGTCGACTTCGCCGGCCCGAGCCGCCTCGTGACCGGCCCGCGCGCCACACCACTGCTCCACGACGAGCCGGCCTGGCGGTACGGGGTGTCGATCGGGCTCACACCGGCGGGCGCCCTCGCACTCCTGGATACACCGGCGGCGGCCATGGTGGGACAGGTGGTGTCGCTGGACGCCGTGCTCGGGCGGGACGGCGACCGGCTGGCGGACCGGCTCGGCGAACTGCCGGACTGGCCCGCGCGGTTCGCCGCGCTCGACGAGTGGTTCACGCGACGGTTGCATGTGGATGGTGCGAGCAGCATTGTGGACCGCGCGTGGTGGCGGCTCCAACATGGACATCGGCTCACGATTGGCAGCCTCGCCAGCGAACTCGGCGTCAGCCAGCGGTACCTCCAAATTGGATTCCGCAGGCACATCGGCCTACCACCGAAGACGGTGGCGCGCATCGCCCGTTTCCAGCACGCGGTCGGCGAGCTCGCGGCACCGTCGGCCACGATCGCGGCGGTGGCCGCGTCCGCGTACGCCGATCAGTCGCACTTTCACCGCGAGACCCGCGCGCTCGCGGGCGTCACGCCCGCGGAGCTGTTCGCGTTCGTCCAAGACCTGATGTCGCGCCGCGACTAGCGTCGCGGCATGATCTTTTCGGGAAAGACCGCGCTCGTCACCGGCGGCTCGCGGGGCATCGGCCGGGCCGTCGTGCGGCGGCTCGCAGCCGACGGCGCGCGGGTCGTGTTCACATTCAAGGTGTACGCGGACGCGGCGCGCGCCCTCGCCGATGAGCTGGACGGCGCCGTGGCTGTCCGCGCGGACCAGGAAGACCTGGGTACCGTCGACGCGTTGCTGGACGCGGTGGGCGACCGCCTCGACATACTCGTCAACAACGCGGCCGTCAACCCACCCACCGCACTCGCCGACATCACCGGCGAGGAGTTCGACCGGGTGATGACGGTCAACGTGAAGTATCCCCTGACGCTGATGCAGCGCGGGGCGGCGCGGATGCCGGACCACGGGCGGATCGTCAACATCTCCACGCTCAACACCGCGATCCCGGCGCCGGGCCTCGCGCTCTACTGCGCCAGCAAGGCCGCCCTGGAGCAGGTGACCAAGGTGGTCGCGCGCGAGCTGGGCGGCCGGGGCATCACCGCCAACGTGGTCTCGCCCGGCACCACCGACACCGACATGTTCCGTGACACCAACCCGCCCGAGGCGGTCGAGCAGTCCGCCGCGTTCGCGGCGCTGGGGCGGATCGGCCAGCCGGCGGACATCGCGAACGTCGTCGCGCTTCTCGCCAGCCCGGACGGGCAATGGATCACCGGGCAGAACATCCGCGCGACCGGCGGCCTCATTCTCTGAAGTAGGACCGAACCTGACCTACATGGCGCCTACCGTTGAGGCATGAACGTTGTTCCGGATGGCTACCACACCGTCACCCCGTGGGTTATCTCCCGCGGCCACACCGCCGCGATCATCGACTTCGTCATCGCGGTCTTCGACGCCACCGACCTGGGCAGGATGGGCGACGACGGCAACATCGGCCACGCCGAGGTGCGCATCGGCGACTCGGTCGTCATGATGTTCGACCGTCCTGACTGGCCGGACCGGCCAGCGTTCCTCCGGGTATACGTCGCCGACGACGCCGACGTGCTGCGCCGAGCGGTGGAGCGCGGCGCCACCGTCGTCACCGAGCCGACCGAGCTGTTCTGGGGAGACCGGATCAGCCGGTTCCGCGACCCCTTCGGCAACCTGTGGTGGATCCACCAGCGCGTCGCCGAGCCGACCGAGGAGGAGATCGGCCGCCGTCTCACCGACCCGACATTCGTCAAGGCCATGGAGTACGTCTCCAGCGCCGACTTCTAACCCCACCCCGCCCTACCCGTCCCCACGCACCCCTCCCGTCCCCCACCCCGCCCCGCGCTCCGCCCCGCGCTCCGCCCCGCGCTCCGCCCCGCGCTCCGCCCCGCGCTCCG
>NZ_JBAKHX010000090.1:0-29012 GCF_036906915.1 Micromonospora sp. CPCC 206061
GGGCCGCGCCAGGCGGGCGGGCCGCGCCAGGCGGGCGGGCGCGCCAGGCGGGCGGGCGCGCCAGGTCTGGCGGGGCCGTGGGTCGTTGCCGGGCCCTGGCCTGCTGGGCTAGCTGGAGTGTTCTACCGGGGCTGCCGTGCCCGCTGTGCCGGGAGTGGGGGCGCCGGGCGCGGGCTTGGGCTTGGCGTCTACGCCGGCCTCGGTGCGCTGCTGGGGGGTGATCGGCGTCGGGGCGCCGGTCAGCGGGTCGTAGCCGCCGCGCGTCTTGGGGAACGCGATCACCTCGCGGATCGAGTCGGCGCCGGCGAGCAGCATGCAGACCCGGTCCCAGCCGAACGCGATGCCCGCGTGCGGCGGCGGGCCGTACTTGAACGCTTCCAGCAGGAAGCCGAACTTGTCGTTCGCCTCGTCGGGCGTGATGCCGAGCAGGTCGAACACGCGCCGCTGTACGTCGCCGCGGTGGATACGGACCGAGCCGCCGCCGATCTCGTTGCCGTTGCACACAATGTCGTACGCGTACGCCAGCGCCCGGTCGGGTGCCTGCTCGAACCGGTCGAGCCACTCGGAGTTCGGCGAGGTGAAGGGGTGGTGGACGGCGGTCCAGCCGCCCTCGTCAGTCGGCTCGAACATCGGCGCGTCGACGACCCAGCAGAAGGCCCACGCCTCCTCGTCGATCAGCCCGGTCCGCTTGGCGATCTCGATGCGGGCGGCGCCGAGCAGCTCTTGCGCCTCGCGGGTGTTCGTCGAGGCGGCGAAGAAGATCGCGTCGCCGGGCTTGGCGCCGACCGCGTCGGCGAGCCCGGACAGGTGTGCCTCGCTGAGGTTCTTGGCGACCGGCCCGCGCGCCTCGCCGGTCTCGGCGTCCAGCACCACGTACGCCAGGCCGCGCGCGCCCCGGGCCTTGGCCCAGTCCTGCCAGCCGTCGAGCTCCTTGCGGCTCTGGGCGGCGCCGCCGGGCATGACCACGGCACCGACGTACCCGCCGGCCTCGATCGCGCCCGCGAAGACCCGGAACTCGGTGCCGCGCAGGTAGTCGGTCAGCTCGGTCAGCTCCACGCCGTACCGCAGGTCGGGCTTGTCGGATCCGTATCGCGCCATCGCGTCGTGCCACGTGATCCGCGGGACCGGCCGGGGGATCTCGTACCCGATCGTGTCCTTCCACAGCGCCCCGATGATCGCCTCGCCGAGCTCGATCACGTCGTCCTGGGTGACGAACGACATCTCGATGTCGAGCTGCGTGAACTCGGGTTGCCGGTCGGCGCGGAAGTCTTCGTCGCGGTAGCAGCGGGCGATCTGGTAGTACCGCTCCATGCCGCCGACCATCAGCAGCTGCTTGAACAGCTGCGGCGACTGCGGCAGGGCGTACCAGGTGCCGGGCTGGAGCCGCACGGGCACCAGGAAGTCGCGGGCGCCCTCGGGCGTCGACCGGGTCAGCGTCGGCGTCTCGATCTCGACGAAGTCGCGCTCGTGCAGCACGGTGCGGGCGACCTGGTTGACCCGGGAGCGCAGCCGCAGCGCCCGCGCCGGGCCGCTGCGCCGCAGGTCGAGGTACCGGTACTTGAGCCGGATGTCGTCGCCGGCGTCGACGTGGTCGTCGACCGGCACCGGCAGTGGCGCCGCCTCGGAGAGGATCTCCAGGGCGCTCGCGGTGACCTCGACCTCGCCGGTGGGCAGCTCGGGGTTCTCGTTGCCGGCGGGGCGGCGCTCGACCGCGCCCGTGACCTTGACGCAGTACTCGTTGCGTAGCGCGTGCGCCACCTGCATTTCTTCGCGGAACACCACCTGCACGACGCCCGACGCGTCGCGCAGGTCGACGAAGATCACTCCCCCGTGGTCGCGCCGGCGGGCCACCCACCCGGCGAGCGTCACCGTCGTGCCGGCGTCAGAGGCGCGCAGGCTGCCGGCGTCATGGGTACGGATCACGGGAGCGTCTCCTTAGCTAACGGGATTGCCCCGACATTCTGTCAGGCGTGCCCGGTAGCGGCCGCGCCACCCGCCGTCAGCGCGGAATGTTCCACGCGGTCGCCTTGAGGGTGACCGCCCCGTCGTCCGCGACGCCGGTGATCTCCACGAGGACCATGCGCTGGTCGTCGCCGCGCTCGTTGGCCGCGGCGAACGACGTGGTCAGGCACAGCACCACGCCCTTGCGCACGGGTACGTTCGCCTCGCCGAGCGGCGCGGTGCGGATCTGCTCCGCGCAGTCCTGCGGCGTCGAGCTGGTCGTTCCCGAGTCGCTGCCTTGGACGCCGTCGCCGAGGCTGACGTAGGCGGGCGTGCTGCCGCAGTCGCCGCGCACCGCCAGGTCATAACCGGTGGAGGCGACGTTCGCGCGGGGCTCGTCCAGGTCGGCGTACATAGTCGTGCACTCGCGGGCCTTGAGGGTCAGGGACTGCTTCTCGTATTTGGGCGTGTAGACGGTGCGCTCGTCCAGCGGAGCCGGCTCGCCCGTCCCGGCGGGCTCGACCGGATCCGTCGGCCCGGCGGCAGCGGCCGGCTCCTCCGACAATGACGACGACGGCAGCGACTCCTGGGCAGTTGGGGTCGCCGGCGCGGCGGGCTCGCCGCGGCCCGCGAGCGCTACCTGCTTGGCGTCCTTGGCTTGGTCGATCGCACGCCACGCGAACACCGCCGACCCGAGCGCCAGCAGCAGGGCGAGCCCGGCAACAGCGAGTGCGGTGACGCCGTACGGCAGCCGCTTGCCGGAGACCGGACCGGCGGGTAGCGGAGGGCGGGGCGGTGGAATGACGGCGTTCGGGTTGGGCGCGCTCACCGCGCCACCTCCTTGATCGAGCTGCGGCAAAGGGAACGCATTTATCGCACGCCTGGCAGCCAATCACTGTCACATATGCGTCCACGATTGAGCGACTTCCACAATGGGTAGACGCCCCGATAATGAGCCACTGTCATTGGATTGGAATCGCACAGAATCGAGGCCGTACGGATGAGCCGGATCGAGAGGATCGGAATCGCGCTCGGCGCGGTAACGCTGGTCACCTCATCGGCGATCGCGCTGGCCGCCTGGCAGTGGCCCCAGCCGGTACCGGAGAAACCGTCGCCAACGCCCACAACAGCAGCAAGACCAGCTACGATGCAGGCGACGACGGAGCCCGGTCGAGCGACATACGTCGACACCCTGAGCCCGCAGGCCGGCGCCGCGAACTTGACGAAACTACCTCGCGAGCTGGCCGGGAAATCGGGATACGAACACGCCATTGTGGTGCGCTGCCCGACCAACCAGGCCAATGACAAGGTACGTTCGGTCAATTATCTCGTGCGCGGCCGATATCTCGATTTCTCCGCGACCGTGCATCCGTATTACGAGGTCGAAAAGGACGCCCGCACATACGTCTACGCGCTGGCTGGTGTGAAGGAACGGGACGGCACGCTCACGCAGCGGACCCGCGGCACCCAGTTCGAGGCGACGATGACACGCGCGGCCTCCCTCGCCGCGGAGGTGGAGGGCGCCGAGGAGCTGACGATCCAGGTACGGTGCGAGGCGCCGGAGGGCGTCGTGGTGTTGGCAGCCGCGCAGGTCACGCCGGCCGCCTGATCCGCGTCCGCACAACCGAAACGCGCTGGAAACGTTGGGGTGTCAGCATCGCAGCGCGACGTCATGCCGGAGGTGTTCGAGTGTTTCTGACCCGCCATGAGCAGGACCGGTTGCTGATCCACGTCGCCGCCGACGTGGCGCAGCGGCGCCGCGACCGCGGCCTGAAGCTCAACCACCCGGAGGCGACCGCGATCATCACGGCGTTCCTGCTGGAGGCGGCCCGTGACGGGCGCACCGTCAACGAGCTCATGGAGGCCGGGCGGCAGGTGCTGACCCGCGACGACGTGCTCGAAGGCGTGCCGGAGATGCTGGCCGAGGTGCAGGTCGAGGCGACGTTCCCGGACGGGACGAAGCTCGTTACCGTCCACGAGCCGATCCCATGATCCCCGGAGAGGTCATCCCCGGCGAGGGGGACATCGAGATCAACGCTGGCCGCGCGGTGCTGTCGCTCGCCGTCGTCAACACCGCCGACCGTCCGGTACAGGTGGGATCGCACTACCACTTCGCCGAGGCCAACCCGGCGCTCGACTTCGACCGCCAGGCCGCCCGGGGCCACCGGCTGGCGATACCGGCGGGCACGTCCGTGCGGTTCGAGCCAGGCATCCCGCGCGACGTCGACCTGGTACCCCTTGCTGGCCGCCGGATCGTGCCTGGCCTTCGCGGCGAGGTCGGTGGGGAGTTATGAGGATCGAGCGGCGGCGGTACGCCGCGCTCTACGGGCCGACCACCGGCGACCGCATCCGGCTCGCGGACACCAACCTGCTGATCGAGGTCGAGGAGGATCGCAGCGCGGGCGGCGACGAGGCGGTGTTCGGCGGCGGCAAGGTGATCCGCGAATCGATGGGCCAGTCGCGGGCGACGCGCGCCGAGGGTACGCCCGACACGGTGATCACCGGCGCCGTGGTGCTCGACCACTGGGGCATCGTGAAGGCCGACGTCGGCATCCGCGACGGGCGCGTCGTGGCGCTGGGCAAGGCCGGCAACCCCGACACCATGGACGGTGTGCACCCCGACCTGGTGATCGGGCCGGGCACCGAGGTCATCGCCGGCAACGGCAAGATCCTGACGGCGGGCGCGATCGACAGCCACGTGCACCTGATCTGCCCGCAGATCCTCGAAGAGGCGCTCGCCAGCGGCATCACCACGGTCCTGGGCGGCGGCACCGGCCCGGCCGAGGGTTCGAAGGCCACCACGGTCACCCCGAACTCGTGGCACCTGGCGCGGATGCTGGAGGCGATCGACCCCTGGCCGGTCAACGTCATGCTGCTCGGCAAGGGAAACACGGTCAGCGAAGAGTCGATGTGGGAGCAGCTGCGCGGCGGCGCGGGCGGGTTCAAGCTGCACGAGGACTGGGGCACCACACCCGCGGCGATCGACGCGTGCCTGAGGGTCGCGGACGCGTCGGGTGTGCAGGTCAACATCCACACCGACACGCTCAACGAGGCCGGCTTCGTCGAAGACACCCTGCGCGCGATTGGCGGCCGGGCGATCCACGCGTACCACACCGAGGGCGCCGGCGGCGGCCACGCGCCCGACATCATCACGGTCGCCTCCCACCCCAACGTGCTGCCGTCATCGACCAACCCGACCCGGCCGTACACCCGCAACACGCTCGACGAGCACCTCGACATGCTGATGGTCTGCCACCACCTCAATCCGGCGGTGCCCGAAGACCTGGCGTTCGCCGAGAGCCGCATCCGGCCCAGCACGATGGCCGCCGAAGACGTCCTGCACGACCTCGGCGCGATCTCGATGATCGGCTCGGATTCGCAGGCGATGGGCCGGGTCGGCGAGGTCGTCCTGCGCACCTGGCAGACCGCGCACGTCATGAAGGACCGGCGGGGCGCGCTGCCCGGCGACGGCACCGCCGACAACCAGCGCGCCAAGCGGTACGTCGCCAAGTACACGATCTGCCCGGCGGTGGCGCACGGCATCGAGGGCGAGGTCGGGTCGGTCGAGCCCGGCAAGCTCGCCGACCTGGTGTTGTGGGATCCGGCTTTCTTCGGGGTACGGCCGCACCTGGTCGTCAAGGGCGGCATGATCGCGTGGGCGCAGATGGGCGACGCGAACGCCTCGATCCCCACACCGCAGCCGGTGCTGCCCCGGCCGATGTTCGGCGCTTATGGCGCCGCGCCAGCGGCGACGAGCGTCGCGTTCGTCGCGCCGGCGGCGGTCGACGACGGCCTCGCGGACCGGCTCGCCGTGGCGCGCCGCCTGGTGCCGGTTGCGAGCGTACGGTCGCGGGGCAAGGCCGACATGCCACTCAACGACGCCATGCCGCGGATCGAGGTGGAGCCAGACACGTTCACGGTGCGGGTCGACGGCGAGGTGATCGAGCCGAAGCCGGTGACCGAGCTGCCGATGGCCCAGCGGTACTTCCTGTTCTGATGTCGCTGACCTCGCTTCTGCTGCTGGCCGACGGCCGGTTCCCGTCCGGTGGGCACGCGCACTCGGGCGGGCTGGAGGCGGCCGTGACCGCGCGCCGCGTCACCGGCGTCGACGACCTGGCGGCGTTCCTACGTGGACGGTTGGCCACCGCCGGCCTGGTGTCGGCCGCGTTCGCCGCCGCGGCCTGTCACTCCACTGTGGATATCGAGGCGCTGGACGCGGGGCTCGACGCGCGCACCCCTTCGCCCGCGCTGCGCCGCGCTTCCCGGACCCAGGGCCGGGCACTGCTGCGCGCCGCCCGTCACATGTGGACGGTGCCCGCACTGGCTGCGAGCCCGCACCAGCCCGTCGCGCTCGGCGTGGTCGCGGCCGCCGCCGGGCTCGACCCCGCACAGGCGGCATTGGCCGCCGCTTACGGCACGGTCACCGGCTCCGCCAGCGCCGCCGTGCGCCTGCTGGGGCTTGATCCGTACCGGGTACACGCTCTACTCGCCGATTTGGCGACCGACTGCGAGACGGTGGCCGCACGGGCCGCCGCCCACGCCGACTGGCCGGTCGACGACCTGCCCGCCGCGTCAGCGCCGTTGCTGGACGCCGGTGCCGAGATCCACGCGCGCTGGGAGGTGCGTCTCTTTGCCAGCTGAACACCCTCACCCCGACCCCCACGCCCCCTTGGTCGCCGGCCCACGCGCCCTGCGGGTCGGCATCGGCGGGCCGGTCGGCTCGGGCAAGACCGCGCTGGTCGCCGCGCTGTGCCGCACTCTGGCCAGCGAGCTGCGCCTGGCCGTGGTTACCAACGACATCTACACCACCGAAGACGCCGACTTCCTGCTGCGCAACGGCGTACTGCCCGCCGAGCGCATCAAGGCCGTCGAGACCGGCTGCTGCCCGCACACCGCGATCCGCGACGACATCTCCGCCAACCTCGACGCCGTCGAGGATCTCGAAGCCGAGTTGGGCCCGCTCGACCTCGTGTTGGTGGAGAGCGGCGGCGACAACCTGACCGCGACGTTCAGCAAGGGCCTGGTCGACCAGCAGATCTTCGTCGTGGACGTGGCCGGCGGCGACAAGGTACCCAGAAAGGGCGGCCCCGGTGTCACCTCGGCCGACCTGCTGGTCGTCAACAAGACCGACCTGGCGCCGCTGGTCGGTGCTGACCTGTCCGTGATGGCCCGCGACGCGCAGGCCCGCCGGGGCACGCTGCCGACGGTGTTCCTCTCGCTGGTCGAAGACCCGTCCGCCAAGCCCGTGGCCGACTGGGTCCGTGCCCTGATCCACCCGTGAGAGCCACCGCCCGGATCGTCGCGGTCGCGGGTGACAGCGGCACCCGCCTGACGACCGTGCGGTCGGAGTCGCCGCTGCTGCTTCGCCGCACAGGGCCGGAGACGGTACATCTCGTCGGCGGCGCCGCCGGGCCGCTGGGCGGCGACCGGCTGCGCATCGAGATCGAGGTGGGCCCGGGCGCGCTGCTGTGCCTGCGTACCGTCGCCGCCTCCCTGGCACTTCCCGGCGCCAGCGGCGGAGCCTCGCTGCTGGAGGTCCACGCGACGGTGGCGGCCGGTGGCCGCCTGCGGTGGCTGCCCGAGCCGCTCATCGCCGCGCGCTGCTGCGACCACGTGTCGCGATCCACAGTGGATCTTGAGGAGGGCGCCTCGCTGGTGTGGCGCGAGGAACTGGTCTGCGGCCGCCACGGCGAGCAGCCCGGCGACGCACGCCTCGACACGACGGTGCGCTACGCCGGCGGTACCCTCATGCGCCAGGAAGTGGCGGTCGGACCGCGCGCCGCCGGCTGGGACGGCCCGGCGGTGTTGGGCGGCGGCCGCGCCACCGCTTCGCTGCTGGTGGTCGACCCGGCCTGGGCCGACAAGCCGCCGAAGCCCGTGGTGCTAGGCCCGGCCGCGGCGTTGATGCCGCTGGTGGGGCCCGCGGCGCTCGCGACCGCGACGGGCGCTGACCTCCGCGAGGTCCGCACCGCCCTCGACGCGTGCCTACCCGACGACGAATGAGATCGCGTACTTCCCCTTGCCGACTGAGCGTCTGAGGGTCTTCTCGATCGCGCGGACGTCGTCGTAAGGGCCCTGGATGAACGTCGGCACGCCGTCGAGCCCGAACGTGATGTCACTTGGCCCGGTCCAGGGCCCGAGCAGATCCGCGGCCGGCGCGAAGTCCGGATGCGGCTCGAACCCGAGCCGGCGGGCGTACTCGGCGGCGCCGAAAACCACGTGCTGCGCCTGCTCCACCGGTACGGCGAGCGGCCCGCCGTCGTACGTCGCGAAGTAGTTGGCGACGAACTGGGGCAGCTCCCGCTCGTTCATCGTCGCCTCCAGGGCGTTCTTGACACCCAGGCAGTAGACGTCGATCAGGAAGCCGCCGATCTGAAGCTTGGAGCTGTGCCGCAGCCGGCGCGCGACGAGCACTGCCGCCAGCCCGCGCGTCGTCAGGCCGGGCATGTCGACGTCCACCCACTCGGGGTGGCCGTGGACGGTGAGCCCGTCGCTCCAGCCGCCGCTGATCCAGCATCCGGCCAGCTCCGATGCCGGTGCCGGCGCGTCACTGGTCGCGGCGGCGGCCCTGATGAGGGGCGCCACCTCGGCCGGCGTCATGCCGAGCGCACGGGCGATCACCTTGGGTGGCGCGCCCTTCGCGCGCATCTCACGCACCCGTTCGAGGGTCTGGTCGTCGTTCACCGCCACATCATGCCGCACGCTCGTCCACGGTCGTTGATTTGACGCACCTTGGCGCGAACCCTCACTCGTACGATCGACATCTATATAGAAGGAAGTTTTTCTCACCCACGGGAGGACTGATGAGAACGCGCATCGCCGCGGTGGCCCTTGCCGCCCTCGGAGCCCTGGCACTCGCCGCCCCATCCGCCGCCGCCTCACCAGCGGCCGACGACAACGAGGTGCGGATCTACAGCCCGAGCGGGGTGATCCTGGTGGACTGCGGCCCGGTCGGCCCGGGCCTGCCCACCCATCCGCACCAGAAGGAGGTGTGCTCGGAGATCAGCGACGCCAAGGGCGACATCGCCTCGATCCCGCCGCTGCCGGGCCAGGGCTGCACGGACGTGTGGGACCCGGTGCTGATCGGCGTGACCGGGCGTATGGATGGCAAGGAGATCCTATTCAGCGAGTTCCAGTCGAACTCGGGCTGTGCGGCAATCTCGCACGGCCACGTCTTCCTCTATTAGGCCGGCGGCGCGCCGCGCCGCCGATCAAGGAGATCCGCATCGATCAAGGACAAACGCACGCGGAAATGAGATCGAACCACGTGCGTTTGTTCTTGATCGACGGCAAGGGGGCGCGGCGCGGTCGCACCACTCTCATCTGCGTCGATACATGGGCGTAACGAACGGGCAAAGCGCGCGCAATGGGCGCCGGGTCTACTGCGGGGGACTCACCACAGGTGAGGCGCGCCTAGGGTTCCGCCGCCCGAGCAGCGGGCGGGTCTGGTCCGAGAGACGCAGGCGCGGTGGCCCTGAGCCGCCGCGCTCCACGGCGGGACAAAAGCCCGGGAGACAGCCGTTCCTGGCTGTATCCAGCCAGGCCGTCGCCCGGAGGTGCCCGTGGGCATGTTCCACAACCACTACGGTCCCGAGGCCCGCTACGCCGTCGAGCGCGAGGCCGAACTGCCCACGACGAAGTGGGAGGAAGAGATCGCGCGCGGGTTGGAGTACGGCCTGCCCGGCGCCGACTCCATTGTCGACAAGCGCATCCCGACGTTCTCCCGCGGCGAGCTGCCGCACTTCGCCGGCATCAACACCTTCCTGAAAGCGCCGTACGTCGAGGATGTGCGCCGCTGCGGCGAGTACGACGTGGCGGTGCTGGGCGCGCCGTTCGACGGCGGCACGACATACCGTTCCGGCACCCGCTTCGGCCCGCAGGGCATCCGCAAGATCTCCGCCCTCTACGGCCCGTACTCGTTCGAGCTCGGCGTCGACCTGCGCGAGTCGATCACGATCGCGGACCTCGGCGACGTGTTCACCATCCCCGCCAACATCGAGAAGACCTTCGACCAGATCTCGAAGGCGGTCAGCCACGTGTACTCCTCGGGCGCGTTCCCGGTGGTGCTGGGCGGTGACCACTCGATCGGGTACCCGACGGTGCGCGGGGTCGCCGAACACCTCGACGGCAACCTGGGGATCATCCACTTCGACCGGCACGTCGACACCCAGGAGACCGACCTCGACGAGCGGATGCACACGACGCCGTGGTTCCACGCGACCGACATCCCCAACGTCCCGCCGAAGAACCTCGTGCAGATCGGCATCGGCGGCTGGCAGGCGCCCCGCCCCGGCGTCAAGGTGGGCCGCGAGCGCGGCACCACGATCATGACGGTCACCGACTGCGTCGAGATGGGCATCGAAGCCGCCGCCGAACGCGCGCTGGAGGTCGCGTGGGACGGCGCCAAGGCGGTGTGGCTGTCGTTCGACGTCGACTGCCTGGACGCCGCGTTCGTACCCGGCACCGGCTGGCCGGAGCCCGGCGGCTTCCTGCCACGCGAGGTGCTCAAGTTCATCCAGCTCATCGCGGAACGGCCGCTGGCCGGCATCGAGGTCGTCGAATGCTCGCCGCCGTACGACAACGCCGACATCACGTCCCTCATCGCCACGCGCGTCATCTGCGACACCCTCGGTTGCCTGGTGCGGGCCGGCCACCTCCCCCAAAGGAGCACGTCATGAAGAAGATTGCCGCTGTCATGGCGCTCTTACTGCTCGCCGCGTGCGGGCCCGCAGAGGATGCCGAGGGCACGCCGACCACGGTGCGGATCGGGTTCAGCGCCTGGCCCGGATGGTTTCCCTGGCAGGTCGCGCAGGAGCAGGGCCTGTTCGCCAAGAACGGCGTGACCGTCGACCTCAAGTACTTCGACAGCTACACCGACAGCCTCACCGCGCTGTCCACCGGCAACCTCGACGCCAACAGCCAGACCCTCAACGACACGCTCTCCTCCGTCAGCGGCGGCGCGCAACAGACCATCGTGCTCGTCAACGACAACTCCACCGGCAACGACCAGATCATCGCCAGGCCGGGCATCGACTCGGTGGCGCGGTTGAAAGGCAAGACGGTGGCCGTGGAGCAGGGCACGGTCGACCACTATCTGCTGCTGCTCGCCCTCCAGAAAGCTGGGCTGTCCGAAAAGGACATCACGGTGAAGCCGCTGCTGACCGACGCCGCCGCGGCCGCCTTCCTCGCCGGGCAGGTCGACGCCGTCGGCGCGTTCGCGCCGTTCACCACCACGGCGCTCGGGCTCGCCGGCAGCAAGGCCATCGCCACCTCCGCCGACTTCCCCGGCGCGATCCCCGACCACCTGGTGTTCACCGCCGACTTCGTCAAGGACCACCCCACAGAGGTACAGGCGATGGTGGACACGTGGTTCGAGACGCTGGCGTGGATGAAGGCGAACCCCGCCGCGGCGGTGAGCATCATGGCCAAGAAGGGCGGCGTCAGCGACGCCGACTACAAGACCTATGACTCCGGCACCACGATCTTCACGCGGGAGCAGAACCTCGCGGCCTTCGAGCCGGGCGCCTCGCCGGCGAACCTGGACCACCAGGCCAAGCTGATCGCGAAGTTCCTCGTCGAGGCGGGACTCGTCGACGAGGAGCCGCCCCTCGACGGCCTGTTCGACCCAACCTTCGTCAAGGCATCATCCTCGTGACAGCGCCAGCGACTGTGGAACGACCCCATCGGGAGTGGGATCCGCTCCCCCGGCGCCGGCTCGCACGGCGGGTGCCGGGCCTGTTCGCCATCCGCGCCCCGATCAGCCCGGTGGCGAGGTGGGCGCTCGCCGTGCTGTCGGTGGCGGTGCCGCTGGCCGCGTGGCAGGTCGGCAGCGTACTGGTCGACGGGCGCCCCGATTTCCTGCCCTCGCCGGCCGAGGCGTGGGCGGCCGGCGCGGAGATGGCCCGCTCCGGGGTCCTGTGGACGGACGCCTGGGCGACCATGGCGCGGGTACTGCAAGGCTTCGGGCTGGCCGTGCTCGTCTCGGTGCCGCTCGGCATCCTGATGGGCAGCTTCCGGGCCGCCCAGTCCGCCCTCGAACCGGTGATCGGCCTCCTGCGGTACCTTCCCGCCAGCGCGTTCATCCCGCTGCTGATCATCTGGCTGGGACTCGGCGAGCCGTCGAAGATCGCGCTGCTGTTCATCGGCACGATCTTCTTCAACACGCTGATGACCGCCGACGCGGTGCGGCAGGTGCCGATCGCGCTGATCGACGTTTCCTACACGCTCGGCGCCCGGCGTGGCGAGGTGCTGCGCAAGGTGATCGTGCCCGGTGCGCTGCCCGGCATGCTCGACGCCATCCGGGTCAACGCGGCCGCCGCGTGGAACTTCGTGGTCGTCGCCGAGCTGATCGCCTCCGAGTCCGGCCTCGGATACCGGATCGTGCGGGCGCAACGGTTCAACCAGATCGACCGCATCTTCGCGGTACTCGTGGTCATCGCCGTCATCGGCCTGGCGATCGACCTGCTGCTGCGCCTGACCCGCGACCGAGTGGGGAGATGGGTATGAGCGCGGTACTCCAACTCAATGGGGTGATCAAGGACTTCGGCGCGGTGCGCGCGCTCGACGGCATCGACCTGGCCGTGCCGCGCGGCCAGTTCATCTCCGTCGTCGGCGCCAGTGGCTCCGGCAAGTCGACGCTGCTGTCGCTGGTGGCCGGGCTCGCCCGGCCGACCGGCGGTGAGGTGCTCCTCGACGGCCGCGCGGTGTCCGGCCCGGGGCCGGACCGCGGCCTGGTCTTCCAGCAGGGCGCCGTGTACCCGTGGCGCACCGTCGAGCGAAACGTCGGGTTCGGGCTGGAGCTCCTGCCGATCAGCCGG
Source organism: Micromonospora sp. CPCC 206061 (assembly GCF_036906915.1). Classification (NCBI taxonomy): domain Bacteria; kingdom Bacillati; phylum Actinomycetota; class Actinomycetes; order Micromonosporales; family Micromonosporaceae; genus Micromonospora; species Micromonospora sp. CPCC 206061. Next base: position 12,759 of record NZ_JBAKHX010000090.1, read on the forward strand.
GCCGAGCGCGCCCGCCGGGTCACCTGGTACCTCGACGAGACCGGCCTGGCCGAGCTGCGTCACGCGCTGCCCAAGCAGCTGTCGGGCGGCCAGCGGCAGCGGGTCGCCATCGCGCGGGCACTCGCCTGCGAACCGGAGGTGCTGCTGCTGGACGAGCCGTTCGGCGCGCTGGACGTCCAGACCAAGGAGGACATGCAGGTCCTCATCCGGCGGGTCTGGCGCGACACCGGCACGACGGTCCTGATGGTCACGCACGACGTGGAAGAGGCCGTGTTTCTCGGCCAGCGGGTGGTCGTGCTCGCCAGCGACCCGGGCCGGATCGCGGCCGACATCCCGGTCGACCTTCCCGACGATCGTGAACTGTCGGCAAAAAGACTTCCGGAATTCCTCGCCCTACGCATCCAAGTAGAGGATCTCGTCCGTACCCATCACCGACGTCACCAGGGGAAATAGACGAGCTGGACGGGGAGTATCGGATCATCAGCCGATACCCGCCCGTACGGATCTGGGATGGCTTGCCTCCTTACCTGGTGCTGGAGTAGTTACGCGGCTACGGGGAGGTCAGCTTGGCGTCGGATGGGCGCCTGGTCGCGGGCCGGTATGTCTTGGACTCGGTCATCGGCACGGGCGGCATGGGGGTGGTCTGGCGGGCGTACGATCTGCGCCTCGCCAGGTGGGTTGCGATCAAGGAGATCCGCTTCGATCAGTACGTCACCCCGCAGGAACGGGATGAGATCAGGCACCGCGCGATGGTGGAGGCGCTCAGCGCAGGGCGGCTCTTCCATCCCAACATCGTCGCCGTCTACGACGCGGTCGACGACGCCGACCAGCCGTGGGTCGTCATGCGCCTCGTCGAGGGCCGGTCGCTGCGCCAGCTCGTCGAGGAAGACGGCCCGATGGAGCCGATGGCCGCGGCGCGGCTCGGGCTGGGCCTGCTCGACGCCCTCGACGCCGCGCACGCCGCCGGCGTCATCCACCGCGACGTCAAACCCTCCAACGTCCTCGTACAGTCCGACGGCCGCCCGCTGCTGAGCGACTTCTCCATCGCCACCGTCGGCGACCCCCAGGCCGCCATCCGCACCGTCGCGGTGATGGGCAGCCCCGGATACGTCGCACCGGAACGCCTGCACGGCGCGCCTGGAGGGGCACCGGCTGATCTGTTCGGGCTCGGCGCGACGCTGTTCTTCGCGGTCGAGGGCGTCGGCCCGTTCGCGCGCGGCGACACCATGGCATGCCTGGTCGCCACCGTCTGCGACCCACACCCCCGCCCCCGCCGGGCCGGACCACTCACAGCGGTGATCGACGGACTGCTCGCCAAGAACGTCGCCGACCGCCTCGACGCGGCCGGAGCACGTGAGGCGCTGCTGAAGGCCGGCCGGCCACGCCGTCGTCGCCGCGCCGCGGCGCCACACCCGGTGCCGCTTTCCCGCCGCGCCTACCTCCCCCCATGGCGCACGGCCCTACCCGCTCTGCTCCCCGCGGGCCTTGCGACGCCCGGATCCACCGCGCCCTCCACCGACCTGCCGGCACCGTTACCTACTGAGCCCGTCCGGCTGGCTGCGGCATCCGACGATCACCCGCACGCGGCAACCGTCGCCGAACCCCAGCCGGTCAACCCCACCGCGTCCCCGATGACAGCAGCCCAGCCCGCAACAGCCGACCTCGCGGTGGACGCCACCCGCGGTGACCGTCCAGGACGCGCGGCCCTGATCAGGCGGCGCATCAGCCGGCGCGGCCGGGTCGCGCTCGTCACCTCGGCGGCCGCCCTGCTGCTGCCGACGGCGGCGGCGCTGGCCAGCCTCACCTCGGCACCGAGCGGCACCAGCGGCGGGCGGATCGTCGAGGCGCGCCCCGTGCCACCGGGCGCGCCCGCCACCAACCCGCCGCGCCAAGGGCTCACCCTCGCCATGCCCGACCTGGCCTCACCGACCGGCACCCCGCCACCGGAGGCGCTGCCCGGGGCCGTGTTGGCCACCGAACCCGTGTCCCGCACGACCACCAGCCCCACACCCGCACCGAGCGGAGGCGGCGGCGCGGTGACGACCGCCCCTCCCCCGCGCCCGCCCGCGCGCGTCACCGGCGTGGCCGTCACCGTGTCGGTCGCCGCCGACTGCACGTACTCCGTCACCGCCGCCGCGACCGTCTCCGGCGGCACCACGGTGATGTACCAGGTCACGGCCCCGGACGGCTCGACCAGCACACACACCGCGACCGCTGCCTCGGCCGGCACCGTCACCCTTCCGGTGGCCGGCGGCGGCCCGCTGACCACGGGACCGGTGCGGATACAGGTCGAGGTGCTAAAACCGAACCGATTGACCGCCAGCGGCACGGCCGCCGTACCACCGGAGTGCTCGCCCACCCCGACCCCATCAGCGTCGGCGTCAGCGTCGATCAGCCCAGCGGCAACCGACCCCGACCCCACTCCAACCCCGACCTGACGCTCGCTTCCAAGATCCAGCACCGGGCGCGGCCCGGTGTGTCGAGCGTCAGGCGGGGAGGAGGTGGGTTACCTCGGGGGTGCCGACAACCAAGGCGCGTGCTCGCTCCTCGACGTCCTGGTCGGCGCCGGTCAGGCGGCCGCCGTGCTGGCGCAGGTGCTCGTCCCAGGACGGCACCGTGTACACCTCGACGAACCGCCCCGCTACCGCCCCGTCCCGGTACAGGCCCCAGCGGGTGGCGCCGGTCCGCTGGCGGGACCGCCGCACCGCCCGCATCGCCGCCACGAACTCCGGCTCCCGCTCGGGCGGCACCGCGTACGCCACGGTCACGAGGATCGGCCCGGCGCCCGGGTCGGGGTCGAGCACCAGGTGCGGTTCGGGCCAGTAGATCGCGGGCTCGCGGTTGAGCCCGGCCCCGTCCATCAGCGGCCAGAACCGCCCGCTCGCCGCCCCCGCGACCATCACGACGGTGGCCACCACGTATGTGACGACGAGCCCGTGCCAGTCTGCCAGCGCGCCCCAGAACAGCGCACCCAACGCCTGCCCGCCCGCGAACACCACCTGCCACACCGACAGCCCGCGCCCGCGCACCCAGTTCGGCAGGAAGAGCTGGAGCGCCGCGTTGACGCTGGACAGTACGGTCATCCAGGCCACGCCGGCGGGCAGCAGCACCAGCGTCACCACGAACACGTTGCGCACGAGTGCGAGTACCAGCAGCGCCAGCCCGAAGGTCAGCCCGGCGGCGGCCAGCAACTGGTTCGGCGTGAGGCGTTCCCGTACCCGGGGCAGAACGACAGCGCCCACGACGGCGCCGACGCCGATCGCGCCGAGCAACAGGCCGTACCCGCCCGCGCCAAGCGCGAGCCGGCGGCTCGCGACCAGCGGCAGCAGCGCCCACAGGGCGCTGCCCGGTACCACGAACAGGCTGGCACGCAGCAGGATGCGCCGCACGATGGGCGAGTGCCGCACGTACCGGCCACCCGCGCGCATCGCCGCGGTGAACCGTTCGGGGGCGCCCGCCGCCCCGTCGACGGGGCGGCGCCATCGCAGCAGAACCAGCCCGAACACAAGGAACGACAGCGCGTTCAGCCCGAACACGGCCGCCACACCGACCTGCGCCACCAGCACGCCCGCGATCGCCGGCCCGACCGAGCGGGCCAGGTTGATGCTGATCGACCCGAGCGCCGACGCCGCCTGCAGCTGCGGCCGGGGAACGAGTTCGGGGATGAGCGCCTGCCATGCCGGCAGCGTCAGCGCCTGGCCGGCTCCCAGCGCGAACGTCAGCGTCAGCAGCAGCGCTGGCGGCATCTTGTCGGCCGCGGTCAGCACGGTGAGCAACGCACCCACGCTCACCAGGAACCCCTGCACCGCGATCAGCAGCCGCCGCCGGTCGAACGTGTCGGCCAGCGCCCCCGACGGCAGCGCCAGCAGCAGCACCGGCAGCATGCTCGCCGTCTGCACGAGCGCCACGAGTGCCGACGAGTCGCGCTGCTCGACCAGCAGCCACTGCGCGCCGACGGTCTGCATCCAGGTGCCGATGTTGCTCGCCAGTACGGCGATCCACAGGCTGCGGAACGCCGCGATCCGCAGAGGCGCCCAGGTAGAGGTCACCCGGGGGACGCTACCGTCACCGCCGGCCTCAGAGGTCCAGGACACCGACGGTCTGGCCGCCGCTCTGCTCGCCGGTCGGCTGGAAGCCTAGTAGGTGGGGGCGGGGTCGGTGCGCAGGCGGCTGTACAGGTATCCGTCGCGCCATTGCCCTGCGCGGAACTCGCACGCCCGCACGACGCCCTCCAGCTGAAAGCCGGCCTTGACCAATGACTTCTGTTCGGCGGCGTTCTCCGCGTGGGTGCCGGCCTGGACGCGCTGCGCCACCGTGTGCTCGAAGAGGTAGTCGGTCAGCATCGCCTGTGCCCGCCAGCCGACTCCTCGCCCGCGCCATTCTGGCAGCAGGGCGATCCCGATCTCGAAGTACTTGCCCGCCGCTCCGTACTGGCCTGCGGAGTAGCTGACGAACCCGGCCGCGGACTCGCCGTCGACCTCCACGATGAACCGGCCGTTCTCCTCGCCGAGGTAACCGTCTGTCGCGAACCGGCGGGCCGGTGCCTGCGCGTCGCGATAGCCGGTCCAGTCCAGGCCGATGAGGCCCGGCTCAGTCAGGAACCGGCGGAACATGGCCAGATCGTCCTCAGCGACCGGACGCAGCCGGGCAGAAAGATCAGTCATCCCGAAACTCTAGGCCGGGCGCCGGGGCCGGGGGCACTGGCGACCTCGCGCGGCTTGAGGGCGTCGTGGCCATGGGAGCAGCGCATGACGGGAGACACCTCGCCTCCGCAGCCCCGGTGCACCATCGCGACGGGCGGTCCTTCGGGGTCGGCCAGGTACCGGTTGCCCCACTCGCCGAGCGCGACGAGCAGCGGGTACAGGTCGAGGCCCTTCTCGGTGAGGCGGTACTCGTGGCGGACGCGGGCACCGGGCTCACGGTACGGCTCGCGGCGCAGCACACCGTGCTCGACGAGCATGGCGAGACGGTTGGCGAGCACCTGCCGGGAGATGCCGGTGCGTTCGCGCATGTCGTCGAAGCGCCGGATCCCCGCGAAGATGTCGCGCAGCACGACGAAGGTCCATCTTTCACCGAGGATTTCCATCGCGCGGGCGATGGTGCAGTTGTCGATGGACCAGTCGAGTGCCGTAGGTCTCACCCCACCCAGGCTAAGTCTGATTGACAGACCTAGCAAGCTCCTGCGAGGCTGCGTCCATGGGCCAGACTCAGATCGCACCGCGCAGCCGCACCTTCACCTGGCAGGACCCGATGGCCAACGCCGCCCACGTGGGCCAGCGCAGCGGCCTGGAGCTGATCCAAGCGATGATCGCCGGCGAGCTGGCCGCCCCTCCGGTCATGCACCTGCTCGACATGAGCCGCATGGAGGCTGAGAAGGGGCGGGTCGTCGTCGAGATGGTTCCGCAGGAGTTCCACTACAACCCGCTGGGCACAGTGCACGGCGGCGTGCTCTCGACGCTGCTCGACACGGCGGCCGGGTGCGCGGTGCACACCACGCTGCCTGCCGGGATCGGCTACACGACGCTGGACCTCAGCGTGAAGTTCCTGCGTCCGGTCACGATCGCGTCGGGGTTGCTGCGCTGCGAGGGTGCGGTGCTGTCGGCCGGACGGCGGACCGCGCTCGCGGAGGCCCGCCTAACCGACGAGAAAGGGCGGCTCGTGGCCCACGCCACGTCGAGCTGCCTCATCTTCGACCCCGCGGCGGCCTAGGGCCTAGACGGCGAGGGCTTCGCGGACGGAGCGTTCGGCTTCCGCGCCGCCGGTGCCGGTGCTTGTCACACGGCCTGATTCGAGTACGTAGTAATGGCCGGCCGCCCGCAGGGCGAAGCCGACGTGTTGCTCCACCAGGAGCACCGACAGGCCGCCGCGTTGGGTCAGGCCGAGGATCGTCTGTTCGATCTCGGCGACCACCGACGGCTGGATGCCCTCGGTGGGCTCGTCGAGCAGCAGCAACGTCGGCGACGTGATCAGCGCCCGCGCGATCGCCAACTGCTGCCGTTGGCCGCCGGACAGCAACCCGGCCCGCCGGTTCAGCAGCCCGCGCAGCGCCGGAAACAGGTCCAGCGCCTCCCCCATGGCCTTGCGGCCACCCGGGCGCGAGTCGGCGATGAGCTGAAGGTTCTCGGCCGTGGTCAGGTGCGGGAAGCACTGCTGGCCCTGCGGCACGTACGCCATGCCGCGCGCCACCCGCTCGTGCGGCGCCAGCTTGGTGATGTCTTGCCCGGCGAGCCGGATCGTGCCGCGCGCCGGCCGGAGCAGGCCGATCACGGCGCGCAGCAGCGTGCTCTTGCCGGCGCCGTTGTGGCCCATGACGGCGGCTACCCCGTCGGCGGGCACCGAGGCGCAGACGCCGTGCAGCACCGTGCTGCGGCCGTACCCCACGTGTACGTCGTCGATCTCAAGCATCGCGCGTCCCCTGACCCAGGTACACCTCTTGCACCTTGGGGTCGGCCTGCACCTGGGCGACCGACCCCTCGCTGAGCACCTTGCCCGCGTGCAGCACCGTGACGGTGCGGGCGAAGCTGCGCATGAAGTCCATGTCGTGCTCGATGACCACGACGGTGCGGTCGCGGCTGACGACGCCGAGCAGCGCGCCGGTGGCGTCGCGCTCGTCGTGGCTCATGCCGGCGACGGGCTCGTCGAGCAGCAGCAGCCGCACGTCCTGCACCAGCAGCATGCCGATCTCCAGCCACTGCTTCTGCCCGTGGGCGAGGGCGCCGGCGAGCCGGTCTCGCTGCGCGGTAAGGCCGATGGTTTCGAGCGCCTCTGCAACCAAAGGGGGCACCGAGCGGCGGCGCCGCGACAACGTCCACGGACTCCGACCAGCGCCGGCAGCGATGTCGAGGTTCTGCAGCACCGTCAGCTCCTCGAACACCGTGGCGGTCTGGAAGGTACGCCCGATGCCCATGCGGGCGATCTGGTGCACCGGCCGGCCGAGCAGCTCCGTGTCTCCGAAGTGGACGGAACCGGTCGCCTTGACCAGTCCGGTGACGGCGTCGACGAGTGTGGTCTTGCCGGCGCCGTTCGGTCCTATGAGGAACCGGATGTCGCCGGGCGCCACGTCGAGGTCGACCCCGTCGACGGCTTGGAACCCGTCGAACGAGACCCGCAGGCCCCGCACCTCAAGCCCGTGCATGACGCCGCTCCTTGACCAGTCGCCAGGCGGACGCCAGGCCGCCCGGCAGGAACGCGACCACCAGTACGAACAGCAGGCCCTGCAGGTACGTCCACGCGGCCGGGAACTCCTCGGACAGGGTGGTGCGCGCCCACGCCACCGCGACCGCCCCGACCACCGGGCCGATCAGCGTGGCGCGACCACCGACGGCGACCCCGATGACGAACTCGATGGACGGCACGATGCCGATCAGCGCCGGGTTGATGATGCCGACGGCGGGCACGAACAGCGCCCCGGCGAGGCCGGCCATGCCGGCGGCGACCACGTAGGCGACGAGCTTGACGTTCGCCGGGTTGTACCCGAGGAACCGCACCCGTTCCTCACTGTCGCGTACCGCCACCAGCAACTCGCCGTACCGGGATCTCATGAGCTGCCGGGCGATCAGGAGCAGTGCGAGCAGGCTGCCGGCGACGATGAAGTACACCATCCGCTGGTTGACCGGGTCGTCCAGGTCGTACCCGAAGAAGCCCTGAAAGTCGGTGAGTCCGTTGGTGCCGCCGGTGGTGCCCTGCTGTCCAATGAGGAAGATGGCCAGCGCGGCGGCGAGCGCCTGGCTCAGGATGGCGAAGTACGCGCCGCGCACCCGCCGCCGGAAGACCAGCGACCCGAGCAGGAACGCCATCAGCATCGGCAGGAGCACCGTGGCGGGCAGCGCGAAGTACGGGCTGCGAAACGGCGCCCACCACCAGGGCAGCGCGTCGAGTTGGCCGTACAGGAGCATGAAGTCGGGCATCTGGCCGGGACCCGCGTCGGCGAGCTTCATGTGCATGGCCATGGCGTAGCCGCCAAGCCCGAAGAACACGCCCTGCCCCAGGGTGAGCAGCCCGCCGCGCCCCCACGCGAGCCCGATGCCCACCGCCACCATGGCGATGCACAGGTACTTGGCGAGCAGGCTGAGCCGGAAGTCAGAGAGGGCGACCGGCGCGACAGCGAAAAGCAACACCGCGCCGGCGGCGAAGCCGACGCCCGCCCGCAGCGGCGCTCTTGAAACAAGGCGGCGGCGCGGACCCGCGGGCGGCGCCGACACTGGCCTTTCCACTGTGGAGGTCATGCGCCGCCTCCCGCAGCCGCCACAAAGCGCAGAGAGCCACCTAGCAGATTCATGCCATGCTCCGGGTTCGCAGGGTGAACAGGCCCTGTGGCCGCCACTGGAGGAACGCCACGATCGCGACGAAGACGAGCACCTTCGCGACGCTGACCGTGGTGGAGTATTCGATGAGGGACTGCAGCGTGCCGAGCGCGAACGCGACGATCACACTGCCCTTGAGGTGCCCGATGCCGCCGGCCACGACCACCAGGAACGCGTCGATGATGACGTTGGTGCCCATGGTTGGTCCGATCGGGCCGAGCAGGGTCAGCGCGACGCCGGCCACGCCGGCCAGCCCCGAGCCGATGAAGAACGTGAGCCGGTCGACCCGCCCGGTGGGGATGCCGGACACGGCGGCGAGGTCGCGGTTCTGCACGACGGCCCGCATGCGCCGGCCCAGCGACGTGAACCGCAGCACCAGCGTCAGCGCGACCACGGCCAGCCCGGCGAGCGCGAGGATGAACAGCCGGTTGTTCGACAGCACCAGGGCGTCGGTGATCCGGATGTTGCCGGTGAGCGCGTCGGGCGCCCGGGTCTGCACATTGGGCGCGCCGAAGATGTCACGGGCGGCCTGCTGGAGGATCAGCGAGACGCCCCAGGTGACCAGGAGCGTGTCCAGCGGCCGGGCGTAGAGCCGCCGGATCAGCAGGAACTCCAGCAGGACGCCCATCGCGCCGGCTACGCCGAACGCGATGGGCAGGGCGATCAGCAGCGACCAGCCGGCGCCGGCGATGACCTTCTGCAGGACGTACACGGTGTAGGCACCGGCCATGATGAACTCGCCGTGCGCCATGTTGATGACGCCCATCTGCCCGAACGTCAGGCTGAGGCCGAGCGCGATGAGCAGCAGTACCGCGCCGATGCTGACACCGGTGAAGAGCTGGCTGACGATGACCGTCATGACAGGCCGGTCGCCCAGGCGTAGCCCTTGAGGTACGGGTCGGGCTTGACGGGGGAACCGGAGTTCCAGACCTCGGTGATCAGGCCGTCGCCGCCGACCTTGCCGATGCGCGCCGTCTTGTAGATGTGCTGGGTGGCGCCGTCGATGGTGACCGTGCCTTCCGGCGCCTCGAACGTGACGCCGTCGGAGGCCGCCTTCACCTTCGCCACGTCGAACGAGCCGGCCTTTTCGACCATGGCCTTCCACAGGTACACGGACACGTAGGCGGCTTCCATCGGGTCGCTGGTCGGCTTGTCGGCGCCGTACTTCGCCTTGTACGCCTTGACGAACTTGTCGTTGGCCGCGCCCGGCGTGGTCTGGTAGTAGTTCCACGCGGTGAGCTGGTCGGCGAGGTACTGGGTGCCGATGCTCTTGACCTCTTCTTCAGCGATCGACACGGAGACCACCGGCATGGTCGCCGCGGTCAGGCCGGCCGACTTGTACTCCTTGAAGAACGCGACGTTGCTGTCACCGTTGAGCGTGTTGAACACGGCCGATGCCTTGGACGCCTTGACCTTGTTGACGATGGTGCCGAACTCGGTCGACCCGAGCGGTGCGTAGTCCTCACCGAGGATCGTCATGCCATTGGCGGCAGCGTATGCCTTGATGATCTTGTTTGCGGTGCGCGGGAAGACATAGTCGCTGCCGACCAGATAGACCGAGGTCTTGCCCTGTGACTTCAGGTAGTCCAGGCCGGGAACGATCTGCTGGTTGGTCGTGGCACCGGTGTAGAAGATGTACGGCGACTGCTCCAGCCCCTCGTACTGCACCGGGTAGAACAGCAGCGCCTTGTTCTCCTCGAAGACCGGCTTGACCGCCTTGCGGCTGGCCGAGGTCCAGCAGCCGAAGACCGCGGCGACCCGGTCCTCCTTGATCAGCTTCTCCGCCTTCTCGGCGAACGTCGGCCAGTCGGACGCGCCATCCTCGCTGATCGGCTCCAGCTTCTTGCCCAGCACGCCACCGGAGGCGTTGATCTCCTCGACGGCGAGCTTGATGCTGTCGCGGACCGTCACCTCGCTGATGGCCATCGTGCCCGACAGCGAGTTGAGCAGGCCCACCTTGACGGTGTCACCGGACGTGTCCGCGACCGCGCCGCTGGACGACGACTCATTTTCACCGGTCTTGCTGCCGCACGCCGTCAAGGCGAGCGCCACGGCGATCAAAAGGGCGCCGGATCGGCGCCCACGCAACGAAAACATCCGACCTCCAGGCCTGGTGAATGGCGCTCTCAGCGTCTGCGCGTCGCGTTGCCAACGTATTTCCGAGCCCTTAAGAGGCTGTTTCCGAGAATGCCGGGAACGCAAAAAAATAAGCCCGTGCGAAATGAGCGCACGAGCAATTAAATGGGAGATCCTTCCCGCAGGAAGTATCTCGGCCGGGCGGCGCGGCTGTCAAGAGGCAGCGGTCAGCTCCGCCACCACGCGGAAGTCCAGGGCGTCGGCCTCGGCCAGGTAGATGCGCTGCCGCACGTGCCGGTCGCGCATCCGCAGCAGCCCGCGCGGACCCTCGTACGTCACGGCCTCGGCGCTCACCCCGATCGCCCGCACGTCCAGCGTGCGCGCCCGGGCGATCAGCGCGGCGAGCAGGCGTACCCCCTCGTAGCAGGACTCCCCCAGGCTGCCCAGCGGCGGCGCTTCCGCGCCGAAACGGCGCGCGTAGCGCCCGTGGAAGTCCAGGTTTTCCTGCGTGACCAGGCCCGCGAAGAAGCCGGCGGTGCTGTACAGACCCGCGGTGGCCCTGGCGCCACTGGCCAGCAGCATGTTCTCGTCCATCAGCGTCGACAGCCGCAGGCACCGGGCGTCGAGGCCGGACGCGGCGAACGCCCGGTTGAACCGCACCGCGTCGTTGCCGACCAGCAGCATGACCACAGCGTCCGCCTCGGCGTGCTCGATGCGCCGCAGCACCTCGCGGTAGTCCCGCGCACCGAGCGGCAGGTACGTCTCGCCGCACACGCGGCCACCGGACGCCAGCGCGTACCGCCGGGCGGCCCGCGCGCTGCGGCGCGGCCAGACGTAGTCGTTGCCCACGACGTACCACCGGCGGACCCGCCGCTCCCGGCCGAGCAGCCGCATCGCCGGCAGCAGCTGGTCGACCGGCGTCTCGCTGGTGAGGAACACCCCTTCGGTGCGCTCGCCACCCTCGTACAGAGCGGTGTAGACGTACGGGACGCGGTGCGCGATCCGCGGGGCGAGCGCCTGCCGCACCGACGAGATGTGCCAGCCGGTCACGCCGTGCACCGCTCCCATGTGGACGAGCGCCTCGACCTCGGCGGCCACCTCGTCGGGCGGCGCTCCCCCATCGACCGGCACCAGCCGCAGCTCGCGGCCCAGCACCCCGCCCGCCGCGTTGACCTCTTCGGCCGCGAGGATCGCGCACAGCTCGCACGACGGCCCGAACACCCCCGCCGGCCCCTGCAAGGGAACCACAAGCGCGACATTGATAGTCACGTCGCCGACGCTGAGCCACTCGGGTTGGAGCCACTCGGGTCGCCGCATGGCGCTCATCGTTCCTGGCCAGCGGCATGATCTCCAGAGCGTGCCGCCACCTGCGACCGATCTGTAGCATGAACGTGTGGAAAGGCCCGCGGATCTCACGCTGCTGCTGACGCGGGCCGAGCGGCTGGTCGCCCGCCGGCTCAAGGCCGTGCTCGACCCGCTGGGCTTCACCACCGACGCGTGGCGGGTGCTGGCGCTGCTCGCCGCCGGCGGCGGCCACACCATGAGCGAGATCTCCGAGCAGGCGTTCCTGCCGCCCGCGACGCTCACCAAGCTGGTCGACCAGCTCGCCGAGCACAGCCTCGTCTACCGGCGCGTCGACCCCGTCGACCGGCGGCGCATCCGCGCCTACCTGACGTCACGGGGCAAAGACACGCACGCACGCATCGCCCGCGAGATCGACGCCGACTGGCGCGACATACCGCTGGCGGACGCCGACGCTGAACTCCTAGCGGCCCTCCTCGGCCGCGTAATCACCGCCACCGACCCCCTGATCGTCACGTCGTTCAAGTCGTAAGGGCGACCCGAACGACGCAACGATCACCCGCTGGCGATCTGCTGGCGCAGGTCGGCCCGCGGCGGGGTCCAAGTCGCGGGGTCGGCCTCGACCTGGTCGCCGGAGCGGATGTCCTTCACCGTGTCGGGCTCGCCGGGGAACCAGACGTACGGGATGCCGCGCCGCTCCGCGAACCGGATCTGCTTGCCGTACTTGGCCGCCGACGGTGACACCTCGGTGGGGATGCCGCGCCGGCGCAGCGCCGCCGCCGTGCGGTCGCATGCCGCACGCTGCTCCTCGGTGGGCAGCGCCACGAGTACACAGGTGGGCACTGGCCGGGAGACCGACAGCGCGTCGGCGCCGAACAGCAACCCCAACAGGCGGGACACGCCGATCGAGATGCCCACCCCGGGGAAGCGCTCGCTGCCGGTGGACGCCAGGTTGTCGTAGCGGCCGCCGGAGCAGATCGAACCGAACCGCTCGAACCCGACCAGCTGCGTCTCGTACACGGTGCCGGTGTAGTAGTCGAGACCGCGCGCGATCTTCAGCTCGGCGACGCACAGGCCGGGCGCGTGCTCGGCGGCCACCTCCATGACGCGTACCAGCTCATCAAGGCCCTCGTCGAGCAGTGAATGCTCGACGCCCAGGGCGCGCACGGCGGCCTCGAACGAGGTGTCGGGCGCGGAGATCTCCGCGAGCCGCAAGCAGGCCTTGGCCTGCGAGTCGGTGGCGCCGGCCGTCTCGATCAGCAGCTCCGCGACCTTGTCCGGACCGATCTTGTCGAGCTTGTCGACGGCGCGCAGCGCCGCCTCCGGGTCAGTCAGGCCGAGGCCCCGGTAGAAGCCCTCGCACACCTTGCGGTTGTTGACCTGGATGCGGATTTGCGGGATCGGGAGCGCGCCGAGCGCGTCACCGATGACCAGCGGAATCTCGGCCTCGTAGTGGAACGGCAAGGTGTCGCGGTCGACGATGTCGATGTCCGCCTGGAGAAACTCCCGGTAGCGGCCCTCCTGTGGGCGCTCTCCGCGCCACACCTTCTGGATCTGGTACCGGCGGAAGGGGAACGTGAGCTTTCCGGCGTTTTCAAGCACGTACCGGGCAAACGGCACGGTCAGGTCGAAGTGCAGGCCCAGGGACTCGTCGGAGGCATCCTCGGCGGCCTGGAGCCGGCGCAGGAGGTACACCTCCTTCGAGGTCTCTCCCTTGCGCAGGAGCTGGTCGAGCGGCTCGACCGCCCTGGTCTCCAGCGAGGCGAACCCGTACAGCTCGAAGGTCGACCGGATGCGGTCGACCACGTACTGCTCGATGGCGCGCTGCGGCGGCAGCCACTCCGGGAACCCGGAGATGGGCGACGGCTTCATGAAATGGCTTCCATCACTTGGCGAAGGTACGGGTTGGTGGCGCGCTCGCGGGCGATCGTGGTGGCCGGACCGTGGCCCGGCAACACGACCGTTTCATCGTCGAGGGTAAGCACCTTGTCGCGCAGGCTCACCACCATTTCCTGCATGCTGCCGCCCGGCAGGTCGACGCGCCCGATCGAGCCGGCGAAGAGCACGTCGCCCGACAGGCAGAGCGGGGCTCCGTCAGCGGACCCCTCCCCACCGGGCAGCCGGAACATCACCGAGCCCTTGGTGTGGCCGGGCGCGTGGTCGACGGTGATCTCCAAGCCGGCCAGCTTGAGGGCAACCCCGTCGGTCAGCGGCGCCACGTCGTCCGGCTCGCTCCACTCCAACCCACCGAGCAGCACACGCGGGTCGATCGAGTTGATCGCCTTGGCCGGGTCGGCGAGCAGTTCCCGGTCGTCGGGGTGGATGTACGCCGTGATGCCCCGCGCGCCGCAGACCGGCGTAACGGAGAACGTATGGTCAAGGTGCCCGTGGGTCAGCAGTACAGCGGCCGGATGCAGCCGGTGCTCCGCGAGCACGGCGTCCAGCCGGTCAATTACCCCGATACCGGGATCGACCACAACACATTGCTCCCCCGGCGCCGTGGCCACCACGTAACAGTTGGTGCCAAAGGCGTCGGCGGGAAAGCCGGTAACGAACACAGACCCCACGTTAGCGGTTCGATGACGGCCGATAGGAAACCGTCGACCTCGGACACCACTTTCTCAGGCGTAACCCGTACACTCTGGCGGGCGTGTGGCGTGCGCTACACGGGGCGACAAGGAGGGGAGTGCGGGTGCCTTCCAGCAAGACTCGGCAGCGCAAGCTGGCCCGGGCCAAATACGACCGGCAGATGGCGCGCAAGGCGGCCTCCGCACGCAGGAAGCGACGCCTGCAGGCCGGCATCGGATCGGCCCTGGCCCTGCTGCTGATCGTGTTCGGTACGGTATGGCTGCTCGGCGGGTTCGACTCGGACCCCAAGACACCCGAGGCCGCCGACCTGTGCTCCTGGACGCCCCAGGATGGCAGCGCCAACACCAACCTCAAAGACGTCGGCACGCCGCCCACCAAAGACCTGCCCAACTCCGGCACCCGCCCGATGACCATCACCACCAACCAGGGCGCGCCGATCACCGTGACGCTCGACGTCGCGAACGCGGCCTGCTCCAGCGCCAGCTTCGCGCACCTGGCGGGCAAGGGCTTCTTCGACAACACCAAGTGCCACGAGCTCACCGCCGAGGGCGCGCTGCGCTGCGGCGACCCGAGCGGCACCGGCCAGGGCGGCCCGACGTACTCCTTCTTCAACGAGAACGTCCCGGCCGCGCCGGAGCCCAGCCCGTCGGCCAGCCCCGACCCCGCCCAGGCGCCGCTGTACCCCAAGGGCACGGTCGCGCTGATCGGCAACCCGGGAGCGGGGGGCGGCAACGGCAGCCAGTTCCTGATCTTCTTCAAGGACTTCACGACGTCCTCGCCGGCGTACCCGATCGTCGGCACCGTCACCGCCGGCCTCGACGTGGTCGAGAAGATCGGCGCGTTGGGCACCGTCGACAACGGCTCAGGCGAGAAGATCAAACCAGCACAGGATGTGATCATCCAGAGCCTCACGGTCGGCGAAGCGGCCACACCGGCACCGAGCGAGTCGGCGCCCGCCGCCACGACGACCACGGCGCCGGCAGCCAGCCCGTCGCCGACCACCGGCCAGTCATAACCGCATGCAGGAGGAAAGACCGTGACGTCCACGAAGGAGCGGCAGCGCGCCGCGGCGCGGGCCCGGCTCGAAAGGGAGATGGCCCAGCGCGCCGCCGCGGCCAAGAAGCGCCGCCGCCAGTTCCAGATCATCGGCGCGGGAGTGGCGCTGCTGATCGTCACCGTCGGCACGGTGTGGATCGTGACGGCCGCCGGTGACGACAAGACCACCCCCGGCTCCGAGACATCGGCCGCGCCGGTCGCCTGCAAATGGATCGAAGTGCCGAAGGACCAGCAGACCAAGCAGACCGTGGACGTCGGCCTGCCGCCCACCACGTCACCGCCGAACACCGGCACCAAGACGATGGCGGTCAACACCAACTTCGGCACCGTCAACGTCACCATGGACCTGACGAAGTCGCCGTGCGCGGCCTCCTCGTTCGAGCACCTGGCAAGCAAGAACTTCTTCAACGGCACCAAGTGCCACCGCATGTTCACGGGCATGCTCCAGTGCGGCGACCCGAGCGCCAAGGGCAAGGGCTACCGCGAGAGCGACGGCACCGGCGGCCCGTCGTACCGGTTCGGCAACGAGTACCTGCCGACCAACGAGCGCCCGGCGTACCCGGCCGGCGTGGTAGCGCTGGCCAACAGCGGCTCGCCAGACAGCAACGGCAGCCAGTTCTTCTTCATCTACCAGGACGTCGAGCTGTCGCCGGACTACACGATCCTCGGCAAGGTCGACCAGGCCAGCCTGGACGTGCTGAAGAAGGCCACCGAGAAGGGCCACGACGGCGCCTTCGACCCGAACCCGGGCGGCGGCCACCCGAAGTCCGACATCGACATCACCACGGTGACGGTCTCCTAGCACGGCTACAGGGCCGGGCCGCACGGCGGCCCGCCCCCTCTCGTCGATCAAGGGCAAACGCACGGCTCTCCTGCCTGATGTGTGGGTTAGGCAGGATGGCCGCGGCCGGGTAGATCGATGTGGTAG
>NZ_JBAKHX010000091.1:0-28105 GCF_036906915.1 Micromonospora sp. CPCC 206061
ACCTCGACGGTGCCCTCTCGAACCAGAAGATAGAAGCGTCAGCAACTTCAATCTTCCCAGTTCAGAGGGCACTTTCCCGTCTGCCACACCGCCCTCAACCGAATCTCATCGGTGGATCAGGGCTAAGGGATGTCACGCAACTCGGCGCGTGTGTTGGCCGGTCGGGTGGGTGGGGTCAGCCGCTGGTGACGATGTTGTACATGTGGCATTAGCCCGGCGGAGGCGTTCGGCTGCCTGCGCCCGCAGCGCATCCCCGCCCGCCGAGGCGCCACCGCACAGTGCCATCTCCCGGGCGTTGTACGCGGCCATCCACAAGCTGGCCGCCCATGCGATCTCCAGCTCCACGGCCGTGAACGAGCGCCCTCGAATGGCTTGATAAGCCACCAGGAACGCCTCGGAGCTTTCGATCGGCGCCAGCGTGGGCGGCCCGGAACTGGCGAACGACCCGCTCGCCGCTCCCACCAGCGCCGCCTCCGGCTGCCACGCCAGGCTGTCCCAGTCGTGCACCGCCCACACCTGCCAACCCTGCCACCGCAGGTTCTGCGCCTCGAAGTCGGCGTGGCCGAGCACGCACGGCAAGCCGGCGGCCAGCAGCCGCCCCCGGGCCCGCTGCGCCGTTTGGACAATGTGCTCGGACACGACACTCTGGTCCCGGCTGTCGAGAAAGTCGATCGCCGGCCACACCCCAGAATCGGTGTGGTCCCACCGCACCCAGGGCGGATTCGGCAGCGGCGGCGCGACGGTCACGCCGGCAAGTTCGGCCATCAGCCGGGCGAACACCTCCGCGCAGCGGATGGCTATGTCCGGCGAGTCCCCGTGCAACACCTCGCCGCCGGGCCGGAACTCCTCGGCGTGCACGGCCAGCGCACCGACACCGACCACCGGCGTGAGCGGCCGGGCACACGCAAACCCGCGCTCGGCGAGCCGGGCCTGCGCCGCGACACACGACGCGGCCCGGCCGTCGTCGGCGCGCGCCTTGACCACGACCTCCCTGCCACCGGCCAACCGCAGACCGAACACCATCGAGACCTGTCGCGACTGGAACAGCACGCCGGCGGGCTCGCCGCCCAGACGGTCAAGACACCAAGCCGGCAACCAGTCCGGCAGCTCGTCCAACGGCACACTCAGGACTGTGCCATAGGCGCCGAACGCACCGGAGGCGAGATCGCCTGCTGGACGATCACCGGACCTCCGTGACGATCCGCCCTGCCACACATCGCCCAATGCAGTGCCGCAGCCATCAACGACCCGCCCCTGTAGCAGCTCCAGTAACTCATCGGTCTCGATGGGGTTGGTGCGATCCTCGGTTTGTCTCGGTGAAGTTGGTTTGATCCGGCGGGGTGTCTCCGTCCGGACCTACCTTGCAAAGTCCTGCAGTATTGCTGATGATCTTGCGGATCCTGGATGTGCCTCTTGCGGGCCGATGTCGAATGATCAAGAGCATGGAAATCTCAGCGATCAACCCATCCGTGGTTCCCGAAGCGGTCGGCGGCTACGTCAACGCGCTTGATGTCCGAGGCGCGCAGCGGATGCTGTTCATCAGCGGCCAGATCCCGCAGGACCGCCACGGGCACGTCCCCGACGGTATCGAGGCCCAATGCCGACTGGTGTGGGCCAACCTGACCGCTGTACTGCAAGAGGCGGGCATGGAGGTTACCAACCTGGTCAAGGTCACTACGTTCCTGTCGGACCGCTCCCACGCCGCCGTCAACACCGCGGTGCGTAGAGACGTCCTCGGCGTCCATCACCCGGCCCTTACCGTGATCCTTGCTGGCATCTGGGATCCCGCCTGGCTCATCGAGATCGAAGCCATCGCAGCCGCCTGACGACCCGACGACCAACTGAGATTCCGCAAGGCACATCCGGGACGGTTGGACCCGTCGCCGTCCGGAAGTGCCTTGCGGACCGTTCGGGACGGGGTCAGGCGCATTTCCCGGGCTGGCGGTGGTCGGATACCTCGGGGCCGGCATGTGGGGTATGAGTCCTGGCTGGAGCGTGACCACGCGATGCTGCTGGACTTCGATCTTGACGTGGTCGGGTACTCGTCCCAACCATTTTGGCTGCGCCGGCTTGAGGTGTTTTCTGAGCCGCGCGAGCCGTGTGGTTGAGCCACTCCCGGAGTTCATTCAAGATCAACGGCGTTGTTCTGCCGCTATCCGGCGGTACCGGCGGCGTACCCGACCAGGATGGTGCCGGGCGTCCACACCGCGACGGCGACCGCGTCGTACACGAGGAACCGGCGGTAGTGCATGCCAGCGACGCCGGCCACACGCGGCACGAGCGTGCGTACGAACGCGGTACACCGACCGATAGTGACGGCGATCCCGCCGCGTCGCACCAGGTGCTCGGCACGACGCCAGCGCTGGCTTCCGATGCGCCGACCGAGTCGACTGGTGCGCAGCCGGGGGCCGGTGATGCGGCCCTCCCAGTAGCCGACCGAGTCACCGAGTAGCGCGGCCAGCACCGCGACCGCGGTCGCCACCGGCAGGTCCAGCTTGCCGGTGGCCGACAGTGCGCCGAGCGCCAGCATGACCGACGCGGCCGGCACGAACGCGCCGAGCAGCACCCCGACCTCGGCCGCGATCAGCAGCGCACCGGCGGCGTAAACGGCCGCCGGCGGCAGCTGCGCCCCCCGCTCCATCAGCCAGGTTCCCAGATCCATTTCCCGACCGTAGGTGGGCCGGAGGGCGCCCGGCCTCGATCGATCGGGCCCGGACGCGGCCGGTGCGGCGGCCGGCCGGCCGGTGGATCGAGGCACGCCGGCCGATCGAACGAGACCTGTCGACCGGTGGTGGTCCGTATCGTCGCGGTGTGGACGTGACAGCCCGCGGGCCAGCCCGCCCGATGTGGCGCCCGGTCCTGCTGTGCGCGATGGCCGGCACCACGGTTGCCGTGGCGAACGCGCTGCTCGACTGGCCGATCGGGACGGCGGAACGGCGCATGGCGATCGCCCTGGCCGTCGCGAGTGGCCTGCTACTCGGCGCGCTGCCCCGGTGGCCGCTGGTCGCGGTCGGCGCCGAGGCAACCGCGGTCGTGGTGACCACCCGGTTCTCGCCCTTCACCAACGCCGCTGCGCTGCTGTTTCTGCTCGTCGCGCTCGGCGTGCTCGCCTACCGCGCCCGCTGGCCGGTCACGCTGGCCGGTGCGGTCACGACATACGCCGCCCTGGTTCTGCAGGCATCGTTTGGCAGCGACATCGACGCGCCGCTGGCGACTCTGCTCGGCCTGACGGCCCTGCCGGTGGTGGCCGGCCGCTACCTGGCCGGCCTGCAGCGGGCCCGGCGGGTGGCCGAGGAGCGGGCCGCGGAGGCCGAGGCGCGCCGCACTGCCGAGACCCATGCGGCGCGGCTGGCCGAACGAGCCCGCCTCGCCCGGGACCTACACGACATCATCGCGCACCACGTGGGCGCGATGACGCTGCGGGCCAGCGTCGGCACGCTCGCGCTGGACAGCGATGGTGACCCGGCGGTGGCCCGCGGCGCGCTCGTCGACGTGGCCACGACCGGGCGTCAGGCGCTGGACGAGCTACGCAGCGTGCTGGCGGTGCTGCGTGACCCGGACGCGGTCGACGCAGGCGTTGGGTCGGCGCTGGTGACCGACCCGGAGGCGACCCTCGTCGACGCGGTCGCCCGGCTGCGCCGGGCGGGCGTGCCGGTCACCGCCGAGGTCGACCCCCGGCTGGCCGACACCTCGCTGCTGGTTCGCACCACGGTCGTCCGGGTCGTGCAGGAGGCATTGACCAACGTCCTCAAGCACACCGGCCCGGGTACCGAAACCACGGTCGGCGTCACCGTGTCCGGCACCGGCTCGGTGCGCGCGGTGATCGAGAACGCGCGGCCGTCGGGGCCGGGACCGGCGCCGTTTCCGGCATCCGGTCAGGGGCTGGACGGGATGCGGCAGCGGGTCGCCGTGCTCCATGGCACGCTGGCCGCGGGCCCGACGTCCCGGTCGGGATGGCGGGTCGAGGCGAACCTGCCGGGTAAGGGGCAGCCATGATCCGTGCGCTCGTCGTCGACGACCAGGGCCTCGTCCGGGCTGGCATCCGGGTCCTGCTCGACACCGCACCCGACATCGAGGTGGTTGGTGAGGCGGCCGATGGGCACGACGCGGTGCGGCTGGCCGAGCGGCTGCGCCCGGACGTCGTGCTGATGGACATCCGCATGCCCCGCGTCGACGGCATCGAGGCGACCAGGCGGTTGCTGGCCGCGGCACCCTTGACGAACGTCCTCATCCTCACCACGTTCGCCGACGACGACAGCGTCTACGGCGCGCTGAGCGCCGGTGCGGTGGGGTATCTCGTCAAGGACGGCGAGCCGGCCGACATGCTCGACGCGGTGCGCCGGGCCGCGCGCGGCGAGCCGCTGCTCGCACCGTCCGTGCTTGCCAGCGTCGTCGACCGGGCCCGGCGTTCCCACGCGGCCGACCGGGACGGCGACCTCGAGCCCGACATCGCGGCCCTGGCCGCGCTCACCGCCCGCGAGCGCGACGTGCTCAGCCTCGTCGGCGTCGGGCTCTCCAACGCCGAAATCGCCCGAGACCTGAACGTCGGTGTGACGACGGTGAAGACGCACATCGTGGCGCTGCTGGACAAGCTCGGCGCCCGTAACCGGGTGCAGGCTGGCATCCTTGCTCACCGGCTCGGCCTCGTCGACGAACAATTCCGCCCACGGCGGGCACCGGCGGACTGAAGTCGCGGCCGGCGGGCGTGGTAGACCAGCGCCGGTGGCAGGTTCGCCCACACCGTGCGGCCGGCCACCACCTCCTCGAAGACGCCGGTTAGCCGGTTCCGCAGTCGCTGCGCGGGACTGGTCCAGCTCGCGTGCAGGTACGCGAACGTGGTGAACGCGCCGTGCGGCGCCATGCCGGCGACGATCGCCGCTATCGTCCGATCCACCAGCGCGGCGGGCAGCACCGTCCAGGGCAGCCCGCTCACCACCACGTCGGCCGGAGGCAGTCCGTGCGCGGCGAGCACGTCCGGCAGCTCATCGGCGGCCGCCGAAACCACGTCCACCAACGGAAACCGGCGTCTCAGCAGCGCGGTGAACGCCGGGTCGACCTCCAGCGCCAAGTGGCGCCCTCGCCCGCCGAGCCGGCGCTGGATCAGCTCGGTGAACGCGCCGGTGCCCGGCCCGAGCTCGACCACCACCGGGTGGCCGGTGTCCGGCACCGGCGTCGTGGCGTGCCACGCGAGCCGCGACGAACTCGGTGCCACCGCACCGACGCGCCGCGGGTTTTGCAGGAACCGGCCCAGGAACAACGCCGTCTCTATCGTCACGACGCGGACGCTACGAGCCGGTACCCGACCAGCACCTCGATCTGGTGGCCGAAGCCTCGGCCGGTCGATCGGTCGCGCGATGTCAAGGCGGCCTCCGCAGACATCGCGCACCTGCCGCGGATAACGCGCGTTCCGCCTGGTGGCACCGGCTTGTCCATGGTGATCGTGCGTCGTTCCTGGCCGGGGTGTCGTTCGAGGTAGTAACACAGCGACCGGGTCCTCCCGGCAGCGCCCCTGCTATGTATCGATGTCCAGCGGCGTCCGGCGGTGTTCAGTATCCCCGTCGCGGACGGCATGTCGAGCGCAGAATCGGCGGCACCCGAAGAGCAGTCCATGACACACAGGAGGTCGCCAGTGCGCCGCATCCTCGCCGTCGGATCCCTCGCCCTCGCATTGCTCGCCACAACGTTCGTCGGCGCCGCCGTGGCCGCGCCACCACAGACCGCCCCGGCCGCCAACGCGACCCGAGTGCTCAGCAGCCAGTCGGCCAACATCCCGCCGGTGTTCAACAACTACCTGGTCTGCTTCAACGGCTGGGTGTACACCGACTTCACCGACCCGGACGGCAACGACCTGCAGCTGCGGACGTTCGTCTTGATCTACCTGCGCGACGGCACCGCCCGCTGGATCCAGATGGGCAACAGCGGCGGCGCGGGGCACGGCGTGTTCTTCTACCTGGAACTGGCGTCCGTCGGGATCAACCCGAGCGACGTCACCGAGTACTGGTTCAACGCCATCGACTCCCCGTGGGGTCAATGGTCCGGCTACATCCGGGCCAACTCGTCCTGCAACCTGCTCTGACGATCGCATCGCTAGCCGCAAGTTCCGCTTGCCGCTGGCCGGAGTGTTCGGCTCGCCCGGCCGTTGTTCCCGCGACCGGGCGAGCCGACGCTCGCTGCGCTATGGGCAACGCTCAGTTGTCGGCGGCCAGCCAGGTGAGCGTCTCGTCGGCGGGTCCGCCAGCGCGTCGCGACGGTGCAGAGCCATTTTCAGGCGTCCGCGAGCACCGGTCCAGCGTGAGCCTGTAGCCGGACGTTTGCCAGCACGGGAGGCCCCGGCACGGCGGGCCTGGCCTTGGCGTCCGGATCCAGATGCCCCCACCCAGAGGCATTCGTCGACGGGCCGGCTACGGTTCTCGCATGATGATCAAACCGTCGGTTGCCGTGGCCGCCGCCTTCCTCGCGGACGGACCTGCTGATGGCCTGGACCTCGGCCTGTTCGGACAGTTCGCCGGGTCCTGGGCGCTGGACTGTACGGAGTATGACCCCAACGGGTCCTCGAGTGTTCGCCGAGGGGAGTGGCACTTCGGGTACGCGTTGGGCGGGCTGGCAACCACCGATATCTGGATCCTGCCCGAGGTCGAACACGGTATTAGCGTGCGATTTCCCGATCCCGCGGCCGGTGCGGGCGTATGGCGCTCGACGTGGGTGGGACCGGGCCGGCGTCGGACGCACACGTTCCTGGCCTCTCCCATCGGAGAAGAGATCGTGCTCGACGGCGGCGATCTGCGCTGGACCTTCTCCGACATTCAGGCCGACGCATTCCGCTGGCGTAACGAGGCACAGCAGCCCGACGGCACGTGGTGGCTGCAACAGACGTTCCGGGTCTGGCGGCAGACCTGACCTGCCGCCCGCCGCCGCCCGGGCACGCCTCGAACGGGACCCGAACCCACCGCGAGGTTTACCCAGGAACGCCGTCGGCCGATCAGCTGGCGAGACCACCGTTGCTCTTCAGCAGCTGCCCGTTGATCCACTGGCCCTGCGGTGAGCACAGGAACTCCACGAGATGAGCGGTGTCCTGCGGGCTGCCCAGACGTCCCAGCGGCGTCTGACGCAGTACGTGCTCCCAGATGTCGTCGGACATCCAACCCGTATCCACCGGTCCCGGGTTGATCACGTTGGCGGTGATCCCGAGGTGGGAGAGTTCGTGGGCGGCTGCCAGGGTGATGCGGTCGAGTGCACCCTTGCTTGCTCCGTAGGGCAGGTTGCCGACGGTGTGGTCGCTGGTGAGGCTGATGACGTGTCCGGTTCCCGCGGTCCCGTGGAAGCGACGGCCGTACTCGCGAATCAGCAGCCAGGTAGCACGCGCATTGACCGCGAAGTGGCGGTCGAAGCTCTCAAGCGTGGTGTCGAGCAGGCCGGAGTCGACCGACTCGCAGTGGCACATCACCAAGGCGGTGATGCCGCCGAGGCGACGCTCAGCCTCATCAAAGACACGCTCGGCCGCCTCCGGGTCGGCGAGATCCGCCTCCACCGCCACCGCGTTTGCGCCCCGTTCGGCCAACGCCTTGGCGATGGTGTCCGCGGCACCAGCCTCGGCGCCCCAGGCCATGCGAGCGTCGTACGGCGTCCAGTACGTGAAGGCGACGTTCCAGCCCGTCTCGGCGAGCCGGTGAGCGATGCCCGCGCCGATGCCGACGGACCTGCCGACGCCGGTCACCAACGCGACCGGCCTGGCGGCATCAAATGGCGGCTTCTCTCCAGTAGTCGTCACAAGGCGTAATCGTCCGGCCGGCGATGCGGGCATGGCAACCCGATTCCTCCGCCCAGCAGCGCAACAGCTATGTCGGTGGACGGATCTTGTCGGTGGTGCCTGCGAGGATGCGCCTATGGAACCGATGAAGGTGGCTCGGGAGTTGTGGGATCGCGTGCAGGCGCGCGACTGGGTCGGGCTCGGCGAGTTGCTGGCTGATGACCTAGTGGTGGATTGGCCGGTCAGCGGCGAACGGATCGTGGGCCGCGAGAACTACGTGGCCGTCAATGCCGAGTATCCGGAGGGGTGGACGATCAATGTGCTACGGATCGTGGCCGACGGCGACGTGGTGGCCTGCGAGGTAGAAGTCCCTCACGAGACGCTGGGGGCGATCTTCCGGGTGGCGTCGTTCTGGACGGTGCGGGGCGGGCAGGTTGTGGATGGTCGGGAGTACTGGACGAGTCTGGGTTCGGACCCCTCGCCGGAATGGCGGGCTGCCTATGTACAGCGGATCTGACTACGTGCCGCCGGCCAGATGAAAGTAACCGGAGCCGGGCAACCCGGATGAGAACCCACACGAGAACGCAGCGGTCAAGCATTCCCACCCAGAAGACTCGACGTGATCGCCCTCAACGCGTCATCTGTTCTCTTCGTGTCCATCGGCCGGTTGACCGTGCTTGATGGTGACGGGCCGTTCGAGGACGGTACGCAGGACAACGGTGGAATTCGTGTGTGAGATGGCCGGGATCGCCCGGATGCGATCGAGTGCGTCGGCGAGTTCGACGGTGGTGCCGACTCGGACCTTGATGAGGTAGCAGTCTTCGCCGGCGATCTCGTGGATCTCCAGGACACACGCTTCCTGGTGCAGTGCGGTCTTGACCGCGGCTTTGGCGCCGGGTTCGGAGCTAAAGCGCAGCGCGACGAACGCGGCGGTGCCGGCGCCGACGGCTTGGGGGTCGATGACGGCGCGGTGGCCGGTGACGACACCTTCGCGCGAGAGCTTGTCCAAGCGGTCGCGCACGGCGGGCTCGGACAACCCGACGAGCGAGGCAAGAGCGCGAACGGTTTTGCGTCCGTCTCGGGACAGTTCCGCCAGCAGGATGCGATTGACGTGATCTAGGGGCTGCATCGCAACACTTCCTCCGCTATCCTCCATAAGTCAGGCAAAGATGATGATGCACCTTACTTTATTAGGTAGAGGAGAAGGGGCGCAGGTGTTCTCACGGGCGTTGGGTCACCCGGGGCCGAGGCTCCGTGGCCCCTACCAACCGCGCAGCGTGGGTTTCCTGCGCGGCGCCAACCTGGGCGATTGGGTGGTGAAGCTCTACGGGATCGCCCCTCGGGGGCGGTCGGTGCGGGCCACGGTTGCCGAGGCGGCGTTAGCCGCCGCGCGGCGGGTGCTTCCCGCGCCCGCCATCAGTCCGGACCGCTACGGCGTCGGGTTCGTCGTCGCCCATGACGCGCCACGGCTCTGCTACGCGCTGATCTGCTGGTGGGCCGAGGAGAACGAGGTTCACCAGCAGATACTTTCCGCGCCGGCCGACCATCCTGAGCAGTTGTCGCCCCACCCGAGCGACGCGGTCGGATGCGTGTGGGAGTTGAGCGTCACCGACTTCGAACGCCGCGCGTGGATCACGCACGTGCTGGCCAACCCGAACGGTCCGGACATCGAAGGCTACCTTGCCCAGCAATACCGCGATGACGTCTGAGTTGACCCCGCGCGATTGCCTGGCCCGGTTCGCCGACGCGTGGGCCAGCCACGACGTCGACGGCCTGCTGGAGCTGATGACCGCCGACGCCGTCTACGCCGCATCGGTCGGCCCGGAACCCGGTCGCACCTTCCGCGGCCATCAGGAACTGGCCGCGGGCGTCCGCACCATGTTCGACCACGACGCGGGCGCCGACATCGAGCAAGGTGAACCGGTCGCCTTCGGCGACATGGCCGTTAGTACCTGGGCCTACCACTTCTGCAGGCGACGGTCGGCTTCATCGGCTGCGTGTCGGCAAATTTCGACCGACATCTAGCCCACGACCCGGCCTAGGATCCACGGCGTGAAGCTCAAGCGGCTACAGCCCGGAACTCGCGGGGTCATAGCCATCGTCGCAATGGTCGTGGCTCTGGGCGCCATCAGTCTACGAGCATTCGTCTTCCGGGATCACGATGGTTGGTATCTGCTCCTGTGGGTCTTGCAGGGCTTGGCGATGACCGTCGCGTGGGTGTTCTGGGGTGTGTTCCGACGCCGTCGTCACGAACAGGGCGTCGACATGAAAGCCAAACGCCTGCATTGGTAGCGGTGCACGTCCACCATCCTCCAGCCGCGAAGACCTCGCAGTCCACGGCACGCGGTGCCTGCTCGATTCGCCGATGACAGTGTGTCTCGGCCGCAGGCATGTAGTGGGTGGCGGGGTCGGAGTCTACGGAGCAGAGACGATGCTGTTCATCAGGCGGCGGATGTCTTTGCGGGACTGGATTCGAACGAACGTCAGGTGGCGCCAGCGGGGGTCGTCGGCCCACAGGATGACGGACTCGTTCGGGTCTCGGGTGAACAGGTTGCGCCATCTTTCGCGATTGCCGTTCCAGAGTTCGACTCGAAACGCGACCCGGCGAACGGCGCGCGAGATGATCTGGCGCATCACCGTATGCCGTGGCAGGTCCCGGTCGAGTACGACCACGGTGTCGGCACGTGCCCAGACCAGGTCCTGGACTGCCGAGTAGCTGCCATCCACAACCCATCTGTCGCTCGCGGTGGCCGCGTCGACGCGGGTCCGGAACTGTTGCCCGAGCCGGAATTGCCGACAACCGAAACGCGCATCATGACCGGCCAAGGGTAGCGACGGGCGCGACCACGAGGAGGCCGGACGGCCGCCCAGCCAGCGACAGCAGAGCGAACCATCGAGGGGCAGGGTGGCCTTGGTAGCTCAACGAGCTGTCGCCCGCAGCGCTTCTTCGTACTGGAGACGATCGAAGGTGATGTCACGCAGCTCGCGGTAGTCCCAATCGCGATGACCGGTGCGGTAGCCAGACCAGGTAACCGTGTCCTCAGCCACCGTAACGATCGCGGTGAACGGCCTGCATCCCCAGTCACCGCATACGCACCCGAGCAGGACGGTGTCCCCATCACCGAACCAGCTGAGGACGGGTTCACCGAGGTAGTGCCGGCTCGGCCAACGCACCTTGTCCTCCGGCAGGCCCGCGTAGCTGCCCGCGAGGTCGGGGTTCGCCTCACGCCGTGCAAAGGGCAGCTCAGCCTTGCGCACCAAGTCGGGCAGAGGTACGCCGCTCAGGTGGGGGACGAGTGTCGGGAACACCCCGCTGCCGAGCTCCTGCTCCAGGGTGCGGAACTCGATACGTTCCATGGACACCAGGTTAAGGTCGTGTTCCGGTGCCGAGGTCATCGGGATGCCCACGTCCTCGCTTCCCTACGATGCGACGGCGCTGGGTGCCGCTTCTCTTCAGTGGTAGAACGGCTGCTCAGCGCTGGGGTCGGCAGAGACGACGTCGAGGAGAGGGTCAGCCGGTTGGGTCGCGTCGAGCCGCCTGTGACCGGGCCAAGCCTCGGCGCTGTCCCACGCGCCGATCTGAGCCAGCGGCCCTCGAAACAGCCAGTACGCGCGGTGCGGGACTTCCACCTTCGGCGCCGGCAGGACCGGGGGGAGGGCAACGGACGTCGGCGCCAGCCCTGGCCGGGCATCTGGCCGCTCGATTTGGTCCTGCGCGTTGTCGACGGCCGCGTAACCGGCACCGTCGTCGGTGGCGGACTCGCTTTCGTCTCGTGCGGTGGCCGCGGTCGCGCGGGGCCGCAGCGTGTGCAGGGCTAGAGCGGGCGGATCAGAACTGGGCGTGTGTCATCGTGTACCAGGTCGGAACGATCGTGGTCACCACCATCACCACGAGGACCGCGAGCGATGTGAGCATGCGCCGGGTCGTGAGCGGTGCCGGCGCGATGAGCCTGTGGTTCGACCGTCCTACCGCGATGAACGCGGCGACCGCTGCCAGGACGAGGTTCGCCGGCATCAGCGCGTATTCGCCGCGCACGAGGTGGAAGCCGGCGGCCAGGACCATCGTCAGCGCCAGACCAGCGGCGGCTAGCGGTGTCAGCTTCGGTTTGACTCTGGTGATGGCGGGCAGGATCAGGCCGATGCCGCCGAGCACCTCGCAGACCCCGATGAAGACGATGAGGGGTTGCGGCACTGCGGCGTACCAGGCCACGGCCTGAGGCGCTTGCGCATACAGGACTGCGTCGTACAGCAACACCTTGCCGAAACCGCTGCCGGCGAAGAAGAAGCCCCACAGGATCTGAAGCGCCCAGAGTACGCCGTTGAGGGTCAACCGAAGTTCGCGCCGCTGGTACTTGACTGCGAGCTGGTTCACGCTGACGTGCGATGTCATGGCTTGTCTCCCTACGATTGGCTGAGGAGTTCAGCGTCTCGTCTGGCGGCACCGATCCACATCCGTGGTCACCACGGAACCGGCCACCGAATCACAGCGTCCTTGCGACCACGTGCGGATTGCCCGCCACCCTGATCTTGGTTCTGTACTCCGGCATCCGTTTCACTCAATGTCCGGACCCTTGCGTGGGTGGCCGGCTCATGCCGGACCACCCACGCAACCACGATGCCAACCCAGCCCGACATCGCAGGCCCGCGGCGGCGACCGCGTACGCGGAGGCCGCGGGCCGGCCCTGCGCACCGGCCTACTTCTGCGTCATGGCAGCCCGGTGCTCCTCGCTCAGCTGGATGATCTGGACGTAGTTACCGTCCGGGTCGATCGCGGTCGCGAAGAGGCTGCCGTCACGGTCTTCGAGCTCGGCCAGCCAGCCCGTGCCCAGTTCGTTGACGTGCGCCACAACCGCGCGCGCGTCCGGCACCTCGAAGTTGAGGATGACCCGGCCGGGCTCGGGGTTCTTGTCGCCCACGTCGGCGCGGCTGTCGATCATTAGGTAGAACGTGCCGAACTGAAGCATCCGGTACTGGTCCATTTCGGTGTTCTCCTGCGGATCCAGCGCGGCGACGTACCAGGACCGCAGTCGCTCGGGGTCGCTGCTGGCCAGGAGCATGCTGTTCAGGCTGGTGCCTGTCATGGTTCCTCCTCGTGTGCATGGGTGTCACCAGTACAGACGAGCCGGAGAGGCGAAAGTCATCGCTGCGCGAGCAACTCGTTTTATCCTGGACGGGCGGTCTTGTCCGTCGATGGCACGTAACCCGCATTGAGGGTTCTGTCCCGACGATGAGTGTCACGTACACCGCCACGCTCAGCGTGCGCGAGGAGACGGTGCTGTTCGTGCGGGACGACACATTGACGTCTAGCGATCAAGTCGTAGGCGCACTACCGTACTTTGTCATGGCGGTATCCAGGCGGTCCACTTTGGCCTTGTGTGGGATCGTGGCGGGCGTGGGCCTGCTCGTTGCCACCGCGATGACCTCGGCCATAGCCGGGACGCCGGCGTCTGACCCCGCGGCCGGCGGTTGCCGGGCAACCGCGCGCGTCGACGCGCAATGGGGCACCGGGACGGCCGCGGGTCAAGTCCTCACCGTCACGATTACCAACACCGCGGCGACCACCGCGACGAAATGGACCGTGGCGTGGACACTCGGCGCGGGGCAGCGGGTCGTATCCGCATGGAACGCCACCGTCAGCACGACCGGCACCACCGTGACCGCTGTCAACGCCGCACACAACGGAGTCCTCGCCCCCGCGGCGTCGACCACATTCGGGATGCAGCTGTCCGGTGTCGCGCCGACACCCGCCCCGAGTTGCGGCAACGATACGTCCACGTCACCCACTGCCGGCACCACACCGCCCGGCGGGCATGACGTCACGGTCACCGAGGCCGACAACCAGCGCAACGTCACCCTGATCGTCGGGCAGACGCTCGGCATCGCCCTCGGACCCGACTTCGTCACGCCCACGGTCAGCAGCCCCGCCCTCGAGCGACTCTCCACCAGCGGCGGATACCCCACCGGGCAACCCCTCACCGCGTCATACCGCGCGGTGGCGGCGGGCTCGGCCGACATCACCACACACACCGACTACGCCTGCTTGCACGCCTCGCCACCATGCGCGCTGCCCACCACACTGTGGACACTACGCGTCACCGTCGTGGACGGACCCGACACCGGCCAGACCGTCACCGTGTCCACAGCCGACAATCTGAGCACGGTGCGGCTGCGCGTCGGCGACACGCTCGTGGTGAACCTGCCCAGCGCCTACCTGCCGCCGAGGGTCACTACCAGCGGGATCGTCGTCCAACGCGATGTCGCTGGCGGCTATCCCACGGGCCAGCCACTCGTCGCCCGCTATCTCGCCGCGGCAGCGGGACAGACCGACGTGTCCACCCAGACAGACGACCCCTGCAACCACCTGCCGACACCCTGCCCGTCGCCCACCGTCCGCTGGACCATCCACATCATCGTGACCACCACCTGAGCACGACAGGACGGAACCGCGCCGAGCGGGGCCTCGCTGATCAGCGGTAGACGTACGCAGCGCGTACGACCCGCCCCGCCGGACACCGAGATCACCGTTGGTCAACGCTTCCTCGCCTGCCTCCTCGGGCCGGACCGAAAGGCTGGTGTCGCTGCTCACCGACGACGCCGTCGCGTGTCGATTCACCAAGCGTCCGCCTCGACGCCCCGAATGAATGCGCGGACCACGCCGCTCAGCGCTGCGCCGAGCGCGGCCCGCCATGCCCCCGAGGGGGGTGGCGGGCCGGCTGCTCCCCGGACCGCTACCCCTGCGTCCCGGCGCTGCGGGGCCAGCCGCCGCGGCGGTACTGGCCCGCGGTGACGGTCATCGTCTGGGTCGCGCCCGAGATGCTGCCGCTGGAGTACAGGCCGCCGGTGCTGGTGCCGCTCACGCTGCCACCGGTGTAGATGGTGTAGGTCTGGCCGTTGGTGATCCGGTTGGACGAGAAGACGATCTCCCGGAAGCCCTTCGGCGCGCGGTAGGACGCCAGCACCTGGGTGCCAGAGACGACATGCACGATGGTGCCGGCGGCCTGGTTGGAGCTGAATACCGGGGCCACCCAGCCCTGCCCGTTGGCCGGCACCGTGTTGAACACCGCCAACGAGGTCATGCCGGCGCCGAGCACGACGCCGCCGCTGAAGGAAATGGTGCCGTCGGCGTCCAGCGCGCCGTCGCCTCCCCGGATGCCGCTGGTCGGGCCGTTGACCACCACGGTGCCGCCAGAGAAGGTGAGCGAGCCGTTGGAGTCGAAACCGTCGGTCCCCGAGGAGGCCACGGTGGAGCCCCCGGTGACCCGGATGAAGGCGTTGGGAGCGGGGGTGAAGTCGGGCACCCCTTCCTCCGCGGAGTTGATCGCGTCGTCGCTCGCGACGACGTTGCTGGTGCCGCCGCTGATGGTCACCTGCATCGCTTCCAGCGCCTCGTACGACCTGGTGACGTTGATGTTCCCGCCGGAGATGTTCAGCGCGTTCTCGCCCTTGATGCCATCATCGGCCGCGGAGACCGAGATCGTGCCGTTGGCGATGTTGACGACGCCCTTACCGGCCTCGGTCTCGTTCGACTTGATGCCGTCGCCGCCGGTGGAGGTCACGTTGATGGTGCCGCCGTTGATGGTGAGTGAGTCCTTGCCGCGGATGGCGTCGTCCACGGAGTTCACCGTGATCGTGCCGGATTGGATGACCAGGTCGTCCTTGCTGACGATCCCGTCCTGGTAGTTGGCCCGCACGGTCAGTGAGCCGCTGCCGGCGATGGTCAGGTCGGCCGTGCTGAACAGGGCCGCGTCTGGCTCATCGGTGTTCGTGTAGCGCGAGGCGTCGGTGAGGGTGTTGCTGGTTCCGGAAGCGAGCGTGACCGTCACGACATCGGCGGCGGCTACGTGCAGCGCCGACGAACTCGAGTTGGTGATCGAGGCGCCACTGAGGAGAAGTTCCACCGCACCTGCCGCGGCCGTGTCCACCTTGACATAGCCGTTGTTCAGCGTGCCGCTGATCTGATACGTACCCGGGGCGGTGATCGTGATGGCGCCTCCCGCAACGGTGACGTTGCTGCCGGAGACGGTCGCGCTGGAGCCGTTGAGCGTGATGGTGGCCGTGGGGGCGGCGTTCGCCGGCCCGACAAGGGGACCGGCCACCAGCATGGCGGTGAGCCCGGCGAGTACGACCGTGCTCCGAGCTGTGTGTCTCATGACGCTCCTGTCCTTGATGGATCAGTCAACTGGCGGACAGCCAGCGAATGGCCTCGGTGGTCCCCAGCCCTTCCGGGGCGGGGAAGTGTCGGCGAAGGGTGCGCCGCCACGGGAGGGCAGGTAGGTCCGGCCGGAGGGCGGCCAGGCCGGTGCCGTACTTCGAGATGCGGATGGGGCGCAGGCTGCCGGTCCACAGCGCCCGGTCGACGGCCGACGGTGTGGCACCGGTCTTGGTCTCCACGATCACCAGGCCGGGCAGGTGCAGGCGGCGGCAGTCCGCGGCCTCGAAGGCCAGGTCGGTGTCGATGGTCACCCGCGCGGCCGCGCCCGGCAGCAGTAGCGTGATCCGGTCGTACCGGGAGATGAGGGTGGGCGAGAAGGACATCCGGCGACTGTCGATGGCCAGGTTGTCCAGGACGTGATCGACGTAATCGCGGCCGGGCGTGATGGCGTCGCGCCAGGCCGGTTCGTAGGGCAACCGGTCCTTGACCGTGCACTCCCGCGCGCCCCGGGTCTTGACCTCCAGCCAGCACTGGTTGGAGTCCAGGTAGGTGCGGGTGCGGATCTTGAACCGGCGCCGCCGCCGATACGTGGCCAGCCGGTAACTGACCAGGTCGGGGGTGTCGAAGTACACGGACTCGTAGCCGAACGACCGGCGGCCGTCGATCTCCAGGACGCGCGTAGCGGGGTCGAGCCCGGCCAACAGTTCGGGCACCCGCTGCACGGGAAGCAGGTACTTGCGGTCGAAGCGGGTTTGCAGCGCGGCGCACGCCACCAGCTCGTCCAGCCCCACGGGGTCCAGCGACCACAGCGGCGGGCAGAGCCGGGGGATCATCGGTGCAACCCAGGCTGGATCGGCCGGGGCAGGCTCGCGGCGCCCGTCGGAGATTGGTGGGAGTACCGCACCTCCACCACCGTCGTGTCGTTGACCAGGTCGAGCCGTTCCACCCTGACCTCGTGCACCCGCGCGCCGAGCAGCCCTTCCAGGTGGGACACGAGCGAGACCGAGTTGATCGCCGCGGAATCCAGCACCACGATCTGTCGACGGTAGCTACGGAACAACCGCGGATGATCGCCGACGTACATTACTGCCAGGATCAATGCCATGAGCCCGACCACCAGCGGAATCGACGAGCCGCCCAGCGGACCAAGAATGCCCAATGCCAATGCGCAGAAGTAGTACGCCACCTCATGCTGGTCCAGTTCGGTGGAGCGCAGGCGAATGATCGACAGTACTCCGAACAGGCCCAGGCCGAGCCCCATGCCGACGTCGCTGGAACTCAGCGTAGTGGCCACCGCGAGCACCCCGACATTGACGCCTAGATATGCCGCTACCAGATCTCGGCGGCGATGCCGGCGAAAGTACAGGCCGAACACCAGCAGGGACACTGCGAACAGGTCAATCGCGAAGATCACTAATCGCAACATGATGACGACGTCTCCCGGAAGGTCGGGCGGGCTGTCGAGGAAACGTCGGCAACGGTGCTGACGTCATGCGATACAGTGACGGCCGTCAATTGATGGCGAACGTTAGGTTAACAGACGGTTGCGGTTGCGACAAGGTGCGGCGTCAGGGCCTCGGCAAGGTAGACGAGTGTCGGTGAGTCAGGCACGGCTTCCGTGATCATTTGGGTGTCGAAGCCAATGATCCGTACGCTGACCGACCGGCTCCGAGCGCTTGAGCACCACGGAGCCTTTCCCTGGCCGGCCGGCGGTCCGTAGACGGCCAGGCCGTGCCGGCGGCACACCTCGGCGTACAGGATCAGATCCAGGTCTCCGTCCTGGCCCGCGCCCAGCACGGCCCTGACCTCGTCGCCGTCGACCACGACGTGCAACTCGTACGGGCAGTCGCCGAGGTTCGCGGCGGTGGCGGCGGTGATGACGCTCATCTCCAGCCCGATCGTCGGCCACTGCCGCGCCGTGCTGATCAGGCGGTCGCGCATGCGCATCTGGACGCGGACATCCGTCGGCTCGGCTATCACCGCGAGCACGTCAACGTCGCTGCGGCTGGCGATGTAGCCGCCCAGCACCGCCGAGCCGTGCAGATAGACCCCGACGAGGCCGGCTCCCGGCTCGGCCAGCAGCGCGCCTGCCAGCGCGGTCACATACTGGCGTGGCACCCGGGCAGGCTACCCAGTCGGCTGCCCGGGGACCACCCGTTTGTCGGACCGGTACGCAGACTCGAGCACCCAGGCAAGGCTCCGGCGACGGTCGGCGCAAGCTCGCGGCGGTGGACCCAACCATCGATGACAACCTGTAACCGCAAGTCACGCAAGATCTTGCGACCTGACGTCCGCGTATCCGGAATTCCCAGTTCCCGATGTCCGCTGACATCAGCCTGGAAAAGGCTCACGGAGTACTCACCCGCACCGCGGCGGAACCAACCGCCAGGCGACCTGCTCACGCACCCTGCCGAATCAGCACACACGACGAGACATTCATCGCGGGCTAACGGTCGAAGCGGTAAACGTTCGTGGTCGCCGCACTAGCTCTCAAGTCGGTGCGGGGCGATGGCGGCCTCGATCTGCTCGCGCATCCAGCCGGCGAGGGTGCCCTCGCGATGGATCGCCCAGCCGATCATCGCGCCGTGGTAGGTGGTTTCGACGAGCTTCGCGAGCGCCGCGACGTCGGTGCCGGGACGCAGCTCGCCGGCTGCGAGCGCGGCGTCCAGGTCGCGCCCGATGCGGGCACGGACGGCTCGCGCCCCGCGAAGGGTCTCCACGTGAAAGTCCGGATCGGCGAGGTCGAGTTGGAGCATCGCGACCGAGTTGGCCATCAGCTCGGGCGTGGCGACGGGGTCAACGGCGAGCACCAGCCCATCGACGACGCGCGCGAGCGGCGAGGCGGCCGTCGAGCGGTCCAAGGCGTCCACCCAGAGATCGACCCCTCGCTTGTCGGCCGCGAGCAGGAGGTCGCGCTTGGTCCCGAAGCGCTGGACGAGCGTCGCGGCCGACAGGCCGACCTCCGCGGCGGCCGCGGCGAACGTGACGCGGGCCGGGCCGACGCGGTGGGCGAGGGCGAGTACGGCGTCCAGGACCGCCTCGTCGCTGATCGTTCTTGGGCGCGGCATCAGGTGAGGGTCGGCATCCCGCTGGTCAGCGTCTCCTGACGGGCTTGAAGGTCGACGGCGCCCCAATCCGGTCGCGTGCCGTCGGCGTCCACCAGGTCGTAGACGCGCATGAGGTCCCATGAGCCGAGGCACTGGCCGGTGAACCGGTCCCGATCAGGATCGGCCGCGAGGGCGGCGATCCCGCGACCGAGCAGATGCGGCGTCTCGGAGTGGCCGAAGAAGGGCACCCGCTCGGCCGCGTCGCGCCACGTCTCCTCGGTCACGCCGAAGTGGTCGAGCATCGATTCCGACCGCAGGTAGCCGGGCGTGACGCTCAGGGCGGTGACGCCGTGCGGCTGGAGCTCGTGCGCGAGCGCCAAGCCCATCCGGGCGACGGCCGTCTTGACGAGGTCGTACGGCATGTTCGCGCGATACGGCACGTCGTACTTGCCGTCGCCCACCTCGACCACGAGGCCACCTGTGCTCTCGAGCATGAGCGGGATCGCGAAGCGACTCGTGATCAGGTGTGTCTCGATGCCGTTGCGCAGGACGCCGAGGGTCGCGTCGAGCGGGTGCTCCCACAACGGCTTGTCCCACTGCACGAACGGGTCCCCGCCCCAGACGTCGTTGACCAGTATGTCGAGCCGCCCGTGGTCGCTGCGGATGCGTGTCACGAGCGCGCGGACGTCGTCCGCGTCGGCGTGGTCGCAGCGAACAGCGATGCCTTCGCCGCCGGCGGCTGTGACGAGCTCGGCCGTGTCCTCGATCGTCTCCGGGCGGTTCATTGGCGAGCGTCCGGCCCGTGTGGAGCGTCCGGTGCCGTAGACGGTGGCGCCGAGCGCTCCGAGTTCGACGGCGGTCGCGCGGCCGCAGCCGCGCGTGGCGCCGGTGACTAGGGCGACCTTGTCCGCGAGTGGGTGATCATCGGTTGACATTCCACCACTGTAAATGAACGTGCGTTTATAAACAAACTGCGGATCAGTCCAGCAGGCGCCCGAACACACCCGACTCGATCACGATGACCGTGCCGATCAGCACGAACACGCCCGGCACGATCCAATGCCCGAGCCTTCGCACCATCGCGATCACCTTGCGATGCGAGCCAAGCCACGACCCGGCCAGGCACCACAGCGCTATCCCGACCGCGAACACGGTTACAGTGAGCAGGCTGTCGCCCAGTTCGATGGTGCGAAACAGCGGCGTGTACACCGAGATGTTGTCCGCCCCGTTTGCGATCGTGATCCCGGTGACCGATACCGCTCCCATGGCCGCCGCGGGTGCCGGTGGATCGCCGTCGCCACGCGCTCGGATCGCGGAAATCAATCCCTTCACACCCAACGCGAACGGCACCATGCCCAGAAGTCCGACCCACTGGTCGGGCACGATCGTCAGGCCGAGCGCGGCCACGGCCGAGACCGCCACCAGCACACCGATACCGGCGTACTGGCCCGCCCAGATCTGCCACGGCCGCGGTTTGGCCGCTGCCCGCGCGGACAGGAACAGCACCGTCAGCACGATCAGGTCGTCGACGTTCGTGCCCGCGAACACGCCAGCGGCGGTCACGACCGTGCCGACAAGATCTCCCACGACGCGGCAGTGTACGGCGTTCGTTCCGATCGTCTGGTGGCAATGATTCCCTGTCGAGATAGCCTCCTGAGACGTGACGGACAGCTTCGCAGAGCGGCTCCTTCCCACGACGGTCATCCGCAATAGGAAGGTCCGCGCGGCGGGCCGGCGGCTGGACCAGGTGATCGTTTACGACTGGGGATTCGAGTACGAAGGCCGGCAGTGGGAGCAGCGCAGCTTTGTGCTGCTCGACGACGGACACGCGGTCTATGGACCGATGCAAGCCTGGACGAGGTGGCAGGGCCCGCGCGACCAGGCGCCGCGTGCTGTCCAAATCGGAGCCGATGTACGCCCGCGGGCGAGGTGATCTCCTCGTCCCGCTGTTGGGCCTGATGCGTCCGCTGGTACGCCTCCTGCACCACATCTTTGGCATCGCGGGCGCTGCCGAGCATCTGGTAGGCGATGGCGAACGCCCGCGGTCGCAGCTCGCCGTGCAGCTCCGAGGGGGGCGTCTGGTGTTATCGCAGTCCTTCGGCGAAGCCGGTGCGCCAGCTCGGGTACCGCGGTGTCCAGCCCAGCTCGCGTTTGATCTTCTCGCTGGAGATTCCGCAAGCCTGCGTCATCATGTGCACCGGGGCCTGGCCGGCCACCAATCGGACCACCCAGGCCGGTACCCGGCGTGGTGGCTTGGCGCCCAGTGCCCGAGCCAGGGCCAGCAGGACGTCGCGCGCCGGTGCTGGCTCGTCATCGGCGACGTGGTAGATGCCAGGCTTGCCGCGTTCGATGGCCGCGACCGTGGCCGACGCGGCATCGGTGATATGCACCCACGACGTCGTCGCGCTGCCGCCGCCGATGATCGGGACCATTCGTTTGCGGATCATCTCGGCCATGATGGCGCCGGGCGTGGTCTCGACGCCGGTTCCTGGGCCGTAGAAGTTGCCGTAGCGGAGCGCGATGCCGTCGGCCCAGCTGATGCGGGTTACCGCGTTCTCCAGGTGGCGTAGTGCGGCTACCAGTGGCTCGGCGTCCTTGGGTGGGTTCGGCTCGAGTCGGCCTTTCTCGTCGGTGACCGGCCGGCTGGTTCGTTCCACCCAGACGGCGTTGCTCTGCGCCACGAATGTGCGCACGCCCACGGCGCGGGCTGCGGCCAACAGGTGGTCGGTGCCTTCGGTGCGCAGCCGGTTGGTGGCAGCCGCCATCCGTTTGACTTCTCGAAAGGTCGGCCGTCCGCCAATCGCGGTGAGTTGGTGGACGACTACCTCAGGCTCGGCCTTGGCCACGGCGTGGGCCACCGCTTCAGGGTCGAGCGCGTCGACCATGACCGGCTCGGCGCCGAGCGCGCGCAGCGCGTCGATCTTGCCCGCCGAGCGGGTTGTGCCGACCACCTCGTGGCCGCGCGCCACGAGCTGGGTCACGAGGTGGCTGCCGATCGCGCCGGACGCGCCGGCAACAAAGATCTTCACGACATCTCCGTCCTTGGGTCACCAATTTGGTGAATGCTGCTGGGTGGTGGTCAGGCTGTCCCGCGCGCTGCCGGCCGTGCGGCCATGCCGGCGACGCTGGCGGTGCGGCGGGTGCGCAGGCCGCTGGCCAGACACAGCGCGACACCGAGGGCGAGCCAGGTAAACAGGACGATGACGGAGTGGGCGGCGCCGTGGCCGTCGAAGAAGGCGGTGGAGCGCAGCAACTGGCCGCCGGCCCCGGGTGGCAGCAGCTGGCCGAGCGTGCCGGACCAGCCGGGCAGCATCTCGGGTGCGGTCGCGACGCCCGACAGGGGATTGCCGATGAGCATCATGGCGGCGGCACCGAGCCCGAGGCCGGCGTACCCGAGCAGTGCCTCCAGCCCGAGGATGCTCAGGGAGGTGGCCGCGATGGTCAGGGCGATGGCGCCGGTGTTGGCCAGGTAGGAGCCGTCGAGCGAGCCGAGCCAGAACTGCAGGATCGCTGCCACGGCCAGGCCGCCGGTGATCGCGAAGGCGAGCGCTGCTGTGATCCGGCGGGTGGTGCCGCGGACGAGTCTGGTCAGCAGCAGCGCGGCGAGTAGGCCGCCCATGACCAGGGGTAGGGCTCCGGCGGCCAGGCCGGCGCCGCGCGGGTCGTCGGCGGGCAGGGGGGCGAGGTCGCGGGCGGCGGCCGCCGTGCTGGTGTCCTGTGCCTGGCTGAGCGCGGTCGCGACGTTCTGCAGGGTCTGGGCGACCGCTGCGCTGGCGGCGGAGGCGGTGATGACCTTTGGGGTACCGGTGCTGACGTCGATCGCGCCGTACACCTGCCGGTCGCGGATCAGTTGTTCGGCGGCGGCGGTGTCGGCGACCTCGGTGATGGCGAAGGCGTCCGGCAGGCGTTGGTCGAGGCTGGCGCTGACCTGCTTGACTGCGGCGGCCGGCCCGGCGACGGCGATCGGCACATCGTGCACCGACGACCGTACCGACGGCCAGGCGAAGGCGGTGAGCAGCACACTGATGGCCGCAGTGAGCAGGACGACTGCCCCGGCCACCGTCGGCCAGGGTGATGGTGATATGTCGGCTCCACGCGGGGCCTGAGTGGCCATGTCGACTCCTGAAATCGAACGTTGTTTGCTGACGGTGGCGGCGGGATGGGCGGCTCGCGGATGGGCACAGCGCCGGTCCCGGCGCGTTATCTCGGCGTTGTGTCTGGTCCCAGGTGGTTGTCCGGTCGCCGGTGTTCATCGCAGGGTGAGTGGGGTCTCGGATTTGATGCGGGTCAGTTTCTCCGGGTTGCGGACGTAGTAGAGGCCGGTGATGCGGCCCTGCTCGACACGGATCGCGATGACGCCGTCGATCTCCCCGTCCAGGCGCAGGATGAGTGCCGGATTGCCGTTGACCACGGTGGGTTCAGTCGTGATCGTGGCCTCGACCCTGGCCACGCCGCCGAGGATCATGCGGACCACTTTTTCGGCGCCGATGACCGGCCGCAGAGCGGCCTGCTTGACCCCGCCGCCGTCGCCGACCATCACGACCTCAGGGGCGAGCACATCAAGGAGGCCCTGCAGGTCCCTGGTTTGGAGCGCGCGCTGGAGCGACTCCAGAGCTGCCCTGGCCTCGCTGGGAGAGACCGTCTGGCGGGGGCGGCGGGCATCGACGTGCCGGCGGGCGCGGTGGGCGATCTGGCGGACTGCCGCGGGGCTCTTGCCGATGGCGGCGGCGATCTCGTCGTAGCTGACGTCGAAGGCTTCACGCAGGACGAAGACGGCGCGTTCCGTTGGCGACAGTGTTTCGAGGACGAGCATGAGCGCCATCGACATGCTCTCGGCGAGTTCGATGTCCTCGGCCACGTCCGGAGCGGTTAGCAGCGGCTCGGGCAGCCATTGGCCGACATACGCCTCCCTGCGGCGCTTCACGGTGCGTAGCCGGTTCAGCGACTGTCGGGTCGTGATCCGGACCAGGTAGGCGCGCTGGTCGGACAGCTTCCCCAGGTCGACTTTGACCCAACGCAGCCAGGTTTCCTGCAGGACGTCTTCAGCGTCGGCCGCCGATCCGAGCATTTCGTAGGCGACGGTGAACAGCAGGTTGCGGTGGGCGAGGAACGTCTCGGTCGCCGGGTCAACGGCGTGGTCGCTCATAGTTCGACCCTTCTCCTTCGCGGCCGGCCATGGTGGCCAAAGTCTTCACGCGTGCGCACGCGGCGGCCGTTCAGCGGGTGGCCACCGCCTGGCCCCGCATCGCCTGGAGCCGCTGCTGGCGCTTGGCATCCTTGACCGGCCAGCTGTGCTTACCGGGTTTGCGTGCCTCGTCCGCCAACTGCTTGATAGGGCTCTTGCAAGCGGCTTCCTTGATCTTCGCGGCAAGCCGGCCGCTCAGGTGAAGCCCCGTCGCGGTGTCGTCCCAGTGGGCGAGCTGAAAGACACCGATCCGACGACCCAGGCTGACGCACATGGCGGCGATCCCCCTACTGAAATTCGCGGGTTGTTCACCCGCTATCCGGCTGAGCACTGTGTCGGCGGCGTGCGAGCCCAAAGGAAGCGCCGCCTGGCAGCTCATCCGCAACGGCAGGTTCGAAGGGGCCCCCGCGTCCCCGGTCGCGACGATGCGTTCGTCGTCCACGCTGGTCAAAGTCTCGTCGGTGAGCAGGCGACCCACAGCGTCGGTGCTCAGCCCGCTGCGCGCGGCCAGGTCCGGCACGCCGAACCCGGCGGACCAGATCGTCACCG
The DNA here is from genome assembly GCF_036906915.1 of Micromonospora sp. CPCC 206061. NCBI lineage: Bacteria > Bacillati > Actinomycetota > Actinomycetes > Micromonosporales > Micromonosporaceae > Micromonospora > Micromonospora sp. CPCC 206061. Next base: position 24,681 of record NZ_JBAKHX010000091.1, read on the forward strand.
TGCTTGGCAGCTTCCGGCCGTCACTGAGCTGCACAGCATCACGTGTCACACCGGTCACCTTCGCGCCAGGGCCGTCGAGCACGGTCACACCGAGCTTGGACAACCCCTTCGCCACCGAGCGTCGACCTCGTGGATGCAGGTATGGGCCGAGCTGCTCGCCGCAGACCAGGGTCACGGTCCGGCCCAGTTCCGCGAGCTCGGCGGCCGTCTCTATGCCAAGCGGCCCGCCACCGACCACCGTCACCAAAGCGGTCGCAGGTGCGCCGTCGACGACGGACCGCAGCCGCCGCGCCTGCTCCAGGCTGGCGATCGGGTAGGCGAACTCGGCCGCTCCAGGCACCCGCGGGTCGGCGCTGCCACTGCCCACCGCGTAGATCAGGTAGTCGTATCCGACCGTGCCACCGGTCTTCAGTTTCACGCTGCGCTCGGCCGCGTCGATCCGGGTGACGGTGTCGACCACCAGCCGGACGCCGTCGGCCAGGACCTCTTGGAAGTCGACAACCGCGTCGTCGGATCCGCCCACCAGTTGGTGCAGGCGGATCCGCTCGACGAAGCTCGGGCGCGGGTTGATCAGAGTCACTGCCACGTCGTCGCGTTGCGTCAGGCGATTAGCCGCCATGACACCGGCGTATCCACCGCCGATCACGACCACATCGCTGTTCCCGGTCATGGTGCCTCCTCCGTCTCCAGGGGTTCGGGCACAAGACACCGCATGTCCGATCGCTGTGACATGCGTGAGACAGATCACTTTCCAGCCGTGAGGTGGCACGCGGAGCCCTCAACCCAGCGGCGCAACCCGGAGCGGCGGTATGAGGCGCCCCCAGTCAGGATTTCCGTGCGGGTCGGCCCAAAGGGGTACCGGCTCCACTCGTCCCTATAAGTACAAGTGAGCGTTTGTGTTACGGTGGCGGTAGCCGACGGAGGGGACCGTAATGGGTGCGAAGCCTGCTCCCGATGTCGAGCTGGCGTTGCGTGCGCTGGCCGACGCGAGCCGCCGGTCGATCCTGGCCGCGATCCGCACCGCTCCGCGCTCGGTGGGCTCCATCGCTGAGGAGGTGGGGCTGTCTCAACAGGTGACATCGCACCATCTCGGCGTGCTCCGTGATGCCGGGTTGGCGACCGGGACTCGAGAGGGTACGCGGCACCTGTTCGCGGTGCGCACTGACGGGCTTGCGGCGGTGCGCTCGTATCTCGACAGCTTTTGGCCGAGCAAGCTCGCGGCGCTCAAGGCGGTTGTCGAAGCCGGAGAGGAGCGCGATCGTGGCTGAGTTTCAGACCTCGATCGAGATCGCCGCATCACCGGAGACGGTCTTCGACTATCTGACCACCGAGGACGGTATGACGGCGTGGATGGGCCAGCACGCCGACCTGGACCCGCATACGAAAGGCCTGTTCGCGGTCGATATCGCCGGCTTCCCGATCCGGGGCCAGTATCTGCACGTCGAACGCCCTACGCGCGTGGTCGTTTCCTGGGGTGTCGCGGGAAGCCAGGATCTCCCGGTGGGCGCGTCCATCGTCGAATTTCGGCTGACTGCCACCGAAAGCGGCACGCGCGTCGATCTCGTCCACTCTGGACTGCCTGAGACCGAGCTGGCCGGTCACGCCAACGGCTGGGAGCACTTCCTGCCACGACTGGCCACCGCCGCAACCGGCGGCGACGCCGGACCTGACCACTGGCGGCCCATCGGGGAGTCGAAACCGCCCACAACCATCAACGAAGGGAATACACCATGACACAGCCCTCCGCGCACGAGATCGTGCAGGACTATCACCGGGCGTGGACCAGCGGCAATATCGACCGCGCGATGACCCTGGTCGCAGACGACATCGTCTGCCGCGCACCGGGGGAGGACCTGACCGGCAAGGACGCCTACCGCGAGTTCATCGGCGGCTTCGCACCCACTCTGACCGGGCTCGCGGAGATCGCAGACTTCGCCGACGGGGAGCGCGTCGGATTGTTCTATTACCCCCAGACCGCCGCGACCGCCACCGCACCCGCCGCGGAGTGCTTCACCATCCGTGATGGCAAGATCGCCGAGAATGTCCTCATCTTCGACCGCCTCTCCTTCGGCCCGCCCGTCGACGCATAGACAGGACGAGTCGATGACCCCGCAAGCCGACCTGATCGAGCGTCTCCGCGCCCGGCTCGCCGACGAGCCATTGACCCGCGAAGTGTCCATGTTTGGCGGCCGATCCTTCATGGTGAACGAGAAGCTGGTCGCCAGCGCTCTCAAGGACGGCGACCTTCTGGTCCGCGTCGACGCCGAACGACACGGCGAACTCACCCTGCGGCACGGCGCCAGGCAGGCCGAGATGGGAGCCGGCCGCGACATGGGCCCGGGCTGGATCGCGGTATCTGCCGCATCGATCGCCAGCGACGAGGGTTTGTCGTTCTGGCTGGACGCTGCCCTGGACTATAACCACGCCACAACAAAGAGTCGGACATGAGCGCGTTCGGCGGATTCCCACCTGAGTTGTTCGCCTTCTTCGCCGCCTTGGAGGGGGACAACTCGAAGTCGTTCTGGAACGCCCACAAGACCCACTGGGAACGTCACGTGCGCGGGCCCATGAACGCCCTGCTCGACGAGTTGACCGAAGAATTCGGTCAGTTGCGGATGTTTCGACCCAATCGTGACATACGGTTCTCCAAGGACAAGTCCCCATACAAGCTCTGGGCCGGGGCCACCAGCGAGTCCCGCGCCGTCGGCGGAATCGGCTACTACATCGAGGTCTCCGCGACCCGCATGGTCACCGGCTACGGCGCGATGGCCATGACCAGCGATCAACTCGCGAGATTCCGCGCCGCGATCGACGACGAAACCAGTGGCCAAGCCTTCGCCAAACTCCACCATGAGCTGACGTCGCAGTCGTCACCCCTCACACACGGCATCGACCCACCCTTGAAGACTCCACCACGCGGCTACACCTCGGACCATCCCCGAATCGAGCTCTTGCGATGGAAAGGCGCTGCCATCGTCCGTGAGTGGGACAAGGCCGACTGGATGCACACGCCGGAAGCGCTCGACACCGTCCGGGACATCTGGCGGTCAGCGGCACCACTGAAGGCCTGGCTCGACGTACACGTCGGCGCTGCGAACGAACCCAAGCGCACAGCTTCGAGCCAACAAGGCCAACGTTCACGGACTTGACCGCCGGAACCACTCAGGTTACACATCGACAGGCGTAACTTGACACACGTATGACGTCTGATCTATGTTCATCCAATCGGTTCGCCGGGCCAATGTGGAGATCCTCTATCCGAACCCCGCTAGCCGGACGTACGCCAGCGGTTTCGTTCGGATCTGTGTCGCCGCCGCGGACGGAAGGGACGCCTTCGGTTAGCGCTGATCGCGCACGTTTCCCCCGAGTTCCGCAGTTCGTAGGCACGCGAGTGTGATCGGTTCTGAGTCGTTGCTGGTCAGCGA
>NZ_JBAKHX010000092.1:0-28055 GCF_036906915.1 Micromonospora sp. CPCC 206061
CTGCCCCAAACCAGGTCAGACAGACGGCATTACCCGATCAACGTTCAAAGACGCGGCACTAGTACCCATGTCGTGACACGTTCCCGCCCGCTGCGGGCATGCCAGGACGGACCGCTCCCCCATGCTGAAGTCATGACACACCAACACGCTCGCACGCGCGCTACCGCAGCCGATGCATCTATCACGGTTGCAGAAACCGTTGGCAACAAGCCTTCTACACCGGGCTGGCTGGCTTAGGGAGTCTCTCAGTTGGTGGCCTTGGCCCAGCTGCGGTAGCAGATCGGTGTGCAGGCCAGGCCGACGAATGCTTCGAAGTGTTCGGCTTTGCGTTCGTAGCGGCGGACCAGGCGGCGGTTGTTCATCAGCCAGGACAGGCAGTTGGGTCCGGCCCGGGCGCGGTGTCCGGATTGCTCTGGGTCAGTCTCCCGGGCCCGCCCGCCGAACCCGTGCGACTCTCACCGCACCGGGCTCTCCACGAGGTCATGCCGTTGCAACGGGGGCTTGTCGGCGTTGGCTGCCAGGGAGTCGGGATCTTTGTGTCCTGACGATTGTCGGGAGGGAACGGGTGGACCGTTCGAGTTCCTGGTAGGACTTCGGCGTGGGCTACCGGAGCGCGCTGAGCAGGTCCGTGCCGAGGACGCACGGGCGGGCAGGGCAGGGCCGCACTGGCAACTGCACCAACGCCGCACCGGTCATGTCGGCGAGGTGGGTGCCGCGGTCGCCGTCGGTCAGTCGGCGTCGCGCAGCACAGTCTTCTCCGCCCACTCCAGGTACTGCCGTTGGGCATCGGCATAGTCACGCCAAGCGACGGAGGTCACCACGACCTGCTTCGCGGCACCGACATCGACCCCGAGCCCCGTGCGGACCGCGAAGATGACGTCGATGATGTCCGCGTTGTGGGTGCGGAACTCGGCCAGAATCCCATCGATCTCCCCGCCGGCCGTGGCCTCCTCGGCGATCCTCCGCGCCATCCTGGCGCGCTTCTGCTCGGTTGACTCGGTCTCCTCGCTGGGCCAGAAGGCGTCGTCCTCCTCGATCGGCGACGTCGGCGCGTACTGCCTCGGCGCGCCGTCACGGATCATCCAGACGCGGAAGAAGAACTCCTCTTGGTCCATGACGAAGAGCTGCACCGCGCTCGGCACCCGCCATGGCACGCGTCCGAAGCGGTCGATGACGCTGCCGACACGGGCGTGGTTGAGCGTGCCCGCGTAGACGTCGCACTCGGGGTGTTTGTATCCGCCCCAATTGTGCGTCTCGGGATCGGTTATCAGCGCGAGGTCACCGCAGCCGGTCGCCTTGTCGCGCGGATCAACCCGCGGGCAATCCTCCTTCAGCCACTTGCTGAACTCTTCCGCGTTTGCCCGGTCTTTCGAGGTGACCGAGAGCATGACGTTGGTGACCCGACTCATCGCACGCCCTCTCGTTAGGCCATCGGAACTCCGCCTTGTGAACACTGTTCCTCTGGCAGGTATCCGGTGCCACACGGACCGTATCGGCCAAAGAAGTATAGGTCGGAGAAGAATCCGAAGATGCCCAGGCCGGTGCCGGCCTTGCCCGCAGCCCCGCCTCCTCGCGGTCCCGACTTGCCACCGCCGCCCCGCGGCCCGGTGCCGCGAGGACCCTCGGGCGGCCCGGCGCCCGCGGGCGGTGACGCCGGTCGCATGATGGTGAGGTCGGTGTCCACGCCGCTGATCTTGCCGATGAACTGCCTGCTGTCGAAGTCCAGGTGATCGGATTGGGCTTTCACCTGGCTCAGGGTGTCCGAACTGATCTCGCTCTTGAAGCGGACCACGATCTCGTCGGCCTGCAACGCCTTCTCCTCCATCTTGCCGACGATGGTGGACACCTTCGTGGTGGACGGTTCGTACAGGTCGACGGTCTTGACCTCCACAATCTCCCCGTTGCGGTAGGTAATCTTCAGCATATCGGGGCGATATCCGCCCTTTCCTTCGTTCCAATGTTCATCGTTGGCGACGAAGATCGTGCCGTCCGCTGGGGCGTTTGCCAGAATCCAACCGTTGTTCTGTCCCTTTGCCGTGCCGTTCTTGCTGTCGCGGATTTCGATATTCTCGGGGGGCACCTTGTAGTCGGTCAGCGAGATCCGGTGCCTTTCCTTACCACCCACCTTGACAACGCCGTATCCCTTCTGGTCCTTGGGATACACGATCTCGATCTTTTCGTTCTTGCGACGGTTTTCGGCCTCGTGATCCGCCCAGTCTCCCGGGTCGATCTCCGGTGGGCGCAGGCCGTCCGGATCGCTGAGGGTGACCGGGTTGTTGTTGCCGTAGGAGTACCCGTGGATCTGTTGGGGGTCCTGGAAGTCGACGATCGGGTCGACCGAGATGAACCGCCCCATCGACGGGTCGTATTCGCGCGCGCCGAGGTGGGTCAGCCCGGTGTTGTCTACGGTGCCGCCGACGAAGCCCTTGGTATTGGGCCACGCCGGCACCGTGCCGCGGGGCGTGCCGTAGGGCGTTTGGCGGCGGACGGCGGCCTGCTGGGTGGTCGGGTCGATCCTGACCTGGGCCGTGCCCTGGTGGTCGCTGGTCAGCCAGGTGAAGCCCGCCGCGGTGCGTGAGGCGAACGTGTGCCCGCCGAAGGTGTAGTAGCGCGTGCAGGTCCGCGCCGCCGTGGCGTTGGTGAACCGGACCTCCTGGCCCGGTAGGAAGAGGGTCTTACCGGCCGGGTCGCGGCGGATGAGCCGGTTGCCATCCGCGTCGTATATGTAGGTCGTGGTGCCGGTGGAGTCGACGCTCTTTTCTAGGCGCCCCTCCGCGTCCCAGGTCAACGCCTGCGTGCCTGAGGCGGCGGTCGGTCGCGCCTCCGTGTTGCCGGTATTGTCGTAGTCGTAGGTCGCCGCGGTCGTCGTGGTGCCGATTGTCGTGGTGGTGCCGGTCACGGTGTGCGGCTGGGGACCTCCGGCCGCGGGATAGGCGTACGCGGTACTGCGGTTGCCCGACGGCGTGTACTCGTCCTGGGTGAGCCGGTTGCCGACGTCGTCGTGGGTCCACTTCAGCCAGTACCTCGCGGGACCGCCTAGCGCGGCGGCGGCCGGGGGTGCGGCGCAGTCTCCGTTGGCCGGTGTCCACGCCTCGGAGAGCCGGCGTAGGAAGTCGTACCGCATGCACTGGTTGTCGACGCCGCCGGCGGCCGCCAGGTCCGCGATCTTCGTGACGTTGCCGGCGTCGTCGTAGTTGTATTGGACGTCGGCGAGCGTGTACGGCGAGAGCAGTTCCCGCTCGGTTTTCACGCCCGTCAGCCGGCCCGTCTCGAACTCCCGCGTGAACGTCTGGAAGACGTGCTCGCCACCGTCCTCGTCCTCGTACAGGCCCGTGTGGAAGTCGAACTGGTCGACCTGGCCCAGGGCGTCGTAGTCGGTGTCGGCCACATAGCTGGACTCGCCGGCGCCGTACGTCGTGGTGAGCCTGTTCGGCAGGCCCAACGCCTCGTCGTAGTGGTGATTCAGCGACTCGGACTCCAGGTCGGCGGTCTGCCCGAACCCGAACGCTTCGAAGCTGCCGTCGACGCGGTAGGCGTAGAAGTTCTCGTAGGTGTCGTTGAGCCCGATCTCGGCGGTCGGGATGATGACCTGATGCCCCGTGGGCTGGTACGTGTCGGTGTATCCGACGACCTTCACTCGGTAGGTGGCACCGTTGACGTACCGGATCGTCTCGCTCAGCTGTCCCTTGAGGATCCCGTCGTACAGCCATCGGGCGCGTGGCGTCGCCGATAGCTGGTTCTCGAAGAGCGCGGTCTTCCTGCCCATCGCGTCGTACTGATAGACAAGCTTCACGCCGCGCGAATCAGTGGTCGACGTGAGCCGGTCGGCGTTGTCGAACCCGGAGATGGTGGTGCCCTTGTCGGGGTCGCTGGCCTCGACCTGGCGGCCCCGCAGGTCGTACCCGAAGTCCCAGTGGTTTCCGGCGGCGTCGGTCACCCGGGACAACTGGCCCTTCCGGTCGTATGTGTACGAGGTTTCGACGTGGGCGCCGGTGGGCGTCGTGCCGCGGTACTGCCGCAGTGCGCGGGCGCGGCCCTGGATGTCGGTGATGGTCGAGGTCGCTGTCGCGCCGGCCGGCGGTGTGAGGTCGGTCCGGTCGCCGGCGTAGTAGGTCCTGGTGCGCCAGCGCTCGACGCCGTACGGGCTGAAGACCGATGCCGTCGCCCGGCCGGCTCCGTCGTAGACGGTCTGGGTCTGGTTGGGCACGTGAAGGGCGTCCCTGGAGGTGACCAGCGTGGAGCCGGCCGTTCCCGTGGGGTCGTGGTACGCCCCGTACTCCAGGACCTTCCGGTTGGCCGTGTCGTAGAACGTCTCGGTCAGCAGCCGCCCGCCCACCGGTGAGGCCGACTGGGTCTGCCGTGGCCGGAGCAGGCCGTCGAAGAGCGCGTACGTGGTGACCGGATCCCCTTGCGCGTTCAGCGTTGTGGTCGTCACCAGCGTCACCGCGTCGGCGCGCATCTGATACGTGTAGGAGACGTTGGGCGCGTGGGTGTCCGGCGCCCGTCCCGGCAGCCACACACCGGTCAGGCGGCCCAGCCCGTCGTATCCCTGAACCGTGCGCTTTCCGTTCGGGTCGACGGTGGCGGTGGGTGCGCCCCAGGCCGGCTCCAGCGTGGTGGTCGTGGCGTAGCTGAGCGGGTTCGTGACGACCGTCTGTGTGACCACACCGTTCTTCGCGGGCGTGTACGCGGTGGTGGTGGCCTTGTCCATCGCGTCCCACTGGCTCACCACCCGGCCGTGCGTGTCGTAGCTGGCTCGCGCGACCGTAACGTACGTCGGCGTGCCGGCGTTCCACGCCGAAAGCTTCTCGTTGCGGGTAGTGAGTCCTCTGGTCGGCGCGGTACCCCAGGACGTGCTGCCGTCGAACCAGGCCCGGCCGTCGCTGACGATGTCGGCGCCGGTAAGACTCGCCGGATCGTTGGTCTGCGCGCAGGGCAGGGCGAGCACCTGCCGGCGGTGGGGCCTGTTGAGGATCCACGCCGTGCCGTTGCGCGGCTCGAACGTGGTCCTGGCGCACTGCTCGTCGCCGGTGACGTTGGTGTCGCCGGTGTCGTCGACAGCCACGACCATGCCGTAGGCGTCGAACGTGCTGCGGAGCGTCCTGACCCGGTCGTCGCGGCCGGCGTCGAGCGCCACCCGCTCGTGTCTGGCCTGCACATCTGTGAAGCGGGCCTCAACGATGTCGCCGTTGATGGTGCGGGAGGCCGTCGCCGCCGACTGCCAGGGCTCGTTCACCTCGCGGGAGACCACGGGGCCTCTTGGTCCGTTGTGGACGATCACCTCTCGGACGGTGCCGGCGTAAGCGTCCTCGTCGTTTACTGTCGGCACGCCGGTGCCTGTCACCGGTACCGAGCGGGTGCCGGTCGGCTGCTTGTCTCCGTGCATCCCGCGGAAGTACTTGGTCTCCGTGTAGGTGCGGTCGCCGCCGTCGCCGGTGGTCACACCGACCCGCTCGTAGCCCCGCCACACGGACCACGTCTTTTCCTTCTTCTCGATCAGGCCGTCGTCGTCCGCGTAGTGCCAGGCCGGGCTGCCCAGGTAGCTGTATGTGTGCGTGATGGGTGGGCTGCCCTTCGGCGGCGCCCCGCCAGTGTGGTCGATCTCATGGATCGTGCTGACCAGGTACTTGTGGAAGTAGTCGGTGATTGGGTTGGTGTAGCCTTCCGGCGTCCAGACAACCGGATAGCACCGCAGGGCGTTCGCGTGCGGCGCCGACGGCATGCGCGATCCCGGCACGCAGTCCGGCTGCGAATAGGTGAGGCTGGTCGTGCCGCCTGCCTCGTGGCGGATCATCGCGATCCGCATCCACTTCATGGCCGGCGAATGGTCCTGAAGGATTTCGGGATCGACCCGGTTGGCGAGCTGCACCGGCGTGAACTCGATGTCGGGGACGCTGGTGGCCGTGCCGATGAGACCCGTGTGCGAAATCTTCGCCAACCACAGTCCCGCACGGGTGGTGTCGCCCGGATCGGGGAACGTGTGGGTCAGCGTCCACCGCTCGACGTCCCGGTAGCTCGTCCCGCTGAGCACCTGGGTGGTCACGGTGGACAATCGCTGCGTCGACCAGAAGGTCGGGCTGTAAGTCTCGCACGGCGCGGCCGTGCACTGCTGATCCCACGGCACGTCCGGCCAGTGCACCCCGTCGTGCGTGCCGCAGGACGAGAGGCACCGATCCTCCGTATCGAAGACCACCCGGGCGGGCGCGCTTGCGCCGAAGACGGTGTCGGCGTCGTTGTCGCGCCGCGTGCCGTAGGCGACGTGCCGCAGGTAACCGCCCCGCACGTATTCGGCCAGGGTGTTCTTCTCCAGGTTGCGGGCGTACTTGTTCGTCTCCTTCGCGTACCAGTACGAGGCGCTGTTGCCGTGGGTGTCCACGACGTAGTCGAGGTTCCAGCGGTACGCCTGGGCGCATGACGAATCGGCGAAAGCGGTTGCGTGGCAGGGCTCGCCGGAGTGGTTGCCGAACACCGGCGCGGTCCAGGCCGAGTCGGTGCGCTCGCTGCCAGCACCGGGCAGCTTGTTGAGCCCGAACCAGTACTGCACGCCGTCGTTGGTGGTGACCACCCAGTACTCGCCGTTGTCGTCGCCGTTCTCGGCGTTCGTCTTGCGCTCCACGCGGGTGCCATCGTCGGATCGCAGGTGCCAACGCTGTTCGCTCGCGTTATAGATCAGTTCGCCGGAGTGACCGCTGAGCGACAGCGTGGCGTTGTCGGTGGCCCAGCATTGGTCGCCGGTCTTCTCGTTGTTGTTGGCGCCACCCTGCATGTCGTCGCCGCAGAACTCGTACGCCCGCTCGATGTAACCGGGCCATGCCTCGAAACCCTCGCCGACCCAGGACGGCTGGTTGTTACTCGCCGCGTGGCGCCCGTCGACGGACTGGGAGGAGTACGCGAGGCCGACCTTGGGGGCCGGGCCGCCGGGGGCGGGCGGCACGCGCATCGGGTACGACCAGGTGAAGTCGCCAGAGTTTCCTCCAGCAGCCCATGTGGAAGACGCCTGCAGCGACGTGGCGGCGTAGTCGCCGGCCGGCCCGGACGCGGCGGCCTGCACCGCGAGCAGCGTGCCGGCCGTCGTCACCGACACCTTCGCCGACACCGTTCCCGCCACGGTGTCGTTTGTGGACTGTAGGGGCGTACCCGCACAGTCCCGGCTTTCGGGCATCGTCAGCGCGCACTCGGGCAGGGCGACGAGCCTGAGCCGGCTCGCCCAGTCCGCGCCGTACGCCGTGCGGAACGGCTTGTAGTCGATCGCCACGTCGACCGGGCCGGGCTTGGCGACGGCGTCGGCCCGGCCCACCTTCAGTAGAACGCCGCGCACGCCGGCTTTGGCGGTGGCGGCCCGGTCGAGCACCTGGACGCGTACCCGATTCGGCGTGTCGGCGGAGCCGGCCGGCTGGCGTATCGACACCGGAGTGCCGCCCACCCGTGCCTGACGGCCGGCGGCGCCGCGGCTCCCGGTTGGCGGGCGCGGCACGGCGGTCTCCGCCTGCCCGGCCGCGGGCCACATCGGCGCAGGTTGTTTCGAGGCATCCGGAAACGCGGCGACGGTCGGTGCCTTGCCCGGCTTGACCGCCGTCACCGGCACGGCTGGCACCTTCTTCGCCGCCGCGGGCTTGAACGGATCGGGCTTGGCCGCGGAGGCCGGCACCTGAGCGACGGTCACACCCAGCACCGCCGAGAGCAGCACGGCAAGCACCCGGGCTACGGGCGAGCTGACAGTGGTCATCGAAACCTCCGAGCTAGCTGACCGGGTGGAAGAGCAGACCTTCGCCACTGCGGATCACCGGTTGTTGGTGCGCGTACTGCAGGGCCACCGTGCCGTCCCCGTTTTCGACGCCCACGGTGCTGGTGCCGCCCCGCTCGATCGTGCGCCCACCGATGTCGGCCCAGGCAATCGCGATGTCGCCGTTCTCGTGAAACACGACCTGGAACGAGGCCCGGGACACCCAGTCGTCGAAGGAGAGGACGTTTCGCCACTCGACGACGAAGCGCCTGCTTGTGCCCGCACCGAGGACCGCGGTGCGCACGCTAGCGTTTTCGTCGACGACCCAGTCCTCCCAGAACGGGTACACCGCCAGGTTCGGTTGGCCCGGACTCGGCTGCGACGGAATGGGACAGATTTCGTGCGCCGACCCCTCCGGCTCTTCGAAGCTCACCACACCGTTCGTGTCTACCCACGCCGTCGTGTGCGACTGCCCGTACAGCGTCACGGGGAACGGCAGCGCGACCTCGGTGAAGGCGTCATCGCCGGTCAGCGCCAGCACGTCGGACGTCGGCTCGATGCCGCGAGATCCGGCGGTGACCGTGTAGCCGCTAGACCCCGCCGCGGTGATGTCGGCGGCGTTCGAAGCGTCTCCGGCGACGGCCACCGGCGCGGTGGCGGATCCGGCGCACGCACCGGTCAATGTGGCCACCACGACCTGCGGCCCGACCGGCACGTCCGCCAGCGTGTACCGGCCGTCGGCGCCGGTGATGCCCGAACGCCCGGCCACGCTCACCTGCGCACCGGAGACCGCGGCACCAGCGCAGCGCACGACCCCCGTGACCTGGCCGGTCCGTCCGGCACCCACCTCGAACGTCACGCCGCGGCCGCTGCGCAGCACAGGCACCCGGGACGAGTACACCAGCGCTTCGCTGCCCTCGGCGTTTTCGATGCCGACAATCCCGGTAGCGCCCTGCTCCACGGCCCGCGTCCCGATGTCGTTCCAGGCCACCGCAATGTCACCGGTCTCGTGGAAGACCACCTGGAAGGACACCCGCGACTCGTTGTCGTCCCAGGACAGCACGTTGCGCCACTCAATGACGAAGCGCCGGCTGGACCCCGTGCCCAGGAGCGCGGTCCGCACGCTCGCGTCCCCGTCGACGACCCAGTCTTTCCAGAACGCGTACACCGCACCGTTCGGCTGGTTCGGTGCCATCCGGGACGGGATCGGGAACACATCATGCGCCGGCCCGTCCGGCTCCTCGAAGCTCACCACGCCGTTCGTGTCCACCCACGCCGTCGTGTAGGACTGTCCGTACAGCGTCACTGGGAACGGCATCGTGATCTGCGTGAACGCGTCGTCGCCGGTCAACGCCAGCACGTCGGAGGTGGGCTCGAACGACGCCGCGGCGCCGCGGCAACCGTTGCCGGACTCGTCGCTCCCACCGCCGACCGAGAGGTCGACCGTGGAGTCCAGCCCGCGCGTCGACACCGAGGCCGCAGACTCCACACCGCCGCAGACCCCGTCTGCCGCACCCGCGACAACGGCGTGGTCTCCCGCCGGCACACCAGTGAACTGGTAGGTGCCGTCGGCGGCCGTCGTGGTCGTCGCTCCGCTTGGCAGCAGGCTCACCGGTGTGTTCGAGGCCGGCTCCCCACCGCCGATCCGGGTGACCGTACCGGAAATCTTCGCCGCTGCGGGCGGGGTGTAGAGAATGCCGGTGCCGCTAGCCAGCGCCACCTCGTTGTATGAGAACTGCGATCCGACCTTGCCGTCACCGTTCTCGATGCCGACCGTCGCGCTCGCCCCACGCTCGGCGGCGTCGTCAAGGCCGGCGTAGTGAAACGCGATCCGGCCGTCCTCGTACAGGACGACCTCGACGCTCATCCGGCTCGCGGCGCTCGGTGCCACCGCCACGTCGCGCCACTCCACGACGAAGTACCGGTTGGGTGCCGTGCCGAACACCTGGGTGCGCACACTGGCCTGATCGTCGACCTGGAGGTCATCCCAGAACGGGTAAACAGTGGCGTCGGGCTGATCCTTGTGTGGGACCGGTCCGTTTTCGTACATGCCCCAGTTCGGCGGCGGATCGTCGAACGAGACGAAGCCCGCGGCGGCCACCCACGCCGTCGTGTACGCCTGGCCGTACAACCGGAACGCGAACGGCAGCGTGACGGGCGTGCCGCCAGGCGAGCTCGGCACCGTCAACACGTTGGCTGCCGGAACGAACGTGCCGGGCCCCGTCGCGCAGGTGTAACCGAACTTGTCTCCGGTCGCCTCAAGGCCCAGGTTGACGGCCGCCGCCTCGATCAGGTCGATCTGGGCGCTCGCCATGCTCACACAGCGCTGCCCGACGGCCGAGGACACCGTGTAGCTGTCCGCGACCAGGTCGTCGAACTGATACCGGCCCTGCGCGTTCGTGGTGGCGGTGAGCCCGGCCGGATCGAGCGACACCGTGGCGTTTGCCACCGGCGTGCCGCTGGCCGAGTCGGTCACCGTGCCCGACAGGTCGAACCGCTCGACGGGCGCACCATCGCCCGGATAGTCGATACTGATCGCCTGTCCACCGAGGAGCCCGGCGGTCCGCGTCAGGTACGCCAGGCCATCCTCGCCGACGGCGTCCTCGATGCCGACCGCCGCGAGCGAGCCGCGCTCGGCGTCGTTGTCCAGGCCGCTGTAGTTGAAGGTGGCCGTGCCGTCCGGCGCGAGGATCGCTTCGAAGCTCAGGCGTTGGCTCGTGGACGCCTTGCGATGGACGTTGCGCCACTCGATGACAAACCGCGCGTCGGCGCCGGATCCTGTGGCGCTGGTGCGCACGCTTGCCGAGGCGTCGACGACCAGGTCGTCCCAGAAGGGCGCGATGACCGCGTTCGGCTCGGTCGGTGCCGGCATCGCCTGGTTGGTATACGGGTGGGAGCCTCCGGGGTCGACGAAGGACACGATGCCGTTGGTGTCGACCCACGCGCTGCGGTGCGTCGCGCCGTAGAACGGGAACGCGAACGGCAGTCCCACCGTGGTCACGGCGTTGTCACCGGTCAGCGGCAGGACGGTCTGGTCGGCAGGCGTGAACCCGGCCGCGGCCACTGAGCAGGTGTAGCCGAACACGTCCGTGAACGGCTCGACGAAGAGGTCGACGAACGGGTCGCCCTCCAAGGCCAAGGTCTGCTGAGTGGAGCGGCCACATCGGCCCCCCACGGTGGCGGTGACCGTTACCTGCCCTGGTGTGAGACCGGTGAAGCTGAAGCCGCCGTCCGGCCCGGTGGTGGCCGTCCGGCCGGCCGGGGCGAGTGTCACGGCCGCTCCGGAAACCAGTTCGAACGTCTCCGCGTCGACCACCACGCCGGAGAGGCTGGCGGCGCCGACCGCTTGGAACGGATTCTCCGCGATCGTGCTCAGCCGGCTGCCGGCGCCGACCGCCTTGGCGTACACCTTAATCTGTCCACCCGAGGTCGGCGTGATGGTCGCCGTCGCGGCGCCACCCGCCGGGTTCGCCGCGACCGTGGTCCCGGTGGTTTCATCGTTGCCGAAGCTGTACCGGTAGGCGGTCACGTTCGCGTCGCCGCCCGCGTCGAAGCGCACCGTGAACGGCTGACCGACCGTGGCCGTTGCGCCGTTCGGGAACGAGATCGCCGGTGCCAGCGGCGCGACGAGCAGCCCAATGTCGGCCGCGGTGACCGCGAAGTTGTAGACCTTGACATCGTCGAGCGCGCCGCTCCAGTAGTCGACCCACTGGGCGTTGGACCTGGTGCGCCCGATGCTCAGCGTGGTGGCTGCCGCGTGCGGCCCCCATCCCTCGGCCAGCGTCGCGGAGGCCTCCAGCGTGCCGTTGACATAGAGGAGGGCCTGCCGCGTCGCGGCGTTGTACACACCGGCGACGTGTGTCCACTTCCCCACCGTGGGCGCGGATGTGCTCTGGATCGTCGATCCGGCAGCGCCCGATGCATCGGTCGGCACCACCCGGAAGTTCCACCGGTCGGCGCCACCGTTGTAGGCCAGCCGAAGGGCATGGACGTTCGCCCCGTCATAGCTGACGATGTGGCGCACACCGCCGCCGGTGGCGGCCAGCCGCACCCAGGCCGCGGCGGTGAAGCTGCCGCTGGAGTTCATCGGGACGGTGGCGCCGGTGTCCGGGTGTGGTGACGTCATCTGTGCGGTGGTCGCCGCGTACGCGGTGCTGCCGTTCAGCGACAACGCCGTGCCGACGTTGGATCGGCCAGGCGTACGGGCGGCTCCACCGGCAAGCGTCGCGGTGTTGCCGTGGTCGGTCTTGTCCTGAGCGTTGCCGCTCGCCTCGTCGAAGGTCCACTCCGCCACGGGACCGGACCCGGATCGCACCTTGAACGTGTAGGCCCGTGAGGCAGTCGAGAAGCGGCCCGACCGCTCCTTGGTCCAGACGTACAGGGTGTTGGTGCCGTCCCTGATCGGGGTGAGGGTCACCGACGCCGTGTAGTCGGTCGTCGACGCCGGCACGGTCGGCATCCCCTCCGCGAACGTTCCGGCGTTCAGCGAATACGCGTAGGCCAGCGCGTCACTCGGCCGGTTCGTCGGCGGGGTGATCCGGAATGTGCCGGGAAGCCCCACCCCGCCGCGAGGCGCCTGTGTCGGCGAGTCCGGCGGATACTCCGTCGACGCCACGCTCGTCGGCGCATTCGGCACCGTGAAGTCGGTGGCGAACTCGCACGTGCCGGACCACGGGCCGTTCGCGATCGTGTCACCCGTGATGGCCTGCCACACGTACACCGTGTTGTCGGCGAGCCGGCCCGCCGGAATCTGTACGCTGACCGGCGACGGGTTGCCCGAAGACTTCGAAAGCTTGTTGGACTCGCTGCGGGCGCCGCCCAGCGGCCACCAGTAGAAGTGCGTCGTCAAAGACTGCTGGCCGGAGTCCACGTCGGACTGCTTCGCCGACAGGCTCGGCGAGTTGGCCCACACGTATGGCCGCGCGGCGCCGGTCTTGCACTCCAGGCCATGCGACTTCCGCTCCGACGGCGCGTTCGGGATGGTGTTGTATGTGATCGAGAGCTTCGGAGTCGCGTGGTTGTACCGCTTCCAGTGGTTGACCGTGCCCTCGTCGATGGCGCGCATGCCGAGCGTGACGTCCTTCCAGCCGCCCGCGACGCCGCGCGCCACAATGGACTTCACGTTGAACTCGACGTCGCCCGTGCCCAGGCATCCGTGGGCCTTGTTGACCTTGTGGTCCGCCACCGCCGTCGCCGTGTAGTTGTTGTCCCAGCCTGGCTGGTTGTTCCAGGTGGTGTTCTGTGAGATCGGGCCGGTGAGCCACACTCGGGCGTTCGACTTCGGGCTGCAGGTCCACGACCAGCGCTGCTGGATGCGGAATTGGGCGGTCAGGATCTGCTTGCCCCGCACGCCGGCGATGTTCATCCGGAAGAAGCTGCGAATCTTATGGTCGGAACAGCCGCTGCAGTCGCGGGTGCGACCCACGCCGGCCGAGCCCGTGATGTCGCCGTCACTCAGTGCCGTCGCGTTCTGCCAGAACTTGCTGCTGGGGTGCTTGCTCCACACCGATGTCCACGCGTTCGAGGCGATGCCGCCGGTCCACGACGGGTCGATGAACACGGGGTAGCGCGTCGCGGGGTCGGACAGCATCTCCCGGTCTGGCACCACGGAGAGCTGGCCGCCCGACACCTTGGCGGGCATGGGAGACACCCGCGCGACCTGGGCCCGCTCGTCCGGCGGCGTCGCCGACTCGCCGGCCGACGAGTCCCACATCAACGGGGTCGGCGACACGAACACCGCGCGGCCCTTGGCGTCACGCGCCTCGAGGCCGCCTCCCGTGATGGGCTTGGCCGTCACGCCCTTCGTCGCAAGTCCGAATCGGACGGTGTCCAGGCGGGCCTGCATAGCAGCCTTGCGCGACCGGACCACGAGAACCTCGGAGAAACCTGTTGCGGACGCGGTGACCCGCAGGTCAACACCCGGCAGGACCTCCGGGTACACGGCGGTATCGCCGGACAGGCGCGGGACGGGCAGTGGGTCGGGCCACGACATCGCCAGCTCACGGTCGCGGTCGACGATCCTGGCCAAGGGCGCCTTTCCGCCACCGGAGAACACCACACGCACTGTGGTGGAGCGCGGCGCGATCGAGCCGTCGGACGTCTTGGTCAGGGTCGTGTCGACCGGCACCCAGCCGTCACCCTTCCGCACCCGTACCGGCTGCGCCGTCTGCTCCAGCGTGCCGGTGCCGTCAGGATTGGCGAAGGTCTGCGAGGACTCGGTGCGGTCAGCCAGAATCTCGACACGGCGACCACACGCCTCGGCCGTCTGTGCCGCGGCCGCCGCGTCCTGCTTGGCATCGGCGCATGACGGCTGTGGTGTCGCGGCCGGCGCGGCCGATCCTGGTGCCGGCAGCACGACAAGCGCGGAGGCGACGACAGCGATCCCGCTCAGTCCGGACACAATGCGACGTACCAGCATCACACACCCCCGTGCGGGAGCCGCTTCGTAACGACTCCTGCGCGGATCGTATAGATCGCTTACGACGCTCACAATAGGCGCATTCACATACGCCGCGATTGTCCGCTTCCGGCCACCGAGGCCGCATCACCACCAACTGGTCCACTATGGATAGGCTGGTCGCGAGTCAGATCCGGATACCTAGCGATCCCGGCCGGGTACTCAAACTGGCCCATGGGCCCTTAGGGCGGAGTGCACCCACTTGGAGACCATCGGTTCGCCAGGTAGGTCCGTGAGATCAGTGGCTACCCAGCGGGCTTGGGAGATCTCCCCATTTGGGCTGATCTCGTCCGAGATTGCGTGGAGGCGGATAATCGTCAAGTGACCCCGCTTGCCCGCGCTGGTGGTCGGGTGTTCCTCTAGCACAAGGGTGAACGAGTCCACCTCAATGCCCAGTTCTTCGATGCACTCCCGCCTGGCTGCTTGCTCTGGAGTCTCCCGGGCCGGCCTGTAACCGCCTCCCGGCAAGCTCCACAGCGATCGGTCGCCGTAGCTGTGTTGCACGAGAAGCACCCGGTCAGAGTCGACCGGATGAATGATCAACGCCTTCACCCCGTACGTGGTCGGCTTCGCGATCCGCCAGTACGCCCTGCGGATGCGATAGAGCAGTTGGAACACGAACGGCGGGATCCTCATACGGCCATCCAACCCTCTGCGGCTCATGAGTGTTGCGGGCTGCCGGTGGATGTTGCGGTGGCCTGTGAGCCGCGTCTGTCTACCGTGGTTTCGGCGTGGGCGAGGATCGCGTTGATCTCTGCCTCGTCACCTCCGAGCAGGTCACCGACGACTACCAGGATCGCCCCGTAGGCGCGCAACTCGGTCATGACGTCGATGTCGGCAGTGGACACGACGTCGCCGAGTTCCTGACGAATGAGCACGTCCGTCGCCGCGACGGGCACGTCCGTGGTAAACGCCTTCCTTACGCCGGTCAGGAATCCGGCGATCAGGTGCCGGTCGAGGCCGTTAACGAAGTAGCGGCGCACCGCGGCCCTGAACGCCGCCTGGATGAATGCCGCAGCCTCGACCGATCCGGCGCGCTTGACCTCCGCCTGCAGCCCGTACACGCGCCTCCTGCTGGCCCAGCATCATCGCCCGCACGAACTGGGCCGCCAGCGTGCTCGGGTCTTCGAGCTGACCGCCGCATCCGGCACGTGCCGGTGGTGTCCGACGGCGCGCTGTGCGGATCGTCAGCATCGGCGACTTGGTAAAAACCGCATCGACCAATCGGAGTCCGAGCGCACCGCCCTGGTCGACTACATCTCCGGCGCCCGAGTTCGAGCGCGCGCTGATCCTGGAACGCCAGCGCGAGGGCATCGCGGTGGCCAAGCAGCGCTGCTGCAAGACCGGGAACGCGTCACCGCAGCAGCTGAGCTGGACGAGTGGGCGCGCGTCGAAGCCCCACCCTCGGATGAAGAGATCTCCCGGCTGCGCAAGCTGATCCGCCGCGTCGAGACCGACCTCGACGACCTCACCGGCGAAGAACAACAACAGATCCGCGATGCGGTCGCGATGCTGCGTAAGACCCGCAGCGTCCAACTTGGGACGCCCGGCGGCGGGCCAGCTGGGGTCAACCTGCGACTGGAGCGAGACGCGTGAGCCATTCATCACCGGCATCCCCGCTCGCCCAAGCCCGTGGGGACGACTCCGCCCGCCGCCGGCGCCGCGTCCTGAAGGCCCTCGACGAGGGATCCGGCCTTGGCGACTGGTGCGGTCGAGGCGTTCGCTGATTTGAGTAGAGCCGAGGCTAATTTAATCTTTGGGCAGGCGGGTCATCTGGTTCACTACGGCGCGGACACCGAGCCGCTGCAGACTCTCATCCGCTTGAGCTCAGCCGTCCAACGCGGCGAGGCTGCGGAAGATGCCACGCTCAGGCCGGGTGATGAGGTGCGACTCGTGGACGCGCGGCTTGGCGACGTTCGCGCCGAGTGAGAGACCCATCGGGTCGCTGTCTCGGCATGGGAAGTGTGCAGTTGCGGCCCGTCCAAGCTCAGCAGACACCTGCCACCTAAGCTGCGCTGCCACTTATGATTGCTCGATGTCGTTCGCAGTGCAGTGGATTCGGCCACTGACGGTGGTATCGGCAGCTGGCTTTACAGGCGCGGCCTTCGCAATCCGCGCCACGATGGACGGTCCCATCGAACAGTACTCAGGCGCCGCCTTGTCCGCGGCCATCGTCTACACGATCGTGATCTTCATCTGGCCGCTGATGTCCCCACTGCTCGCTGGCGGCGCCGCGGTCGTCTACTGCTGGCTCATCGAGTTCGCACAGCTCACCCCCATACCCGCGGCACTCTCCGAACGCAGCTCGTTCGCGCGCCTGCTGCTAGGCGCCCAGTTCGACACCATCGATGTTGCCTGGTACCCCGTCGGCGCCGTCCCATTGGTCACCGCGCATTGGTTCCTTCGGGCCCGTACACGTTCCCAGACAGACCTGACACCCGTTGAGCCTTAGCAGTCGCCTGCCTGCTCTGCCACGCAGCGGCCAGGCTGCGGCTGCGGCTGGCCCACGTACGATCTTTGCGGTCGTCCACCGCAGACACGGCCACGCCGTCCTCCGTCCCACCAGGAGCCGAGACGAGCCGACCACGGTGCGTTACGGCCGCGACTACGGGAGTCCTTGATCTGCTCACTCATCTAGCCGATGACAGTCCGTCTCGGCCGCATGGCATGTAGTGGGTGACGGGGCTCGGAGCCTACGCAGCAGGCCTGACGCTGTTCAGCAGACGGCGGATGTCTTTGCGGGACTGGATACGAACGAACGTCAAGTGGCGCCAGCGGGGGTCGTTAGCCATGGCCAGGTATCGGTCCCGGTAGACCGAGTGCCGGTGCCAGGCCCACACGATGACGGACTCGTTCGGGTCTCGGGTGAACAGGTTGCGCCATCGTTCGCGATTGCCGTTCCAGAGTTCGACTCGAAACGCTACCCGGCGAACGGTACGCAAGATGATCTGGCGCATTACCGCACGCCGTGGCGGATCGAGTACGACCACGGTGTCGGCACGTGCCCACACCAGATCTCGGACTGCCGAGTAGTTGCCGTCCACAACCCATCTGCTGCCCGAGGTGGCTGCAGCGACGCGGGTCCGGAACCCGCTGATGGGGATTGGTTGCCAGTCGCGCTGGTGATGGATGGCGTCGAGTTCGACGTACGGAACGCCCAAGCGAACCGCGAGGGCTCGGGCCAGCGTGGACTTGCCCGAGCCGGAGTTGCCGACAACCGAAACGCGCATCATGACCGGTCAAGGGTAGCGAGGCGCGCGACCACGGGAAGGCCCGACGCTGCCCAGCCAACGACAGCGGGAGGCGGCCGTAGATAGGCTGCGGTGAACCGCAGCGACGGGCCTCCCGCCCGGACGTCCCCTGGCTTAGCCGCGACCACGAGCTGCGTGATTGCTAGAGCGGCCAGACCCGCCTCGTGCTCGGGCGAGGGGGGTGCAGCCCTGCCTAGCATTGCGGTAGGCCGCATCGTCGGATTCATTACTGGCTCTCCACTGCTCCTGAAACCGCTCGCCTGTGCGACCATCCTCATGCAGTTGGGTTAGCCGGGTTGTGAGCGCGGCGCAACGCAGCGGCCCCAGGTGCGGATCAACGCGTACAACGCCACGATCCCCGCGATCGTGGCCGCGAAGGGCGACCACGTCCCGATGGTCGATGCTCGCCGGCTAGGTACGTGGTGGTGGACGACCAGCCGAACATCCTCGACATGCTGACGACGGTGCTGCGCTTCCACGGTTTCGCGGTGAGCACCGCGGCCACCGCTGCCGAGGCCGTCGAGGTGGCCGCCGAGGTGCGGCCCGATCTGGTGGTGCTCGACGTCCGCCTGCCCGACGGCGACGGCCTCGATGTTTGCCGCCAGCTCCGTGCCAGCGGGCTGGCGGCCGGCATCGTCTTTCTGACCGCGCGTGAGTCCTCCCGCGACAAGATCATGGGCCTGACGATCGGCGGCGACGACTACGTCACCAAGCCGTTCTCGGTCGACGAGCTCGTGGCCAGGGTCCGCGCGGTGCTGCGCCGCCTGCGGCCAGTGCCCGACGCCGCGACCGACGCCGGGCCCGTCGGCCTCCTGCGCTTCGCCGACATCGAACTCGACGAGGACGCCTGCCAGGTACGTCGCGCCGGAACCCTGGTAGCCCTGTCCCCGACGGAGTTCAAGCTCTTGCGCTACCTCATGCACAACCCCGGACGGGTGCTGTCCCGGGCGCAGATCCTCGACGCGGTATGGAACTACGACTTCGACGGCGGGTCGAACGTGGTCGACACCTACATTGGGTACCTGCACCGCAAGCTCGCGCCGCTCGGCCCGCCGGTGATCGACACTGCCCGGGGATTCGGGTACGTCCTGCGGGCCGGCGCGTGAGCTGGTTGCCGCTACGGCGCGGGTTGGCGTTGGCGATCCTCGGCCTCACCGCGCTGGCTCTTCTCGTGGCCGGGTTGGTCAGCGTCGTCGCGTTGCGGTCGTACCTGATCGAGCGGACGGACGGGCAGCTGCGCGCCGCGGCGACGCTGGCCCGCGAACGGATCACGCCCGCCGACGCCACCGACCGACGGGGCGGCGGCCTCCGGGCCGTGATCGCCCCGTCGGGCTACCTCGTGGAGCTCCGGACCGCCGCCGGCCAGACGGTTCGCCTCGCCGGCCCGGAGGACGTCGCCCCCGGCACGATCCTCGCCGCCGCGCTCGTCCCACCGGCGGACGGACGTCATGCTGGGCCAAATCCTGCAACTGTTGGCCCAGGGAATACGGGGCACCGCGCCAAAGACGTGGAGATCCTCGTACTGCGCCACCAGATCGCCGTGCTGCGCCGCCAGGTCAAACGCCGGTGCCTGTGCGCCGTTCGGGTCGATTCACCGGTGTACGCGTGCGCGTGGCGGCCGGACGCGCGGCGTCGCGGCCGCCGGGCTGCACGGCACCTACCTGTTCGATTACCTGAGCTAACGTCGCAGAGCCGCCGCGCCCGCCACGACGGCCGCCAGCTCGCCGCGTGAGGAGACGCCGAGTTTGGGATAGGCGTTGTAGAGGTGGTAGCCGACGGTGCGAGGGCTGAGGAACAGCTGCGTGCCGATGTCCCGGTTGCTGTTGCCCTTGGCGGCGAGGAGGACCACCTGCAGTTCCTGAGCCGTGAGGCGGGCCAACGCGTTGGCGTCCTCGGTGCGGGAGGGCCGGCTCTCGCCCGTGGCGCGCAGCTCGGCGCCCGAGCGTGCGGCCCAGGGCTCGGCGCCGAGCCGTTCGAATGTCTGCAAGGCGGATCTCAGCATGGTGCGGGCCTCGGTCCGCCGGTGCTGTCTACGGAGCCACTCCCCGTGTAGGAGCTGTGTGCGGGCTCGCTCGAACGGTGGGTCGACGTCATGGTGGTGCAGGTGAACGGCGCGCGTCCAGGCTTCCTCGTCGCCGTCGAGCAATGCCTCGCAGCGGGCGGCGATCGCCCGTGCCCACGGGTGTGCGATGTGATGGGCCCAATCGGCGTACTGGCGGGCGGCTCGCCGCCCCAGTTCGGGCTGGCCCGCCCGGACCGCCGCTTCAACGAGGTCGGGCAGGCTGTGCACGGTAACCAACCTGTTGGTGCCCTCGACCACCGGCAGGAGTTTCTCCAGCGCGGCTTCGTGCCTGCCCATGCCGAGGTCGAGCAGGGCCGTGATGGTCGTGGCCCGCGAGTGGCTGGGCGCGGCGCCGTGGGCCGCCATGTCGGTCGCGAGCCGCCCGCACTCCGCTTCGTTGCCCTCGATCGCGCAAAGGTGGGCGAGCAGCGCCCGGTGGAAGACCAGTTCGCGGCTCTGGCCGATGTCCTCGGCGATGCGGGCACCCTCGGTGGCGCTGATCCTTGCGTCTTGGTGCGCGCCGAGCCACACCTGGGTGCGGGCGAGCAGCATCAGCGCGCGTGGCAGTACGCCGATCGCGCCTTGGGTCCGGGTCTCGCGCTCCAGCGCGATGGCTCGGCGGTGCGCGGCGGCGTAGTCGCCGAGCAGGAGTTCCCACCAAGCGATCTTGGCGTTCGTCCGGAGGCCGGTCGGTTCGCCACTCAGGTCGCGGTCGAGCAGCACGCGGATGGCCCGCGCCGCGTCTACCGCGCTGCCCTGCGGTGCGGTGAGCGCGCCGATGTGGATCGCTACCGCCTCGATGCGGGCCGCACCCGGTAGTCGCAGCCGTCGGGCCTGGTCGGCCACCGTCCGCACCGCCGGGAAATCTCCGGCAGTCCAGGCCGTCTCGATGGCCGTGAAGAGCAGGCCGGTGGCGAGTTCGGGCGCCCGCTCGGCGATGGCGTCGGCCGCCTCGGCCAGGAGCTGATGTGCGGAGGTCGCGCTGCTGCGCTCGTCGGCCAGGCCGGCGCTGATCCTGGCCATCTCGGCTGTGGTCAGCGGGTCGGTGACCAGGTCGGTGGCGTCGTGGGCGAGGCCGGCCGCCCGTTCGTGTTGTCCCGCGTCGGAGGCGGCCCGCGCCGCGGCGGCCAGGCGACGCCCGCGCTTGTGTTGGTCGGCGCTGAGCTTGGCGGCGCGTTCGTAGGCAGTGGCGACTGCGGCGTGTCCACCGCGGCGTCGCGCGCTTTCCGCGCTGCGTTCGAGTTCGGCGGCCACGCACTCGTCCGGTCCGGTGGTCGCCGCGGCCAGGTGCCAGGCCCGCCGGTCGCCGTCCAGCACGTCGGCGAGGGCCCGGTGCGTGGCCAGGCGGCTGCTCACCGTGGCGCCACGGTAGGCGGCGGCTCGGATCAAAGGGTGCCGGAACACCAGACGGTCGCCCGACATGCCCAGCAGCCGTTGCCTCTCGGCGGGCTCCAGATCGGCCACGTCCGCGCCGAGCAGCTTCGCCGCCGCGAACACGCTCGCCGGGTCACCGTCGTCAGCGGCGGCCACCAGCAGCAGCGTCTGCGTCGCCTCCGGCAACCTGGCGATGCGATCGGCGAAGGTCTGCTGGATGCGGCTGACCATGGAGCTCGCGCGAACGCCGTACGGCTCCGCGGCAAGTTGACCCTCCCGCTGGGCCGCGGGCAGTTCCAGCAGGGCCAGCGGGTTGCCCTCGGCCTCGTGGAGAATCTGGCCCCGGACCTGCGCGGGCAGGTCGGCCGCCTGCTCGGCGAGCAGAAGCGCCGAGGCATCCGGCGGCAGGCCGGTCAGCGTCAGCTCTGGCACACCGGGCGCGGGAAACGCCGGGGCGTGCACCTCACGGGCGGCGAACAGCATGACCACGCCTTCCGCCTCCAACCGCCGGGCGGCGAACAGCAGCGCGTCGACCGAAGCGTGATCGAGCCAGTGTGCATCGTCGACAATGCACAGCACCGGCCGCTCGTCTGCCAAGTCGGCGAGCAGCGTTAGCACGCCCATACCCACCAGGAAGCGGTCTCCTTCCGCCGGAGCGGCCAAGCCCAGCGCGGCCCGCAGTGCCCGCGCCTGCCCGTCCGGCAGGCCGTCGATCCGCTCGACCGTGCTTTTGAGCAGCAGGTGCAGGCCCGCGAACGGCAGTTGGCGCTCCGTCTCGATCCCGGCTCCGCGGATGACCCGCAGGTCGGCGGCGGCCTCAACCGCGTGGTCGAGCAGGGCGGTCTTGCCGATCCCCGCCTCGCCCCGGAGCAGAAGCGCACCGCTCGCGCCGCCGCGTGCGCCCTGCAACAGCCGGTCGATAGCGGCTATCTCGGCAGAGCGTCCGTAGAGCATGTCCGGAGCGTACCCTTCGGTCGGATCATGGGATCAGCACCGCCTTGCCCGCGGTAGCCCGGGATTCGAGCTCGGCGTGCGCGGTCGCGGCATCGGCCAGCGGAACGCGCCGGACGAGCGGAGTCATCTGACCGTCGCGCACCGCGGTCAGGGCACGCTCCTCCAGCATTCGTACGCCGCCCGGCCGCTTCGCCAGACCCGATCCGGGCACGGCACGCCAGCTCAGGGCGCGCTCGTACAGCTCGCGCGTCGACACCTCGGCGGGCTGCCCGCTCAGCCAGCCGAAGACGACCACACTGCCGCCGTAACCGAGCAGGTCCACGGCCTGCCGGCCGAGGTCGCCGCCGATCCCGTCGAGCACCACGGTGACGTGTCCGCCGTCCAGTTCCGCACCGACGCGTTCGGTCCAGTCGGGCTGGCCGTAGT
Source organism: Micromonospora sp. CPCC 206061 (assembly GCF_036906915.1). Taxonomy (NCBI): domain Bacteria; kingdom Bacillati; phylum Actinomycetota; class Actinomycetes; order Micromonosporales; family Micromonosporaceae; genus Micromonospora; species Micromonospora sp. CPCC 206061. Next base: position 22,248 of record NZ_JBAKHX010000092.1, read on the forward strand.
TCACGGTAAGGACGGCACCCAGCCTGCGGGCGACGGCGGTCTTGGCGACGTCGCCCACCGCACCGACAACTGTCGCGCCCAGACGCGCTGCCGTCTGGACCAGGATGCCCCCGACACCACCCGCCGCCCCGAGCACCAACACCACGTCCTCCGGGGTCAGGCGGGCCACGTCCATGACGCCCAGCGCGGCCCGTCCCGTGACGATGGCCGCCACGGCGGCCTCCTCCGTCAGGTTGTCGGGAATCTCATGTACGGCGGCGACCTCACGCACCGCCAGGTCGGCGTAGCCGCCGCTGGCCAACCCCAGGCAGGTAACGACCCGCCGACCCAGCCAGCGGGCCGGCACCCCCGCACCGAGGCCCTCGACCACGCCCGCCACCTCCCGGCCCGGAGTCATCGGCAGCTCGGGCAACCACCGGTAGGCCCCAGCGCGGACGGCAAGGTCGAGCCGGGAAACCCCGGCGGCGCTCACCTTGACACGCACCTGTCCCGGACCCGGCCGGGGCTCGGCGACGTCCTGCTCGTACAGCAGCTCCCGCGCGCCGCCGAACCGGTACTGCCGGATCGCCCGCATCGCTCAGCCCCCGTACGGGTGCTCGGCCCTGGCGCTCTTCAGCGCGCGCCCCCACCACAGCAACTGGTTCATCAGCCTCTCGGCGGCCCGCCCGGGACCCGCCGGGTCCAGGTGCCGGCCGTCGTCGTCGAACTGGTTCCACGGATTGGTAAAGCTGATCGTGTCCCTGATCGTAACCGCGTGCAGTTCAGCGAATACGCCACGCAGCGCCTGGATCGCGTGCTGGCCACCGGACATCGAACCGTAGGAGACGAAGCCCACGGGCTTGGCCTGCCACTCCGAATAGTGCCAGTCGATGACGTTCTTGACTGGGGCGGGAAAGCTCCGGTTGTACTCCGGCGTCACGAACACGAACGCGTCGGCCGTTTGCAACCGTCGCGCCAGATCGGACGTCTGGGGCGCGGGAGGCACGCTCGCCGGCAGCACCATCGGCAGGTTGATCTCGGCCAAATCGACCACGTCGATCCGAGCACCGTCATGCGCCTTCGCCTGAGCAACGAACCAGTCGGCCACGACCGGACCGAATCGGCCTTCCCTGGTACTGCCGACAATAACCGCCACGTTCAGCATCTTGGCTCTCCTCATTTGGGACGATTGTGATGAGCACAACGCTAGGGATGGTGGCGGGTCGCCTCCTCTGTCGATCGACTGGGTTTCCCGGACGGGGTTCGGTGGCCGGTCACCGGGTCGCTCAGGCCCAGTCACTTGACAGAGGCCCCGCCCGGTAGGCCGTTCGTAGCGTTGACCACATGAGCGACAACATCAACATCAGACTCCAGTTCACCTTCGATGTGCCCTGCGTGTGGTCGTACTTCGCCTTCGCCCGGCTCCGGCGGGCACTGGCGCGTTTCCGCGCCGAAGGCGGGCGGGCCGAGGTCGTGTTCCGTCCCTTCCAGTTGGATCCGAACGCAACGGTGGCGGGAGAACTCAAGACAGACGTGATTCGCCGTGCCTTCGGCGGAGACGTCGAGGAGACCGTGGCCGAGATCACCGCCCTGGCGGCGGAGGAGGGATTGCTGTTCCGGCATCACAAGGCGATCTTCTCCAACACCTTCGAGGCACACCGCCTCATCGCCTTGGCCAGCCGGCAAGGGCTGGGCGAGGAGATGGTCGAGCGGCTGTTCCGCGCCCACCACACCGACGAACTCAACATCGCCGACGTGGGCACGCTCAGGCGACTCGCCGCCGAGGTCGGCGTCCACTGGAGCGACGGTGGCGGCGACGAGACCCGTGCGGAGCTCGAACGAGTGCGGCGCTCAGGCGTTCGCGGCGTGCCGGTGTTGCAGTTCGCCGACCGTCCAGCGATGACCGGCGCGCAATCCGAGGAGGACCTCCTTGCCGCGCTTGCCAAGGCATGACATCCCAACGCGAGAAAGTGGTGCAGAGATGAACCAACGGCCCGCCGTCTACCAGGTCCCAGCCGACGAGCACGACGTGCGCGAGCTGGAACAGCTGGTCGCGCAGATCGAGATCGGCTTCAACCACAAGGATCCGGCCGTGCTCGACGGTCGGTTCACCGACGACGCCGCCCTGGTCGTACCCGACGGCACCATGCTGCGGGGTTGGGATGACCTGTTTGCCTACCACACCGCACGGTTGACGGGACCCGTCAAGGACTGGACGACCCGAGTCGCCGTGACCGCCGTGTCGCCCCTGCGGCCCGACATCGCCGTCGTCCACGTCAGACAGGACACGTCGACCCCGCAGGGAACCTTCAGCAACCACGGCACCATCGTGGCGGTCAAGAAGGACGGAACCTGGTGGATCGCCGCAATGCAGAACACCAACGTGGCGTGAAAAGCCGGCTGGGCTCAGGAGACGGCGCAGTGTGGTCCGCAGTGGCCTCGACGACTTCCTGCACCGCCCGACCGAGATCATCAAACGGGTTCGGTGGGCAGTGATGCACATCCTGCCCACCGATGACGACCCTGACACGGTGTCGGGGTACGGCTTGAAGTGCGGAGGTAGATACGAACGCCTGCCGCGCCGCGCGCACGCGTCCGCCGTCGTGCAGTTCGAGCACGTCGACCCGAATGGATCGTCGAACTACACCGTCATCGTTGCCCCCCGTTACCTTTTTGATCGTCCCCAGCTGGGGACTCCTCGGTCGCCCGGCCCGGTATGACTTACTGCCCCTGTCGTACGGATGATCCGGGGGGTGTTGTCGCCGGGCCGGGTGGCGTCGGTGGACCGCTGATAGGGACCCGGCCACCCCTTCTGGGGTAGGTCTCTTCGTAACGTGGCTGCCGGCAGTCCGACGCCTATACCAGCGGCCGAGGCAGCGGTGAGGTGAGGAGGCGAGGCGTGCACGGCGGGTTCGGCGTCTTCCTGGGCCTGGACGTGGGCAAGGACGGCCTGCGGACACCAGGTCGCGTACCTTCCCGGCCTGGCCATGCGCCGGATAGCTGACCTGCATCCCGGTGCCGCCAAGACCGACGCCCGCGACGCCTACGTCATCGCTGACGCCGCCCGCGGCCTGCCGCACACCCTGCGCCGCGTCGACACCGGCGAGGAGGCCTTGGCCGAGTTGGAGGTCCTGGTCGGCTACGACGACGACCTCGCCGGCGAGGTCACCCGCACCTCCAACCGCATCCGCGGCCTGCTCACCCAAATCCACCCCGCCCTGGAACGCGTCCTGGGCCCGAAAGTCCAGCACCCAGCGGTACTGGAGCTGCTCTCGCGCTGCGGTGGCCCGGCAGGGCTGCGCAAGGCCGGCCGAGCCAAACTCACCGAAATTGCCAAGGCGCGGGCGCCGCGCATGGGCGCACGCCTGGTCGAGCAGATCCTGGCCACGCTGGGCGAGCAGAGCGTCGTGGTGCCCGGCACCACCGCCGCCGAGACGGTCCTGCCCCGGCTGGCCGACAACCTGCGCGACCTGCTGCGCCAACGCGACCAAGTCGCCGACCAGGTCGAAAGGATGCTCGATGACCACCCTATTGCCCAGGTCCTGACCTCGATGCCCGGCATCGGCGTCAGGACCGCAGCCCGCATCCTGCTCGAAGTCGGCGACGGCACCGCGTTCCCCACACCTCGTCGCCCACATCGCCGAAGCCGAACGCGAAGGCTGGCTCGGCGAAGTCGAAGGACTCCACATCAGCCTCGCTGGCGCCAACGACAAGCTGGCCCAGATCGACAACAGGCTGCAACAACGGGCCAACATCACCCACCTCGGCCTGCCCACGTTCAATCCCATCGCCAGCCGCGCCTTGCCGGACCTGCCTGAATGACTCGGGCGCATCGAACCTGCGCGGGTACGTCGCCGCGACCGTTTTCCAGTCACGCAGGCATCGAGACGTCGCCCGTTCCGCCCCTTCGGCTAACGTTCGGCGGATGCTGTTCCTCATCAGGCACGCCATGCCCGTTCTCGATCCGGAAGTTCCACCCGAACAATGGGAACTCGATGCCGTAGGGCAGGAGGGCGCTGAATCGCTCAAACAGGTCATCCCGGCGAACGCCGTACTCGTCTCCAGCCAGGAGCCCAAGGCACGCCAGACCTTGGAGCCGACCGGGCACGTGTTCACCGACATCCGCTTCAACGAAGTCGCCCGTGACGAGCCCTATCACGGCGACTACCGAGCACGCAGACGCGCCTACCTCACCGGCACCGAGCACCCGGGGTGGGAACCACGCGAGCACGTCGTCGCACGATTCGACGCCGGCATCAAGCACTGGCGGACTCACGCGGTCACTCAGCCGCTCGTCGTCGCCACCCACGGCATGGCCATGACACTATGGCTGGCCACCGCTACCGACCTTGCCGACCCAACCAGCTTCTGGGCCGACCTTCGCCCTCCCGACGTGTTCGAGGTCGACCTGACCGCCCGAACCGTGGACCGTGTCGTCTCGACACGGCTCTTCCAGGTCCGTTAATACTCCAGCCGCACTTCGGCTTGGCGGAGTCTGCGCTGGTAGTGGCTGATCCGGGCCAGGTATTGATGCCGCCGTCGCCATCGTGACCATCGATTGACGCCCGCGATGGTACGCGCTCGGGTGATCAGGTCCGGCGATGGCCCGCGCTCCAGAGCGAACGTGTCCTATGTAGACTCTGCGGCTCGTGACCGTAGAAGATCTTGTCGGCTGGTCCGAAGGCTTGGACGACCTGATGGCTCGTATCGCACCCCGGTTCGGGCGGGTAGAACCCCGCCGCCGCGCCCGCCGATACCTGCTCGCACTGCTGTCACCGGTCGCCGGCAAGAACAGTTGGACCATCGCCGAAACTGCCGGCGAGGCCACGCCTGATGGGATGCAGCGGCTGCTCAACGACGCTGTCTGGGACGCCGACAAGGTGCGCGACGACCTGCGCGGCTACGTAATCGAGCACCTCGGCGACCCGGGCGGGGTGCTGATCGTGGACGAGACCGGATTCCTGAAAAAGGGCGTCAAGTCCGCCGGAGTGCAGCGCCAGTACTCCGGAACCGCCGGCCGCACCGAAAACTGCCAGCTCGGTGTGTTCTTGTCCTACGCCAGTGTCCACGGCCGCACGCTCATCGACCGCGAACTGTATCTGCCGCAAAAATGGTGCGCGGACCAGGCCCGCCGAGCCGAGGCCGGCATCGACCCAGCGGTCCGGTTCGCCACCAAACCAGCGCTCGGCCTACGCATGCTGCAGCGAGCCATCGACACCGGCGTGCCAGCATCGTGGGTCACCGCGGACGAGGCGTACGGGCAGGACGGCAAGTTCCGCGTCTTCCTGCAGCAGCGGCACATCGGCTATGTGCTGGCCGTGCCCTGCCGGCAGCAGGTCCCCACCAACGGCGGCAGCGCCCGCGCCGACGCCCTGGCCGCGGCCGCCCCGGCCCTGGCATGGAAGCGCCGCAGCTGCGGCGAGGGCGCCAAAGGCCCGCGCATCTACGACTGGGCGGTGGCCACCTTGCCCGACACCGGAACTGAGGAGCACGGCTTCACCCGATGGCTGCTGATCCGCCGCTCGGTCAGCGACCCGAGCGAACTGGCCTACTACCTGTGCTACCGGCCAGCCGACACCACCGACGAAACGTTGATCGCAGTGGCGGGAACCCGATGGGCGGTAGAGGAGTGTTTCCAGACCGCCAAAGGCCAGGTCGGGCTGGACGAGTACCAGGTACGCCGCTACGGCGCCTGGTACCGGCACATAACCTTGGCGATGTGTGCCCACGCGTTCCTGGCCGTCACCGCCGCGACGGCGAAAAAGGGGCTCTTCTGACTGATCTGTGGGTTGGTTTGGGCGGTCATCGACCGTGGAGGGTGGGTCGGTG
>NZ_JBAKHX010000093.1:0-28020 GCF_036906915.1 Micromonospora sp. CPCC 206061
GGGGCGCGGGCCGCCCGGGAGCGCGAGCCGGGAGCGGCGCGCGGCGGCGCGGCGGTGGGGTGCGGCGGCGGGGTGCGGCGGCGGGGTGCGGCGGCGCGGTGTCAGGGGGTTTGGCCTATGTGTCGGTAGTAGCGGTCGGCGGAGCGGGTCAGGGCCTGCTTGGCGTCGGTCGCGACCACGCGGCCCCACCAGGCGCCGTAGATCGACTCGAACGGGAGTGGGCGGACCAGGTCGATGGCTCGGCGGATGGTCTCTGGGTGTTCGGGGATGAGGTTCGGGTAGCTGTACATGAAGCTGACCCAGCGCCTGTCCATCACCACCTGGAAGATGTCGCCGCTGCAGAGCGCCCCGCGCCCGTCCGCGCCGCCGGCCCAGTGCAGCACCGTGCCGCCAGCGAAGTGCACACCGCAGTTGACCAGCGTGCGGCCGGGCAGGACGGGCAGCGTGTCGCCTTCCCAGAAGACCACGTTGCCGTCGCGGCAGACCCACTGCCGGTCGTTGGCGTGCACGTACACGGGGATGCCGCCGAACGCCTCACTCCATTCGATCATCGAGCCGTAGAAGTGCGGGTGGGACACCGCGATCGCCGCGATCCCGCCCAGCCGGCGTACCTTGGCGACGGTCGTGTCGTCGAGGTACGGGACGCAGTCCCACAGCACGTTGCCGCCCTCGCCCGGCACTAGAAGGGCGCGCTGGCCGATGCCTATCGCCGGCTCGGCGCAGATGCCCCACACGCCGGGGGTCTCCTCGCGGACCACACTTCGGTGATCGCCCGCCCGCAGTTCGGCGAGCGTGGTCCAGCGCTGGCCGCCCCAGCCGACGTACTGCCGTTCGTCGGCGCAGATGCGACACAGGTCGGCGTCGAAGCCCTCGGCCGCGTACTGGACGCCACACGTCACGCAGATCGGCAGGTCGGCGGTCACGGTGCGATCATCCCCCGTCGGCGAGGCGGTTGGCCATCGCCGTGCGGGACCGCACGCCCAGTTTGGCGAAGATGCGGGACAGGTGGGACTCGACGGTGCGCCGGCTGAGGAAGAGCTGGGATGCGATCTCCTGGTTGCTGAGGCCGGCTGCGACGAGGCTGGCGATCTCGCGCTCGCGGGCGGACAGCGCGTCGGTCGGGCGTGGGCCGGGGGTGGCCGGCGGCACCGGGGGAGCGGCCGTGCCGAGGTGCCGGTCGACGACCGAGGAGAGCCAGGTGGCCCCGCACGCCTCGTAGGCGGTCGCCGCGCGGGTCAGGGCCTGCTTGCCGCGCTGGTGGCGGCCACCGCGGGTGTATGCCCGGCCGGCCAGGTGCAGCGCGAGCGCCTCCTCGACCGGTGCGCCCGCCGCGGCGAACCGGGCCGCGACGACGACGGCGAGCGCGGCGGCGTCAGCGTGCCGGTGCGCCCGCATCGCCACGGCCGCCTGGGCGTACCCGGCGAGCCCCAACTCGTACGCGAGGCCGGCGCCCTCGGCCAGCGTGGCCGCCCGCTCCGCCTCCCGCCATCCGCCTGCTATGACGGGCGACGACGCCGTGGCACCGGCGACGGCCGCCTCGCGTGCCGCCTCCTCGGCCGCGGCGCCGGCTCCGCCCTCCCCGGCCCAGTCCGGCGCGCCGGCCCACACCGCGCCTCCGGCGTCGACCAGGGCCGGTGCGTCGTCGGCCAGCGCGAGCGCCCGCAGCGCGTGCCACGGCACAGCGGTCGGCGGCCCAGCCGGCCACCCCACCCCAGCCGAGGGCGCGGTGGGGTCGGGGTGGGCGAGGACCGCCAGGCACGACTGGGGGTCGCGGGCGGCGAGGTGGGCGACGGCGAGGTTGACCTGGGCCACGCGCCACCACATCCGGGACCGGGGCCGGCCGGTCGCTACCAGCCGGTCGGCCACCGCCAGGGCCGCCTTCGGGCCGGCGGTCCAGAGCAACGGCCGTACCAGTACGGCGTCGACCATCGCGGCCATCTCCGCGCTGCCGACCCGCGTCGCCGCCTCGGCGGCCTCCTCCGCCACCTGTACCGCCTCGGCCAGCCGCCCCTGGCGGGTGAGCAGCGCGACGCGGACGACCAGCATGTAGGGCGTAGCGCTGCTCTGCCGCACGCTGCCGATCACGTCGTCGGCGCGGTCGAGCTGCTGGTCGGCGGCCGCCAGGTCGCCGAGCTGCATGTGCACCCACGCCAGCGGCCCGAACAGTTCGACGTGCGGCCGCAGTGCGGCGTCGCCGGCGGCGTCGGCCAGGCGGGTGGCGGTGGCCGCGTGCCGGCGGGCGGCCTCGGGGTCGCCGGCGTACAGGGTGCCGAACGCGCGCAGCGTCTGGGCCGCCGCGACGAGCGTGGGCCGGTCGCCGAGCAGGTCGAGGGCTCGCTCGGCGTGCCAGATCGCACCGGCGTCGTCGTCGCGGAGCGCGGCGATCGCGGCCAGTTCGACGTGGAGCTTGCCGATGGCGGCCGGCCGCAACCGTCCACCGTGGAGTTCGGCGTCGAGCAGGTCGGCGGCCTCGTCGATGTCGCCACGCAACCGGGCCACCACCGCGCCGAAGACGGCCGCCTCGGTGCGTACCGGCTCATCGGCGTCGCGCAGCTCGCGCAGCACCTCACGGCTGCGTTCGAGATCACCGCTCAGGCCTAGTACGCGGGCGTACTGGAGAAGGACCGTGGGGCGCTCGCGCAGCTTGCCTGGGTCGGGCAGGATGCGCAGCGCGGCACCGAGCCAGCGCCCGGCCTGGGCCGGCGCGCCATAGGCGAACGCGAGCCCTGCCTCGATGAGCACCTCGGCGGCGGTGCCGTCGCCGGGCCGCGCGGAGCGTTCGGTGTGGTGGGCGACCACCTGGAGCGGCGCGCCGTGCGCCCGGAGGTGGTCGGCGGCCCGGGCGTGTGCGGTGATCCGCCACGCGGGGCCGGCGAGCTGGTGCGCGGCGGCCCGCACGAGCGGGTGCCGGAACCGTAGCTGGGCGGCGTCGACGTCGACGAGGCCGCGCCGGTACATCTGGTCGACCGCCTCGACGACGGTGTCGATCGGCTGCCGGGCCACGTGGGCGACCAGGTCGATGGCGGCGTGGTCGCCGACGACGGCGGCGGCGTGGGCGACGCGGCGTGCCGGCTCGGCGAGTGCGGTTATCTCGGCGGCCAGCCCGGTGAGGATGTGCCCCTCCGAGTCGGCGAGGCTGTCGTCGGTGACCAAGGTGGCCAGCGCGTCGTCGCCGAGCCGCAGGAGGGCCTGCACGTACAGGGGATTGCCGCGGCTGGCGCGCAGGATCAGCGCGCGGCGGCGCTCGGGCACCAGCGGTAGCAGCGCCGCCAGCTCGTCCTGGCCGAGCAGGGACAGGCTGATGCGGGTGGCCGCGGGACCGAGGTGGGCGACCGCGTCGACCACCCGGGCGGGCGCCTGCGACCCGCGGAACGCGACCGCCACCAGCGCGGGTGGCCGGGGCGGCTTGCGCAGCAGGTACTCGGTCAGTTCCAGGGACGGCTGGTCGGCCCAGTGCAGGTCGTCGAGGAGCAGCGCCACCGCGGCGCCGTCGAGCACGCGCCGGATGCCGGAGTAGATCCGGTACCGGTCGACCTCGCTGCCCATCGCGCGCAGGTCGGCGCCGACCGGTTCGAGCGCCTCCGCGTACATCGCGAACGGCACTTCCTGCTCGAACTCGGTGGCCCGCCCGCCGCAGACCGTCAGCCCGGCGGCGGTGGCCCGCCGCGCGAGCTCGTCGAGCATGCGGGTCTTGCCGATGCCGGGCTCACCGCACACCTCGACGGCCGCGAACCCGCCCCCGGCCACCGCGGCGAGCGCCCGGTCCAGCTGTTCGAGCTGGGCCGCGCGCCCGACCAGCGGTGGCGCGGTGGTGCGATGTGGCGACACGGTGCCTCCCCAGGTCTCGCGCCGATGCCACACCGTAGAAGGCCGGCCACCTGGTGGGCAGTCGCCGCGATGACACGTGGCACGAGACCGGGAGACCGGTGGATTACTGGAAGTCCGGCGTCCAGATCCGCGCCTTGTAGAACTCCGCGCCGGACCGGGTGCGATCCGGCGATTGCGAAAACCGTACCGTGGGGCTACCCCACGTGCGCGACCCGGCATTGTCGGCGCGTACGGAGAGCACCTCGCCGGACGAGTGGCGCACGTACGCCTTCACCCTGGTCTCGCTGGAGATCTTGCGCTTGCTGAACGACCCGCCCGCGGTGCTGATCTCGTACACGCCGTCGGTGGCCGTGCACAGCAGCCGCTGGGTGTTGGAGTAGTCGGGCTGCAGGTCGTGGCCGAGGTTGGAGCTGCCGAGGCTGACGGCGGCGCCGTAGTGGCGCAGCCGGGTGTTGCGGTACGTGCCCTCGACCGCGTACCCGCGCAGCGTGCCTTTGCCGATCGCCCACAGCAGCTTGTAGGTCGGGTCCCAGAGCACGCCGTGCGCCCCGGCCAGGCTGACGGTCTGCACCTTGGCGAGGCTGCCGAGGTTGCTGACGCTGGTCGGCGCGTACAGCGTCAGGTATCCGTGCGAGCTGGCGACCACGACGGAGCCGTTGCCGGGGATCCGCTCGATGGCGTGCGGGTTGCCGCCGGGCGTGGCGTTCCACGCCAGGTCGTTGAGTTCGGTGGCCTTCTCGCTGCCGATGTCGATGATGCCGGCCTTGCCGCCGGAGGCGCAGACGAGCGCGATCCAGCCCTGCGCCGACGTGCTGCGGATCTTCACGTCGGACAGGTTCGACCACGCGCCGCCGCCGGGGCTGAAGCTCCAGTGCAGGTTGGCATCGGTGAAGGTCTTGCTTTTGTGCCACACCATGACCTTGTTCTTGACCTGTTCGGTCGTGGCCACGTAGTAGCTGGTCGCGGCCCGGGCCTCACCCGGGCCGAGCACGGCGGCGGCGGGTCCGGCGATGGCGCCGGCGGCCAGGCCGCGCAGGATGGTACGTCGCTGCATCCGAATGCCTCCCCTTGATCATGTAGATGCGGCGACAGTGTGCCATGAACGCGCCAGCGTTTCACTCCCAGGGGATTTGGGGGGAGCGGTGGAACGCCGTACCACGCAGTGTCCATCGTGGAGCGTGAGCGGCCAGGCGGCGGCGGAACGACTCCCAGTCGCGCCGGTCCGGCGCCGACCATCCGACCTCCGCCACGGCCGGCAACCGCGGGTACGTCATGGTTTCGACGTCGGCGAGCGTGCGCACGGTCTCCGACCACAGTGGAGCCTCGACGCCGAGCACGTGCGCCTCGCCCACTCCCTCGATCTGTGTGGCCGGGTCCCATTCGTACGCGTCGCGCACCTCGATGTAGCCGGCCCAGTCCAGGCCCAGCGGGGTGTCCGGGGTGTACTTCATGTCCAGGTACGCCCGGTTGGCTGGTGACATGAGCACGCGGGCTCCCCTGGTCGCGGCGGCGGCGACCTCGGGGTGCGCGCCAGCGGTACCCCAGAACTGCGGTACCACGGACGCGGGCGGGTCGGCCTTGGTGATCTCGTGCCAGCCCAGCACCGTCTTCCCGTGCCGCTCGACGATCGGGATGATCCGGCGCATGAACGTCCGGTAGTCGCCGTCGGGGGTGGCGTCCGCCTCGTCGCCGCCCACGTGCAGGTACGGGCCGGGGGTCAGCGCGGCGACCTCGCGCACCACGTCCTCGACGAACGCGTACGTGATCTCGTCACCGATGCGGAGCGTGCTGTAGCCGACCTCCGGGTCGGTGCGCGGCGCCGCGGCCACACCGCCGTTGAGCTCGGGGTACGCGACCTGTGCGGCGTTCGTGTGGCCAGGCATGTCGATCTCGGGCACCACCGTGACGTAGCGCTCGGCCGCGTAGGCGACCAGGTCGGCGTACTCGGCCTGCGTCAGGTAACCGCCTCCCGCGCCGTCCACCCCGGACCCTCCGTCGCCGGCGGTCAGCTTCGGCCAGCTCAGGATCTCGATCCGCCAGCCCTGGTCGTCGGTGAGGTGCAGGTGCAGGTGGTTGATCTTGTATGCGGCGATCTGGTCGACGAACGCCTTGATCTCGTCGGGGGAGTGGAAGTGCCGGGCCAGGTCGAGCATCGCGCCCCGGTACGGGAAGCGCGGGCGGTCGGCGATCGCGCCGCCCGGCACCGTCCACTCGCGAGCGACAGGCGTCGGCGACTCGATGTCCGCGGGCAGCAACTGGCGCAGCGTCTGCACACCGGCGAAGAGCCCGGCGGGGGCGTCCGCGCGGACGCTGACGCCGTCCGCGGTGGTGTTCAGCCGGTACCCTTCGGGACCGAGCCCGCCACCCCCGAGCCGGAGCGATATTGCCTTCGCGGTGCCGGGTGTGGTCGCGGCGCTGGCTCCCCTCTCCTGGCCCGTGGTGGTCGCACCGGCGAGGTCCGCGTCCAGGACCGGGATCTGGTACCCGGTGGCGGGCCGGAGCAGGGTGGCGAGGTACTGCCCGATGTGGCGCGCCCGCGCCGAACCCGGCTCGGTGAGGATCGCGGTGTCCGGGCCCAGCCGGAAGTCCTGCCCCTGCGCCGGCCGGACCTCCATCGGTGCCGGGATCACGCTGCTCCGTGCCATCAACCCTCCAGGCGTTCAGTAAATGTTCTTTATAATAGCGTGTGGTACCGTCACGCTTGTTACGTAACGACCGTGTTGCAACGAGGAGGGTCGCCGTGCCGAGGCACGTGGATCACGACCAGCGCCGCGGCGAGATGTCCCAGGCCGTCTGGCGGGTAGTACGCGAACGGGGCCTCGAAGGGCTCACCATGCGATCGGTGGCAGCCGCGGCAGACTGCACCACCGGCCGGGTCGCCCACTACTTCAGCGACAAGAACGCCCTGCTCACGCACGCCCGCGACGTCATGCACCGGCGGATGGCCGCGCGCATCGACGCGCTCCCGCCGCAACCCGACGCCCGCGCTCGCCTCCGCGCCGTACTGCTCGAAGGCCTGCCGCTCGACGACGACCGGGTGCTCGGCTCGACCGTGTGGGCGCACTTCCTGCTCGCCGCGCGCACCGACCCCGAACTGCGGGCACAGCACACCGTGCGGCACGAGTCGTGGGTGCGGCGTTTGACCGGGTTGCTCCGCGACGTGTACGCCGACGCGGGCACCCCGCCACCGGACGACCTCGACGTGCGGGTGCGCGCGCTCGTCGCCTGCCTGGACGGCCTGGCGCTCAGCGCAGTGGCCACCCCCGACGCGTACCCGCCCGAGCTCGTCGCGCGGGTGATCGACAAGCAACTGGAACTGACCTGCGGAGGTGTCGAAGCGTGAACGTGGAGATCGTCGAGGTGGACCCGGCGGATCCGCGCCTGGCCGCTCTGGTGGCCGCCCTGCGAGCGGAACTGGACGCGCGATACCCCGAAGAGATCGACTTCGAGCATCCCACGGTGAAGGAGGTCGCCCGCTTCCTGCTGGCCACCGTGGACAGCGCACCCGTCGGCTGCTGTGCCGTGCAGCCTCTCGACGAGGGCGATAGCGAGCTCAAGCGCATGTACGTGCCGCCACAGCTGCGCGGGCGCGGCATCGCGGCCCGTTTGGTGGTCGAGGCGGAGCGGCTGGCGGCGCGTCTCGGCCGCACCCGCATCAAGCTGGAGACGGGCGTACGCCAGCCGGAGGCGATAGCGGTCTACGAGCGGGCCGGCTTCCACCGCATCCCGAACTACCCCCCGTACGACCGCTGGCAAATGAGTCTCTGCTACGCCAAACCCCTGTAACTCCCGCGGCGCTCTCGGGACGAGGTTCTCGCATGTGGGTGTGTTAGGTGCACAAGATGTTGTGTTAAGTTAACGCGCAATGGTGGTAGATCTGGAGCGCGGACTCTGTGTCGGCGTCGATGTCGGCACGCAGAGTCTGCGGGTGCTCGTTGTCAGCGGCACGGGTGACGTCGTCGGGCGGGGATCCGGGCGGCTCGACAGTGTGCGCGCTGGTGAGCGCCACGAGCAGGATCCGGCGCAGTGGTGGGCGGTGCTCGGGCGGGCGTGCCGCCAGGCGCTGCGCGGGCTCGCGGTCGACCGGGTGCGGGGCGTCGCGATCTGCGGTACCTCCGGAACATTTTTACTGGCTGGGCGTGACGGCCGCCCGCGTACACCCGCTCTGATGTATGACGACGCGCGCGCCGCGGTCGAAGCGGAAGAGGTCGCGGCCGCCGGCGCCGATCTCTGGGCGGCGCTCGGCCATCGGATGCAGCCGTCCTGGGCGTTGCCGAAGCTGCTGTGGACGCTGCGCCACGGGCTGGCGGAGGTGCGGGCGGCGGCCGGTCGCGGCGAGTTGACGCTTCAGCATTGTGCGGACCACCTGGCCGGGCGGCTGACCGGTGCCTCGGTCGCGACGGACTGGAGCCACGCGCTCAAGACCGGTTACGACCTCGACGGCGGGGCGTGGCCGGCGGCGGTGCTGGAGAAGCTGGCGATCCCGGTCGAGGTGCTGCCCGACGTCGTGCGGCCCGGCACGGCGATCGGCCGGGTCGGCGAGGCCGGTGCCGCGCACACGGGGCTGCCGGTCGGCGTGCCGGTGCGGGCCGGCATGACCGACGGCTGCGCGGCGCAGGTGGCGGCCGGCGCGCTCCAGCCCGGCAGCTGGAACTCGGTGCTGGGCACGACGCTCGTCCTCAAGGGGGTGAGCGCTGAGCGCCTCGCCGATCCGCACGGCGCGGTCTACTCGCACCGTCACCCCGACGGCGGCTGGCTGCCTGGCGGCGCCTCCAACGTGGGCGCGGGCGTGCTCAAGCTGCGCTTTCCCGGCGTCGACCCGGCGGTGATGGACGCCGAGGCGGTCCGCTACGAGCCGTCGGGCGGGCTGGCGTACCCGCTGGTGCGGCGCGGTGAGCGGTTTCCGTTCGTCGACCCGCACGCCGAGCCGTTCGAGATCGGGCAGTTCGCGGGCGACGTGGACCGGTACGCGGCCGTGCTCCAAGGGGTCGCCTTCGTCGAGCGCCTCTGTTACCAGTACCTGCGGCGGCTCGGCGCGAGGGTCGACGGCCCGCTGTCGCTGACCGGCGGCGCGACCCGGAGCCGGTACTGGTGCCAGCTCCGCGCGGACGTCCTCGGCCGCGACGTGGTGCTTCCGGCGGCGGCCGAGCCGGCGTTCGGGATGGCGGTGGTCGCGGCGGCCGGCGACGGCTCGGTCGGCGCCGCGGCCGCTCGCATGGTGCGGATCGCGGAGGTGGTGTCGCCGCGGCCCGGCGGGCCGGAGCGGTTCGCCGAGCCGTACGCGCGGTTCGTCGACGCGCTCGCCGAGCGCGGCTATCTGGACGAGGCGCTGGCCGCATACGCGAAGGACGGATCGTGAGGACGACCGTGGTGCTGGTCCGGCACGGGCGGACGGTCTGGCACCACCCCAACCGCTACGCGGGGCGGTCGGACGTGCCGCTGGACGCGCACGGTGAGGCGCAGGCCGGGGCGCTGGCGCGCTGGGCGGCGGGTGAGAAGTTCACGTCGCTGGCCAGCTCGCCGCTGCGCCGGGCGGTCGACACGCTCGCGCCGACGGCGGCCGCGACGGGGCTGGCGCCGATCGTCGAGCCGCGCCTGCGCGAGCTGGACTTCGGGGTGGCCGAGGGGCGCACGCTCGATCAGATCCGGGCGGACGATCCGGAGGTGGTCGCGTGGTTCGAGGCGGATCCGGCGGAGTACCACTTTCCGGACGGGGAGCATCCCGCCGACGCGGTCGCCCGGGCGCGCGCCGGCCTCGCCGACCTGGTCGCCGCCGACCCGGGCGGCAAGGTGCTCGTGGTGGCGCACAATACGCTGATCAGGCTGGTGACCTGCGCGGTTCTCGGGGCGCCGCTGGGGGAGTACCGGCGGCGGCTGCCGGTGTACGACAGCGTGGCGGCGACGACGCTCCGGTACGACCGGCCGGGTGGACCGGCCGCGCTGCTGGCGTACAACGTGCCGGTGGCCCAAGGATGGATGGCATGACAGCGACCGACACGCCCGAACGGGGCCGGCCCGCCCAGCGCCAGGCCGAGATCGCCGAGCACGTCCTGCAGCACGGGTCGGTGTCGGCCGGCGACCTGGCCGAGATGTTTCACGTCAGCCTGATGACGATCCACCGCGACCTGGACGAGCTGGAGCGCCAGGGCGTGGTGCGCAAGTACCGGGGCGGGGTCAGCGCCCAGCCGTCGAGCGTCTTCGAGTCGAACGTCTCGTACCGCCTGCGCGCCGCCAGGGAGGAGAAGCTCGCGCTGGCCCGCCGCGCCCGCACGCTGATCGAGCCGGGCATGGCGGTCATGCTCGACGACTCCACCACCACGCTGGAGCTCGCCAAGCTCCTCGAAGACGCCGGCCCGCTGACCGTCATCACGAACTTCCTGGAGACCATCAAGCTGCTCTCCGGCGTGCAGGGGCTGCGGCTGCTGGCGCTCGGCGGCGAGTACTACCCGACGCACGACTCGTTCCTCGGCGTGCCGTGTGTCGAGGCGATCGAGTCGCTGCGCGTCGACCTGCTCTTCGCGTCGACGTCGGCGGTGTCCGGCCGGTACGCGTACCACCAGGAGCAGGAGATCGTGCTGGTCAAGCGCGCGATGATCAAGGTCGCGCAGCGCAGCGTGCTGATGGTCGACCACACCAAGCTGGGCCGGGCCGCGCTGCACCGGCTGGCGCCGCTGCGCGACTTCGACCTGGTGCTGACCGACGGCAAGGCGCCGGAGGGCACGCTGGCGGAGATGCGGGAGAACGGTGTCCGGTACGAGATCACCTGAGCCGGTCGTCATCGGCGTCGACGCGGGCACGACCGTCACGAAGGCGGTTGCGTTCGACTCCGGCGGCACGCCGCTCGCGCGCGCCGCCCGCCCTACCGTGCTCGACCGGGCCGGGCAGGGGCGGTACGAACAGGACACCGACCAGGTGGTCGCTTCCGTCGAGGCCGTGCTGGCGGAGCTGCGCACCACAGTGGATAGTCCAATCGCGGCGGTGGGCGTCACGGCGCAGGGCGACGGGCTCTGGCTCGTCGACGCCGAGGGCCGGCCGGTCCGGCCGGCAATCTCCTGGCTCGACGCGCGCGCGACGCCCGTGCTCGACACCTGGTCCGCCGATGGCCTGCTCGATCTCGTGTACCGCCGCACCGGTAACCACCTCTTCCCTGGCTCGGCAGGACCGTTGCTGTCCTGGTTGGACAAGCACGAACCGGCCACACTGGACCGGGCCGCCACAGCGGCGTACTGCAAGGACGTCATCCTCCAGCGGCTGACCGGCGTGCGTGCGACCGACCCGTCCGACGCGTCGGCACCGTTTCTCGACCCGCGCCGCCGGGCGTACGACGAAGAGCTGATCGCGGCGTGCGGCCTGGACCACCGGCGGGGTCTGCTGGCGCCGGTGACGGCGGCGCCGCACGGCGTCGCGGCGGACGGCACCACCGTCGTGGCCGCGCCTTACGACCTGCCGGCCTCGGCGTGGGGAGCTGGCGTCGGCGCCGTCGGCGACGGCCTCCTCATCGTCGGCACCACGCTGGCCTGCCAGGTGTTGACGGACACAGTGGACACGAGCGGTGAGCCGAGCGGGCTGACCCTGAGCACCTGGGACGACGGCCGTTGGCTGCGCGCGCTGCCCGCGATGGTCGGCACCGCCGCACTCGACTGGGTGCTACGCCTCGTCGGCGCGACAGTCGCGGACCTACCGGTGTTGCTAGCGACCGGTCGCGCCGACGGGCTGACCGTGCTGCCGTTCTTCGCCGAGGCGGGGGAACGCGCGCCGTTCGTCGCGCCGCGTGCCCGCGCCCGCATCGACGGGCTGCACCTCGGCACCGACCGCGCCGACGTGGTGCGGGCCACGTGCGAGGCGATCGCCTACAGCGCCCGGCACTGCCTGGAAGCGGCCGGCCTCACCGGCGAGCTCACGGCGTGCGGCGGCGGGGTGGCGTCGCCCGAGTGGGCGCAGATCTTCGCGGACGTGCTGGGTCGGCCGGTGCGCGTGCTCGGCGGGCAGGAGATCGGGGCCCGCGGCGCCGCACTCGCCGCGCGCCGAGTGCTCGGGCTGCCACCGCTGCCGGCGCCCGCGGGCGAGACCTACGCGCCGGACCCCGGTGTCCGCGAGCGTTACGAGGCCGGGTACTCCCGGTACCTGCACCACATCGCCCAGGCCCGACCGGTCTGGGCCGGGGAGGGGGCATCATGACCCGGGTACTGGTGGCGGGCGACCACTTCGTCACGCCTGCCTTGATCGTCGACGCGCTGCGCGAGCGGCTCGGCCCTCTGATGTCCACACTGGACATCTCTGAGCTGACGCTGCCGTGGCCGCACACGCCGTTCGGGCCGGTGGCCGAGGTCGACGAGGCGTCCGGCGACGAGGAGACGTTGATGGCGGCGGTGGCCGGCGTCGAGATCGCGGTCACCCAGATGGCACCGTTCACCGCCCGGGTGCTCGCGGCGGCCAAGTCCCTGCGGCTCGTGGTCGTCTGCCGGGGCGGCCCCGTCAACGTCAACCTCGACGCCGCTCGCGCCGCCGGCATCCCGGTGCGCGCGACACCCGGCCGCAACGCGGTCGCCGCCGCCGAACACACGATCGCGCTGTTGCTCGCCGCGCTCCGGCAGATCCCGGACGTCCACGACGGAGTCCGTGCGGGGCAGTGGCGCAGCGACCTGTACGCGCTGGACGCGGTCGGCGGCGAGCTGAGTGGCGCGACAGTCGGGCTGATCGGGTACGGGGCGATCGGGCAGCGGGTAGGGCGGATCCTGCGCGCGTTCGACGCTACGGTCCTGGTCCACGATCCGTACGCCGCCGATGTCGCGTCGGTGGGGCTCGACGAGCTGTTGGAGCGCAGCTCCGCCGTCAGCCTGCACGCGCGGCTCACCCCCGAGACGGCCGGGATGATCGGGGCCAAGGAGCTGGCGCGGCTGCCACGCGGCGCGGTACTGGTCAACACGGCCCGCGGCGGGTTGCTCGACTACGACGCGGTGGTCGACGCGCTGGAGTCCGGGCACCTGGGCGGGGCAGGCTTCGACGTGTACGACGAGGAGCCGCTGCCCGCGACGTCCCGCCTCCTGACCGCCCCCCGCGTCGTCCTGACCCCCCACCTGGCCGGGGCGACGAGGCAGACAGCCGAACGCGCCGCCAGCCTGGCCGCCGCCGAGCTAGCTGCGTACCTGAACGCCTGACCTGCGCGCCGGGCCGCCCGCGCGCCCCTTCCGTGGCCGCCGCGCGCCGCGCTCGGCGTAGCCCGGCCGTCGCCGCCCCCTTCCGCCGATCAAGGGCAAACGCACGTGCTTCGATCTCCGATCAGCGTGCATTTGCCCTTGGTCGACGCAGATGTCCTTGATCAACGCGATGCGGTGATCGCGCCGTCGCGGACAGGTTCGGGAAGACCGGTTGGAGCAGTTCACGGCGGCGTACCCGGAGCTGGTCACGCGCTGAGGCAGGATGGGGTGTGAACACGACCCCAACCAGGGAGCACGAAGGCATGCCTGACAGCACGCGCCTCGACCAGACGCCGGAGTGGGCGGCGCTGGCGAAGCACCGCGACGAGATCGGCGAGACGCACCTGCGCGACCTCTTCGCCGACGACCCGGCACGCGCGCAGCGGTACACCGTCCAGGTGGGTGACCTCTTCATCGACTACGCGAAGCACCTGGTCACCGACGAGACGCTGAGCCTGCTGCGCGACCTGGCAGCGGCGCGCGGTGTGGCCGAGCTGCGCGACGCGATGTTCCGCGGCGACAAGATCAATGTCACGGAGCAGCGAGCGGTGCTGCACACCGCGCTGCGCGCGACGCGCGACGCGGTCATCGAGGTCGACGGCGAAAACGTCGAACCGGCCGTGCACGCGGTGCTCGACAAGATGGCGGCGTTCGCGGACGCGGTGCGCTCCGGCGCCTGGACCGGCGCGACCGGCAAGCGCATCCGCACGGTCGTCAACATCGGCATCGGCGGCTCCGACCTCGGTCCGGCGATGGCGTACGAGGCGCTGCTCCCGTTCACCCAGCGTGACCTCGGCATCCGCTTCGTGTCCAACGTGGACGGCGCCGACCTGCACGAGGCGACCCGCGACCTGGATCCGGCGGAGACGCTGTTCATCGTGGCGTCGAAGACGTTCACGACGATCGAGACGATCACGAACGCGCACTCGGCGCGCGCCTGGCTGGTCGACGGCCTGGGCGGCGACGAGTCGGCGGTCGCCAAGCACTTCGTGGCCCTGTCGACCAACGCGACCGAGGTGGCGAAGTTCGGCATCGACACGGCGAACATGTTCGAGTTCTGGGATTGGGTGGGCGGCCGCTACTCGTACGACTCGGCGATCGGGCTGTCGCTGATGATCGCGATCGGGCCGGACGGGTTCCGCGAGATGCTCGACGGGTTCCGGCTGGTCGACGAGCACTTCCGCACCGCACCGCCGGAGTCGAACGCGCCGCTGCTGCTCGGCCTGCTGGGCGTCTGGTACGGCAACTTCTTCGGGGCGCAGTCGCACGCGGTGCTGCCGTACAGCCACTACATGTCCAAGTTCCCCGCATACCTACAGCAGCTCGACATGGAGTCGAACGGCAAGTCGGTCGACCGTTCCGGGAATCCGGTCCGCTGGCAGACCGGGCCGGTGGTCTGGGGCACGCCGGGCACCAACGGCCAGCACGCGTACTACCAGCTCCTGCACCAGGGCACCAAGGTGATCCCGGCCGACCTGATCGGCTTCGCCCGGCCGGTCGCCGAGCTGAGCCCGCGGCTGGCGGCGCAGCACGACCTGCTGATGGCTAACCTGTTCGCCCAGGCGCAGGCGCTCGCGTTCGGCAAGACGGCCGACGAGGTGGCCGCCGAGGGGGTGCCCGCCGAGCAGGTGCCGCACCGCACGTTCCGCGGCAACAAGCCCACCACGACGATCCTCGCCGACCAGTTGAGCCCGTCGGTGCTGGGGCAGCTCGTGGCGCTGTACGAGCACAAGGTGTTCGTGCAGGGCGCGATCTGGGACATCGACAGCTTCGACCAGTGGGGCGTCGAGCTGGGCAAGGTGCTCGCGAAGCGGATCGAGCCGGCGCTCACTGAGGGCGCTTCCGTGCCCGGCCTCGACCCGTCCACTGCCGACCTGGTGGCGCGGTACCGAATGCTTCGTGACCGATCCTGATCGCCGGCGGCGGGTGCGCTCGGTCGAGCGTGCGCTCGACATCCTCAGCGCGTTCAGCGCGGCGCACCCCCGCCTGCAACTGGCCGAGCTAGCCGAGGCGGTCGGCCTGCCCAGGCCGAGCGCGCACCGGATCGCCGCCACGCTGATCGAGCGAGGCTTCCTGCGGCAGGACCCGGACGGCGCGTACCTGCTCGGCATCCGCCTGCTGGAGCTGGGCAGCCAGGTGGCGCAGAGCTCGCCGGTCACCCGTCTCACCGAGGAGCCGGCCAACGAGCTGGTCCGGCTGACCGGCGAGACGGTACTGGTCGCCGAGGTCGACTGGAGCGATCTCACCGTGGTCATCATCGGCAAGCGGGTGGGTGACCACCCGCCGCCGGCCATCTCGCCGGTCGGTCGCCGCATGTCGCTCGCGAGCGGCGGCCTGGCCAAGGCCATCCTGCTGGGCTTGCCGCCAGACGAGCTGACCGACGTCCTGCCGCGGCTCCGCCTCGCCGCCCGCACGGCGCTCACGGTGGTCGACCCGAAGAGGTTGCGGTCCGCCGTGGAGGCGTGCCGGCGCAGCGGGTACGCCGTGCAGTCGGGGGAGTTCCTGCCGGGTACCGCCGCGGCCGCCGCGCCGGTGTTCGTCGACGGTCGGGTGGCCGGGGCGCTCGCGGTGGTGGGCGCGTCGGCCCGGTTCCCGCGGCGTCGGCTCGACGAGACGGGCCAACTGATACTGCGCGTGCTGTCCCGGACGCAGCCTGTTTAAAGGTGCTTTGTCCATTTCGCAGTGCGGAATGGACCCTCGTGGCCTGTGGATCTTCCTGGCTAACCTCCGCCAAGTCCACATGGGATGAATGGGAGGAACAACGTGTCGGCCACGGGTGATGAGCGCGACGGCGGCGGTATGGGCGAGACGCTTCTGGTAGGCGCCCTGTTGGTGCTGTTCGTCGTCGTCGTGCTGGGCTTGGTGTACATAGCGCTGCTGCGCTAGACACCCATCTTGTCGTTGACAAGTTCCCTCTGCGGAGGCAAACTTGTCAACGACAAGATGGGAGCGTCACATGAACGGCACCGCGACCACTGTCCTCACCGCGACCACCCTGATTAGCATCCCCACCGTCATGTTCGTAGGCATTGACGCTGGTTGTGATGTTGGCCTAGCCTCCAATGGTCCGGAAACCGCTTTCTTCGGGAGGTCTATGGAGATACCGCCCTGGTCAGCTCCGCGTGGACGGCTCAAGACCGTCCCTGTGCTCTCCGCACGTTGACCTGGGCACTCTTGCTCACCCTGCCCGCAAGAGTCCCCATTGGAAGGTCAAAAAACATGTCACTACTCAGCAGGTGGCGTGGCGGCATCATCGTCGGCGCGACCGCCGTTTCTCTCGTGGCCGCCGGCGTCGTCGGCGCGCAGCTCGCGGCGGCCGACCCGCCGCCCGCGACCGGCCAGACCACCCTCACCGAGACGATGGCCGTCAGCGGCACCTTCGACGGCGGCAACAGGCGCTTCATCGGCGGCGGCGACCTCGGTGGCGGCGGCCAGGACGAAGGCCAGGACCCGCTCTTCCGGCTCGCCAACGGCGCGAGCCTGTCGAACGTCATCATCGGCGCACCGGCCGCCGACGGCGTGCACTGCCAGGGCACCTGCACACTGCGCAACGTGTTCTGGGAAGACGTCGGCGAAGACGCCGCGACGTTCCGCGGCACCGGCGCCACCGTCGTGATCGAGGGCGGTGGGGCATTCAACGCCGACGACAAGGTGTTCCAGGACAACCGGGGCACCGGCGGTTCGGTGACGATCCGCGACTTCGAGGTCGAGACGTTCGGCAAGCTGTACCGCTCGTGCGGCAACTGCTCCACCCAGGCGCGTCGGGACGTGGTGATGAGCGGCATCACCGCGACGGACGGCGACGTGCTCGTGGGCATCAACGTCAACTTCGGCGACACGGCGCGGCTGTCCGACATCACCCTGAACGGCGACATCGGCGTCTGCGACCTCTTCGAGGGCAACGACACCGGCGACGAGCCGGAAAAGATAGGCGAGGGCCCCGACGGCACATCCTGCGTCCTGTCCTAGCCCACCTCGCTGAGCGCGCCGCGCGGGGCAACCTGTGCGGCGCGCAGCGGGGTCAGGGGGTGCGGAGCAGGTGGCGGACGGTCTGGATCAGGGTCATCAGGTCGGCCGTCGCGCGGTCCGGTGACCACACCAGCCCGTACGTCATCCGCAGGTCTCCCGCCGCCAGCGGCACGAACCGCACATCCGGCCGCCGCACCGTCTCGGCCAGCAGCCGCGGTGCCGCCATCGCCCCGCGCCCCGCCGCCACCAGATCCAGGGCCGCCGGCAGGTCGTCCAGGTCGGCGGCGACGAAGTGGGCGCGCAGCCGCCCCGCCAGGGCGTGCCAGACACTGCCCGGCGGGCGGGTGCGGGGCAGTAGCATGTCGCGCCCCGCGAGCTGGTCGAACGTCACCCGGGACGCGGTGGCGAGGGGGTCGCGCGCCGGCACCGCCACGTGCGTCACCGGGATGTGGAAGCGGGCCGTCGTCGCCGTACCGCGCGGAAACGGCGTGGTCATCAACGCCGCCGCGGCCCCGCCACCGGCCAGCTCCTGGGTGGCTGCGTTCCAGCCGGCGCGACGCAGTTCGACGTCGACCGACGGGGAGCGGGCGGCCAGCCGCCGCGCCACCCGGGCCGCGAGCGCGCCGACGAGTGGGCAATAAGCGAGGCGGATGGGTCCGGTGCCGGGTTCGGCGAGCCGGGCCGCCTCTGCGGCGAACGCGGCCGCGTGCCCCAGCATCGCCTCCGCGTACGGCAACAACACCTTGCCCTCGTCGGAGAGGCGCACCTCGCGGCTGGTCCGCTCGAACAGCCGCACACCCAACGCCCGCTCCAGCCGCGCGACGGCCAGGCTGACGGCCGGCTGGGTCATGCCGAGCCGCTCGGCCGCGCGCGAAAAGCTCAGGTGCTCGGCGACCACGACGAAGCACGCGACATCACGCTGCGCCGGGCCGGCATCCACCGACCCAGTATGCCCACGAGATCCATAAGCGGCGGCAATGGAACGCCACGAGCCGCTCCCGCCAGGGCAGGATGCCGCCCGTGAAGTCGACGATTCTTGGATACCCGCGCATCGGCCCGGACCGCGAACTGAAGCGCGCACTGGAGGCGTACTGGAATGGCAGGATCGGCCGCGACGAGCTCGACCAGGTCGGTGCCGGCCTGCGGGCCCGCGCCTGGCGCAGGCTCGCGGAGCTCGGCCTGGGCGCGTTGCCGGCGGATTTCTCCGAGTACGACCATGTGCTGGACGCCGCCGTGATGCTGGACGCGGTGCCGGAGCGCTACCGGACGGCCGCCGACCCGTACTTCGCGATGGCGCGCGGCGAGGATGGCCTGCCGCCGCTGCGGATGACGAAGTGGTTCGACACGAACTACCACTACATCGTCCCGGAGATCGGCCCGGACACGAAGTTTCGCCTGGTGGCTGAGAAGCCGCTGCGGGAGGTCCGCGAGGCGCGGGCGCTCGGCCACCGGGTGCGGCCGGTGCTGGTGGGCCCGGTGACGTTGCTGCTGCTCGCGGAGGGGCCGGCGCCGCTTTCGCGGCTGGACGACGCGGTCGAGGTATACGCCGAGCTGCTCGCCGCGCTGCGTGCCGAGGGCGTCCGTTGGGTGCAGCTGGACGAGCCGGCGCTCGTCGCCGACCGCACGCCCGCCGAGCTGGACGCCGCCCGCCGCGCCTACGACCGTCTGAGCGGTCAGTCAGACCGGCCGGAGATCCTCGTTGCCGGGTACTTCGGTGCGTTCGGCGACGCGCTGCCGGTGCTCGCCGCGACCGGTGTCGAGGCAATCGCGGTGGATCTGGTGCGCGGCGGTCCCGTCGACCCGGATGCGTTGCGCGGCAAGACGCTTGTCGCCGGTGTGGTCTCGGGACGCGACGTGTGGCGCACCGACCTTGACGACGCGTTGCACCGGCTCCAGCCGTACGAGAATGTCGTGGTCAGCACGGCGTGCTCACTGCTGCACGCCCCGTACGACCTCGACCGGGAGAGCGATCTGGACCCCGCGCTGCGGGCCCGGCTGGCGTTCGCGGACCAGAAGGTCGCCGAGGTGGTCGAGCTGGCGGGCCGCCTGGCGCGTGGCGAGCGCGGCGCACCGGCCCCGCGACCCACGGCGCCCGCGACCGCGCCGCGCGACGAGCGCCGCTCGCCGTACCCGGTCCGGGTCGCCGCGCAGGCGCGACTCGGCCTGCCCGCGCTTCCGGTCACGACCATCGGGTCGTTCCCGCAGACCGGCGACCTGCGCGCGGCCCGCGCCGCGCTCACCGCCGGACGCATCCAGCAGCAGGAGTACGACGAGCGCATCGCCGCCGAGATCGAGCACGTGATCCGGGTACAGGAGCGGCTTGGGCTGGACGTCCTGGTGCACGGCGAGCCCGAACGCAATGACATGGTGCAGTACTTCGCGGAGCACCTGGACGGGTTCGCCACGACGCGACACGGCTGGGTGCAGTCGTACGGCTCTCGGTGCACCCGCCCGCCAATCCTGCACGGTGATGTGAGGCGGCCGGCGCCGATCACGGTGCGGTGGGCGACGTACGCACAGTCCCTGACGGACAAGCCGGTCAAGGGCATGCTGACCGGGCCGGTGACGATCGTTGCGTGGTCGTTCGTGCGGCGTGACCTGCCGCTGCGGGCCGTGGTCGAGCAGGTGGCGGCCGCGGTCAGCGACGAGGTACGCGACCTGGCGGCCGCCGGCATCGGCATCATCCAGGTCGACGAGCCCGCCCTGCGCGAGCTGATGCCGCTGCGCCGCGACGAGCAGAAGGAGTACCTGGAGTGGGCGGTCCAGGCGTACCGGACGGCGACCGCCGGGGCCGGCGACAGCACCCAGATCCACACGCACCTGTGCTACTCCGAGGCGTCCGACGTCGCTGGCGCGATCGACGGGCTCGACGCCGACGTGACCACGATCGAGTCGACGCGTTCGGGCGGGCGGGTGCTGGGTGCGCTGGGTGAGTTCGAACGCGGGCTGGGCCCCGGCGTCTACGACATCCACTCGCCGCGCGTGCCCGGCGTCGACGAGGTGACCGAGCGGCTCGCGGGTGTGCTGCGCGCCCTGCCCGGCCTCTCGGCGGATCGGGTCTGGGTCAACCCAGACTGCGGCCTGAAGACCCGCACGTACGCCGAGGTCGAGCCCGCGCTCGCGGCCCTGGTCGCCGCGGCATCCCGCGTGCGCCCGAGCTGAGGGCTAGGGCCTGTATCAGCGCCGGGCCTGCTGGGGCAGGGCGGTCTGGGTGCCGACGTCGCGCTTCCACGTCTGCACGTATGTCGCCGCCGTGATCCGCTCGACGTCGTCGAGCTGGAGTTCGTTGGTGACGAGGTCGACCAGCTCGGTGTGGTCGCGTCCCGGGTCGGCGGCGGGATGCCGGTCGAGTGTCGTGTGCACCAGCCGCCGCAGCGACTGGCCCCGCTGGGCGGGCACCACGCGACCGCTGTCCTCATTGGACGGATTGGCGACGACGCGGGCGTCTTCCTGGTCCCTGGCCGGCGCGGGCACCGCGCGGCTGGTGGTTGCCCGTGGCCGGCGGCGGGGCGGCTCGGGAGTGGCGTCCGGCGGGGCGCCGATGGGGGAGCGCAGCTCCTCCAGCTCGCGCCGGACGGCGGCGAGCACCTGGAACTCCGCGCTCGCCTCGGTCAGCGCGGCCGAAACCGGTGCCCCGCCAGGCCGGCGCGCGGGACGGCCTGGCGCGGCAGGCGAGTTGCCCTCCGTGCCGTCCGGCGCGAGGGCATCCGCGTATGGATCGGTGCCGCCCGAGCCGGCCCGATCCGGGCCGCCCGGCCACGCGGACCTGTCGGTGCCGAGCGCGTTGCCCGCGGCGACCGGACCGATCGCCAGGGCATCGGCCCCGCCATCCAGGGCCGCACCATCCAAAGCCCTGCCATCGAACGCGGCGCCATTCAAGGCCCCGCGATCAGCGGCGGCGCCACCCGAAGCCGTGCCGCCCAGATCCGTGTCATCCAAGGCCGCGCTATCGAGTGCCGAGCCGCCCGTGGAGGTGGCCGAGCCGGTGCCCGCGACGAGCGAGGCCGCGTCGTGGGTGGGCGGGGCGAGGCGGGCCGGTGCCAGGTCGATGGCGATCAGGTCGGTGAGGCCGTCGTAGTCGGCGCGCCGGGTCAGCCCCGCCGCGATCTCCTCCAGGTCGTACACGGCCAGCGCGATGTCCGCCGTCGCCGGGTCGACCGCGGACCGGATCTTGCGGTGCAGCACCTTGGCGATCGCCGTGTGCCGCCGCTGCCGGGCGACCTCGGCGCGCGCCGCCGCCAGCGAACCGTACAGGCCCAGGGTCGGGTCGGCCTTGGCCATCGACTTTGCCCGCCGGGTGAGGAACGGGTGGCGCAGCCAGTGGCCGCCTACCTCGTATGCGGGCGTGGTGGGCGGAAGGTCGCCGGTGGCGCGGAGCCGGTCGCGGCGCTGGTTTTCGGTGTGCGTCAACCACACCAGGTAGCCGAGCGCTGACATGCCGGCGAAGAAACCGCCGAGGAGGTGATCGCTGTGTGCAAGCCAGTTGAACGCGACCGCACCTACCGCGATCGCGGCCGACAGCAGCCGGGAGCCGATGGCGCGCTCGCCGAGGCGGCGGCGTACGTCGGCGTTGGCGAGCACGACGATGCCGCCCAGTTCCAGCGCGCCGACCGCCGGTATCGCCGCCGCGAGCGGGATGCCGAGGGCCTCGACGGCGCCGGACACCTGGCCGGCGAGCGCGACGAGCAGCACGACCACGTAGAAGCCCTGGCGCATCACCGAGGCGCGGCGCACCGCGCGCTGGAGTGCCGCGTCGAGGGTCTCCACCGCGTGTGTTCGCCCGCTCACCCGAACTCTCCCATCGTCGATCGTCCTCGCGGGAGACTACTGGCCCGCGAGCGGATCATGGTTACGGCACACGTCCTGCCGGGTGCCAACTTGGTGTCGGACGCCGAGATAGGGTATGTGATCAATGGATGCGATTCGAGTACTGAAGCACGGCGGCCCCGAGGTCCTGGAGCCGGCGGAGGTCGATACGCCGGAGCCCGGCCCTGGTCAGGTGCTGGTGCGGCTCGCCGCCACCGGTGTGAACTACATCGACATCTACTTTCGCACCGGGCAGTACCCGAGTGAGCTGCCGCTGACCCCCGGTAGCGAGGGCGCCGGCGCCGTCGTCGCCGTCGGTCCTGGCGTGACATCGCCGGCGGTGGGCGACCGGGTGGCGTCGACCAACCTCGCCGGTTCGTACGCGGGGTACGCGCTGGCGCCGGCGAACCGGGTCGTGCCCGTGCCGGACGGCGTCTCCGACGAGCAGGCGGCGGCCAGCCTGTTGCAGGGCATGACCGCGCACTATCTGCTGCTCGACACGGCACCGGTGCGCTCCGGTGACACCGTGCTGGTGCACGCCGCGGCCGGTGGCATGGGCCTGCTGCTGACGCAGCTGGCCAGCCGCCTAGGCGCGCGCGTGATCGGCACGGTCTCCGCCCCGGAGAAGGAGAAGCTCGCGCGCCAGGCGGGCGCCGCCGAGGTGATCGGGTACGACGGCATCGCCGCGAAGGTGCGCGAGCTGACCGGTGGCGCGGGTGTGGCGGCGGTGTACGACGGCGTCGGGCGGACGACGTTCGACGAGAGCCTTGCGAGCCTGCGCCCGCGCGGCATCCTCGCGCTGTACGGTGCGGCGAGCGGCCCGGTGCCGCCGTTCGATCCCCAGCGGCTGCATCAGGGCGGGTCGCTGTTCCTGACCCGACCGACCCTCGCGCACTACATCGTCGAAGACGAGGAGCTGCGCCGCCGCGCCGCCGACGTGTACGGCTGGGTGGCCGACGGCTCGCTGAGCGTGCTCGTCGGCGGCCGGTACCCGCTGGCCGAGGCGGCCCGCGCGCACACCGACCTGGCCTCCCGCCGTACGACGGGCAAGCTGCTGCTGATCCCATGACCTGACAGGAGGTGCGATGGCGGCTCGCATCGTGCCGCACGAGGAGCCCTACCATCCGCGTGTCAAGGCGTTGCTGGCGAGCATGGTTCCGCCCGACCTTCCGCCGCTGCGCGTGATGCGGACACTGGCCCGCAACGGCCCGATGGCCCGCGCCATGACTGACTGGATCGGGTACGAGCTGAGCGACGCGATCAGCGTCGACCTGCGCGCCCGCGAGCTGATCATCACGCGTACGTGCGCGCGGTGCGGCTGCGAGTACCAGTGGGGGCTGCACATCGCGGTGTGGGCCGAGCGCGCCGAGCTGACGGCTGGGCAGATCCGTTCGATCGCGCACGGCTCTGGTGCCGACCCGTGTTGGACGGATCGGCGCGACCGGCTGCTGCTCGACTTCGTCGACCAGTTGCACCAACGCTCCGATGTGGACGATGTGCTGTGGGCGGCGCTGTCGGAGTACTTCACCGAGGAGCAGCTGCTGGACCTGCTCGCGCTGTGCGGCTGGTACCACACGGTGAGCTTCCTGGTGCGGGCGGCGCGGATCGAGCGGGAGCCCGGCATCCCCGGCTTCGCCGACGTCCGAGGCTAGGGCACGAGCTGGATCTTGCGCCCCACGCCCTCAGTTACCGCCCGCGGAACCTGTCGGTCGCGGCCAGCAGCGCGCCACGCATGTCCGGGTGACCGGCCCCGTGCGCGGCATCGCCCACCACGACCAACTCGCTGCCCGGCCACCGCTGGGCGAGTTCCCAGGCGTCGTCGAGCGGGCTGCTGATGTCGAGGCGCCCGTGCACGAGCACGCCCGGGATGCCGGCCAGCTTCGCCGCCCCGTCGGGCAGCTCGTCGTCGTCCAGCCAGCAGCCGTTGCTCCAGTAGTGGGTCACCAGCCGCGCGAAGGTCATCCGGAACGCCGGGTCCTGGTACCGAAGGTCGGGCTTCGGGTCGCGGCCGGTGGCCACGTGCGTGTCCTCCCACTCGCACCAGGCAACGGCTGCGCGGTCCCTGACCTCCGGGTCAGGGTCCGCGAGCAGGCGGGCATAGGCGCCGGCGAGATCGCCGGCGCGCTCCTTCTCGGGTACGACGTCGCGGAACCGCGCCCACTCGGCGGGGAACACCCGACCCATCGATCGTGTGATCCACTCGGTGGCCCGGCGGGGCCGGGTGGGGATGCTGAACAGGATGACCTCGGTGACGCGGTCCGGATGCCGTTCGGCGTACGCCAGCCCGAGCACCGAGCCCCACGACCCGCCGATGACCAGCCACCTGTCGATCCCCAGGTGCTCGCGCAGCCGCTCCAGGTCGGCGAGCAGGTGGTGGGTGGTGTTGGTGGACAGGTCGGTGGTCCACTCGCCCGCGTCCGGGGTGCTGCGGCCGCAGCCGCGCTGGTCGAAGAGCACGACCCGGTACGCCTCGGGGTCGAAGAACCGCTGCCAGAACGGCCCGCACCCCGAGCCGGGCCCGCCGTGCACGGCCACGGCCGGCTTACCGTGCGGGTTGCCGCGGATTTCCCAGTACACGCGGTGGCCGTCTCCGACGTCGAGCAGGCCGTGATCGTAGGGTGCGACTTCCGGGTAAAGATCCACCCGATCACGATATAACAGCGCTGTTAGTTCGCTGTACCGTTTAAACCAGGTACGGCACGCCGCTGGCATCGCAGCGGATGCGCATGGGCACGGCCTTCGGCCCGCCGAAGGTGACGCCCACGGTCTGCGCCGGCCCGGGTACGACTTTCCGCACCGTGTAGCCGTCGGCCGGCTCCCAGCTCAGCGCCTCGGCCGTCGAGCCCACGCACTCGGCGAGCACCGTGCCGCCGGCGGAGGTCAACGTGCGCTGCTTGGCCGCTACCGGGGTGGCTGTGATCGTGGCGGTCTCGGCCGGCCGGGTGGGCGCGGCCGTGCGCGGCGAGGCCGTGACGGCACCCGTCTTGGTCGGTTTGGGGGCGGAGGTGGTGCTGACCGGTCCGCCGTCACCGGCTGGGCCGCCGGGCTGGGGGGTCGGCGTCGGGCTTGCCGAGGGGTCCCTGGCGTCGCCCGCGCTGCCGCCCGGCGGGACACTGTGGGTCACTTCAGCCTCGGCGACGGACTGGTCCTTGACGGTGGGCTCGAGGACCAGCATCACGGCGGTGATCGCGAGGATCGCGACGGCGCTGGCGGCAGCGAACACCAGCATCCGGCGCTGCCCGGTGCGCCGCGCCCGCACCGCCGCGGTGGTCGCGTCCGATCCTGGGCCCACGGGCGCCCCGGTCCCAGGGACGGCCAGCGCCGCGCCCGCTTCGCTCATGGCGGCCGGCTCGGGAGTGCTGGTGGCGGACCCCGCCGCTATCGACGCGGCAGCGGCGAGATCGGTGGCGACCTCGTTGGCGGTGGGGCGGTCGGCAGGGTTCTTCGCCAGGCAGCGCCGCGCCAGCTCGACCACGTGCGCCGGCACCCCCTCGATGGGGGGCAGTGGCGTCGGCTCCACGTACACGTGCGCGGCGAGCATCTGCGTGGTGGTCTCGGCTGCCCATGGCAGCCGCCCCAGCAGCGCGCCATGCAGCAGCAGGCCCAGCGCGTACACGTCCGAGGCGGGCACGACGTCGCCGCCGACCAGGCGTTCGGGCGCGAGGTACGCCGGCGTACCAAACAGGTCGCTGTAGGGGTCGACGTCGTCGCGCGGTCCGGCGGCGGCCGCGATGCCGAAGTCGACGACCTTCGCGCCGCTCGGCGTGAGCATGACGTTGGCCGGTTTGACGTCGCGGTGCACGAGCCCGGCGGCGTGCGCGGCGGCGAGCCCGTCGGCGACCTCGGCGCAGACACGCAGCGCGTCAGCGGGCGGCAGCGGACCGTCGGCGAGTCGCCGGCTCAGGGTCGGGCCGCTGAGCAGCTCCATCACCACGAACGGCACGGGGTGCCCGCTCTCGGACCGCGACTCGCCATAGTCGTAGACGCTCGCGACACACGGATGGGTGAGGCGCGCCGCGGCCCGGGCCTCCGCTTGGATGCGCAGGCGGGCAACGGCGTCGGTCAGGAACCGGCCGGCCAGCACCTTGACGGCGACGGATCGGCGGAGCACCTCGTCGGTTGCCCGCCAGACGACGGACATTCCGCCCTCGCCGACCTTCTCGTGCAGCCGGTACCGGCCACCCAATGGTTGGAGCGCCTCCACAACGGCACAGTCTGCCGCACATCACCCCGGCACACCTAGCCGCCGTCTTGGCCGATCCGATGTGGACCGGCTGGACCTAGGCGTCTCGAAATAGATCGACATCGAGTATTCGCAGGTCAGGGCCGGTAGCGTAACCCTTTGTGTGGCAACGGGTACTGGTAGTGGATCACATTTTTCTGATCAGCGATGTGGCGAGCGATACCCGCGGCGGCCCGGGAGGCGCCCGAGCTCGTGGTCCTCGACGCCATGCTGCCCCGGCGGCGACGGGGCCTGGAGGTGTGCCGGCGGTTGCGCCCCGCTCCGGGGAGATCCAGAGCGTGATGCTCATCGCAATTGACCGTCCACATGCGACGGTTGTGAGCGCGCTGGCGGTGGACTCCGGCGGCTCCAGTTCCGGCGGCCTTTGCCCCGCCATCGTGCGCGGTCTGGTCGAGGCGCACGATGGCGAGGCGGCCGTTCAGAACACTCTGGGCGGATGCCGTTTCGTCATGCGGCTACCCGCTGCATGAGCTCGCGCGCCTTACAGCGGCGGGCCGACCTCGCGGCGCTCCTCGACCCGGCGGTACTCGGCCGGGTCCTCGGTCACCACTGTGTTGCGGCGGCGACCCCAGATCAGCGAGGTCATGATTAGGCCGAGAACCCCGGCCGCCATCAGGATCCAGCCGACGACGTCGAGGTCGATGCCGGCCACACTGGTCTCGAGGGCGAACGTCAGGATCGCACCGACCGCGATCAGGAAGATGCTGGTGCCGATACCCACGACCGGCCTCCTTACGTATGGGGGACTGTCATCTCACCCATACCCGCAGCGGAGCCGGCCGAACCCGGCCGGTACCACTCACAGGGAGGTCGCGACCCCCGAGGCGGTCGCGATCCGCTCACCGGTGACGAACGCGGGCGAATCCGGCGCCAGGAACAGCCATCGCGGCGATGTCGTCGGGCGTGCCCATACCTAAAAGTTCTAGGCGAGGCGCTTGCGGAACCGCACGAGCGTTCCCGGCCGGCGCCGCCGCACCACAAGCTCGTCGGCGAGCCGCCGGATGATCGCGAGCCCGCGTCCGGAGCTGGCAACGCCCGTCGAGGCCCGGGGCGCGGAGGGCCCGAAGCCCGCGCCTTCGTCGGTGACCTCGACCACGCAGGCGCCGCCGCCCAGGTGGAGCCGCAGGTGGTACCGGTCGGTGGAGCGCGCGTGGCGTACCGCGTTGCCACACGCCTCGCTCACCGCGAGCTCGATGTCGTCGCGGTCGTCGCTGGCGACATGGGCCCCTTCAAGCACTGCGCGTGTGAGATGTCGCGCCAACGGCACCGTCCACCGTTGACGGGGCAGCGTGACGCGTGCGTCGATCATTCGCTTCCCCTTCCCGGTCGCGGCGGACAAAACCGCTACATTGACGGTGCCCGCCGTTCCGGGGGCCCAAACGCGAGCCGCGGCCGGATCGTCCCAGCCGTTCCCGTCGGACGCCGCCACCTGCGTTGACTCCCCCACGTGAGGCCTAGAGCCTGTCACAGTTTCAAGGGGCCAGCGCCGCTTGCGGTGAGCGGCCCGGCGGCTGGGTCGAAACCAGCACGCCGCGTTCTGATGGGCGTCGGCTGACGCTATCGCCGACCTAGGGGCGCTATCCGACCTCAGCTCGGCAAGATCACGCCAGGCCGTCCGACCGGGCCGCACACCATGGCCGCGGCGCCTAGATCTTGGCGGGTATGGCTGACAACGCCAGCGTCAAGATCTGCCCGGTCGCGGCCACAGTGCGGCGTGGCGGGTCCTTGCCCTAGATCTTGGTGTCCGAGCGTCGCTTGGGCGACGGGTCCAGCTTCAAGATCTGGCGCCTGCGGCGATCGCGGTCCGGCCGCGCGCGAGTCAGCGCCGACCGGCTCGTCGATCAAGGAGATCCGCGTAGATCAAGGGCAAATACACGTGGTTTTGAGATCGAATCACGTGCATTTGCCCTTGATCGACGAGCAGGGGGGCCGCGGGGCGCGGGCGGCGCGGGCGCGGGCGGCGCGGGCGCCCGGGCG